>JAYSSR010000039.1:0-38347 GCA_043720395.1 Acidimicrobiia bacterium
TCCTGGGGCTGAAGCAGGTCCCAAGGGTTGGGCTGTTCGCCCATTAAAGCGGTACGCGAGCTGGGTTCAGAACGTCGTGAGACAGTTCGGTCCCTATCCGCTGCAGTCGGAGGAGATTTGAGAGAGGCTGTCCCTAGTACGAGAGGACCGGGACGGACGCAGCTCTGGTGTGCCAGTTGTCTTGCCAAAGGCACGGCTGGTTTGCCACCTGCGGAAGGGATAAGCGCTGAAAGCATCTAAGTGCGAAGCTCGTCTCAAGATGAGATCTCCCACAGGGTCAACCTGGTAAGGCCCGTAATAGACGATTACGTTGATAGGCCGGATGTGTACATGGAGCGATCCATTGAGCTGACCGGTACTAATCGGCCGAGGGCTTGGTTTCTTTTATGCTTGTGCTCGCTATTGAGGTTTTGAAGGACGGCGGAGCTGTCGACATTTTTTCCGGTGGCCATAGCGGCGGAGATACACCCGTTCCCTTTCCGAACACGGAAGTTAAGCCTGCCAGCGCCAATGGTACTTGGAGAGCATTCTCCCGGGAGAGTAGGTCGTCGCCGGAATTTTCTTGAGGAGCCCCGCTTCGGCGGGGCTCTTTGCATTTCTCGCCGCTTATGGCTTCGCGGCAGCGGAGATGGCGGGTCGGACCTCCGAGTATCCTTGCTGCCCATGTCTCCTAGGCCACCATCAGGTTCATCATCGTCTGGAGATCGGCGGGGACCGCGGGTCGGAGGATTTCGAGGACAGGGGACCGGATGGTCGTCGCCGGGGCGTGACGGTGCCGCTCGAAAGGGACCGCAGGTCGAGTGGGGCGATCGACCTGCCCGTCCCGAGCGGCCGGGCGGGGGCGCCTCCAGGTCGTGGGGCTCGAACCCAAGTGGTGCATCGACCGGCCGCGATTCATCCGGGTCACGCGGGGGTTGGGGGCGCACCGACGGTGGAGGTCCTCGGGGTTCCGTGCGTGATGGTGCTGGCGCGCTTGGACCTGGGTCCTGGACGGATCGTGGGCCCCGTTCGGGTGAGTCAGCCGGAGGGCCGAGAGACGGAGGAGGATTTCGTGGCCGTCCAGGAGGCGGCAGCGATGACCGGGGCGGTTCCGGCGGCGGTTTCCGGGGGCGCAAGCGTGAAGACTCGCCTCGACCGGGCGGTGGAGATGGCGGTGGTCGTCCTTGGACGGAACGTCCTCCACGTTCTGGCCTTCCATCCGAACGCTCACGGCCGCTTCGGTCTGGTCCGCCGCGTGATGAGGGTCGTGGTTTTGCGCCTCGTCGTGACGATGCCGGTGGTTTTCGGTCTGCTCCATCGCGGGGTAGCGACCAGGGGTTCCGGCCTCGTCGGGAGACCGGCGACTTTGCGCCTCGGACGTCTCGTGACGACGGTGGTTTCGTGCCTCGTCGTGATGATTCCCGTGGTCCGTCGACGCGCCCGGATCGCGATGATCGTTCGGGAGGGCGAGATCGGGGGCCGACTTCCGGTTGGACCGAAAGGTCGCGGCCGGGGTGGAGTTCCGGTCGTCCGGAGCGTACCGATCGTGGTCCGGGACGGTCTGCGTCGAGTGCTTGGAACGACGCGCGGCGAGGGCCGGGAGGTGGGCGGCCGGAACGCGACCGTGGGGAGGAACGTCCTCGCGAAGAACCTGCGCCGATCGTTCATGACGGCGGCTATAAGCGCCAGCCGGCCCAGCGCACGGAGTCTCGTGAGCCCTGGCAGATGCTTGGTTGGCAGCGTGGCGAACCGCAGACTGACAACGAGGAGGTTGCACATCCGTCTTGGTCCGAGCCTGCCCCCGTTGCTCCGGCGCGTTTGCGTGACCGGCGTCCAACGCTTCCCGACCATGTCGTTGCCGAAATCTCGAAAGGAGTGGGTAGCCGTCGAAGTGGTCGTGTCGAGGCTGCGTTGATGGAGGCGTCAAAGGCGTACGAGCGCGAGCGCTTTGGTGATGCGATGAAGATCGTTCGTCCGTTGCTCGACGACGCCCCTGATGTGCCGTCCGTGCGTGAACTAGCGGGGCTCTGTCTGTACCGGCAGGAGAAGTGGGCCGAGGCGATCCGTCATCTGGAGCGCTTTACGGAGCTGACGGCGTCGGTGGAGCAGAATCCGGTTCTTGCCGACTGCCACCGGGCGCTGCGTCACTACGACACGGTTCGTGAGCTGTGGGACGAGCTCGCTGCCTCGTCGCCGAGCGCAGAACTGGTGACCGAAGGGCGAATCGTCATGGCAGGGTCGCTCGCCGATCAGGGAAAGCTCGACGAAGCAATCAAGCTGTTAGAGCGGTCGCCGATCCGCACGAAGCATGCACGCTCGCACCACGTCCGCCTTTGGTACGCGTTGGCTGACCTGTACGAGCGAGCCGGCGAGTTGCCGCGGGCGCGGGAGTTGTTCTCACGCGTGCTTGAGGCAGATCCGCGACTCGGTGACGTTTCGGAGCGTGTCGCGAATCTGGGTTGAGAGTCTCTGTTCCTCGACGTCTCCGACGAAACTGTCATAGGGCCCCGTCATGATGGAGCTACCGCTTCCCCGCGACTGAGAGTCCCTCCGACAAGGTGGTTCGAGATGAGTGCAACAACAGCGACATCAGCAGTGAAAAGTCAGGTTTCGGCGCGCGGCAAGCGGCGACGAGCGGCGAAGGACACGTCCGCACCAAGCGATGTGAACCTTGTCGTGGTGATCGGCGAACTTGCGGCAGCCGCGACGGTGCTGACCGTGGCCGGCGAGGCGGTGACAACGTTCGATGTTCGCGTCCGCAAAGACGGACGATCCGTGCTCGTGCCGGTGCGGTGGGTCGGCGAGCACGCTGACCTTGTGGAGGGGACGCGCCTTGGTGTGCACGGCGCGGTCTCGCGCCGGTTCTTCCGCGTTGGGGCGGCTACCCAGAGCCGGACGGAGGTGCTGGCGGAGCGAGTCGACGTTGTCTCCAGCGGTGCTCGACAGGCTCGCGTGATTGATTTCGCTCGTCTTCGACTTGCTGGGTAACCCAACCAGACCCTGGTCGCGTCTCGGGTCCAGGCCCTTGTGGAACTGGACCCAGACGCGACCGAAACGCTCTACGCGATGGTGATCGCGGTGTCGAGGTAGACGTCTTGGATCGCGTTCAGCAGTGCGACGCCGTCCTTCATCGGACGCTGGAACGCCTTGCGTCCGGCGATAAGGCCCTGGCCGCCTGCCCGTTTGTTCACGACGGCGGTCCGCACCGCCTCGGCGAGATCGCTCTCGCCTGCCGAGGCTCCGCCGGAGTTGATCAGGCCGATGCGACCCATGTAGCAGTTCGCTACCTGCCAACGGGTGAGGTCGATCGGGTGGTCGGTGGTGAGCGTCCCGTAGACGAGCTTGTCGGTCTTGCCGAACTTGGAGAGCGCGTTGTAACCGCCGTTGTTCTCCGGGAGCTTCTGCTTGATGATGTCGGCACCGAGCGTCACGCCGAGGTGGTTGGCCTGGCCCGTGAGGTCCGCCGAGACCTCGTAGTTCTTGCCGTCGACGGTGAACCCGTTGTTGCGGACGTAGCACCACAAGACCGTGAACATGCCGAGGCGGTGAGCCTCCTCGAACGCGGCACCGACCTCCTGCAGCTGACGGGTCGACTCGGCTGAGCCCCAGTAGATCGTCGCGCCGATGCCTGCCGCGCCCAGGTCCGCGGCGCGCTGCACGCCACCGAACATCACCTGGTCGGCACCGTTGGGGTAGCTGAGCAGCTCGTTGTGATTGACCTTTACGATGAACGGGATCTTGTGGGCGTATTTCCGGGCGACGGAGCCGAGGACGCCGAACGTCGTTGCTACGGCTGAACAGCCGCCTTCGATGGCCAGCTCGACAATCGATGCTGGATCGAACATCGTCATGTTCTTGGCGAAGCTTGCCGCACCCGAGTGCTCGATTCCCTGATCGACCGGAAGGATCGAGATGTAGCCGGTGCCGCCGAGGCGTCCGTGGCCGTACACGCTCGCGAGGCTGCGCAGCACCGGGATGGATCGATCGGTAGAAGTGAAGATGCGATCGATGAAGTCGGGGCCCGGAAGGTGGAGCGTCTCCTTGGCAATCCCGCCGCAGGTGTGCCCGAGCAGGCTGTCCGCTTGCGCGCCAAGGAGTGCTGCAACGTCGGTCGAACTGGAAGCCATTTGAATCAATCCTTCGGGTGGGGACGGGCAATCTTCGCGATGCACGATAGTCGGCGGCCGCTTGGTGTAAGCGTTTTCATTTCGTTGTCCGGGGTGACGTTGGGAACATCCGCTACCCCGGAGGTGGCCGATCTTCCCAACCTCCCGGGTGAGGGGACCGCTGGGGCGAGGTTGGGAACTTTGGCTACCCCGGAGGTGGCTGATCTTCCCAACCTCGAGTTTGCAGGCACGTCGGTCATGTTCGCCGGAGCGTCGTCGCTACGGGAGGGCCGGGCGGAAAACGAGGCCGGTACGCGGCTTGGGCCAGAAGAACGTGGTCTTCGGCGGCATCCGGGTGCGGGCGGCGGCAACCGCCCTGATCTGTGCCACGGTGGCAGGGCGGAGCAGAACGCCGAACGATCCTGGGCCGACCGACGCGACGACCACCTCGGGGTCGTGATGGAACCGAACCTCGGTGCCGTCGAGGTTGGCGAGTGCGATCCGCAGACGCTGCGAGTCAAGAATGGTGTCGTCGTCGAACGCGTCTGTCTTCGGCACCAGGACGACGCTGGTCGCGGGACCGGTCACGAGGACGGGTCCGTCGTGCTGGGCGGCGTCCATCGAGCCGGTCAGTTCACGGCGGTCGAACCAGTGGTCGAGGTGTGCGAGAAGGTCGGTGCCGGTTGGAACGCTGACGATTCGGTGGATCGGGCGCACCTCCAGCTCCGATTCCGTGAGCTCGACGACGTACGCGAGTATTGCGTCGGCGGTCGGTTGTTCGCGTTCGTAGGCGAGCGCCGTTTCGAAGCGGTGGTGACCGTCGGCGACGACGACCGGCGCGCCGATAATCGTGTCGCGCAGCGTCTGGATCGTGGCCGCGTCAGTGACGACCCACACCTCGTGACGCACGCCGTCGAGGTCGTCTGCGCTGGCATCGGAGGGACGTGCGTCGATCACCTCGGCGCACGCTTGACCGAGCCCCTTGGCAGTGGCGAGCACCCATATCGGGGAGGTGTTGATCTGGGTGGCCCGAATGAGCGAAAGGCGGTCGGCCTTGTCCTTCGCCGTGGTTTCTTCATGCGGGAGTACGTCGCCGATGCCCGGAGGTTCGAGACCGAGTGCGCCGAGAACGCCGGTTGTGGACCGTCCGCTTGGGGCCTTCATGCGGTACACGGTGAGCGTCGGGGCCTCGTCGCGTCGGAGCGTTGCGTCGGCTAGCCACGTGTCGAGCAGCGTCCTCGCATGGGTATAGGCGTCGGGGTCGGTCGCGCCGTGTGGGTAATCGAGTCGGACGCTGTTGGCGGGGTTGCGGTCCTCGAGCGCTTGGCGGTGGGCGTCGGACAGGACGTCGTACGGCGGGGCGACGAGGTCGGTCACGTCGGCGGTGGTCGCAGCAGGGCTCGCGGCGGCTGTCGGGTGGTAGCGGAGGCCGGGAAATGCGTCGAATCGGGTCACTTGCCGATGCTTGCAGATCCGAGCCTGTCTGCGGGCGCGTCGCGTGGGTCTGCGTTGGTGGTCGCGGTACAACCGGTCCGGTTGCGGTGCGTTTGGTGCGTCCGAAAGTACCGCGAGCGCACCGGATGTACCGCGACCTTGGCCGCGACGTGGAATGGCGATGCGTACTGATCGGGTCGCGGTGCAACTGGTCCGGTTGCGGTGCGTTTGGCGCGTCCGAAAGTACCGCGAGCGCACCGGATGTACCGCGACCCTGGCCGCGAGGTGGATTGGCGACGCGACCTGCCCTCGCACGGGGTACTACTGGACGATTAGCTGAACCGGTGGAGGGTGTCGAGGTCGACCCGGTGGCGACGCCACGTGACGGCGAGGATCACGCCGAACACGAACCCGCCGACGTGGGCGACCCATGCGATGCCCTCGTTGGGATTGGTGAAGAACTGGAGCACGAACCAGACGCCGAGGAGGAACCAGGCCCGGACCTTCAGCGGGAAGATGGCGATCAGAGTCAGAACTCGTGCCCTTGGGAACATGATGAGGTACGCGCCCATAACGCCCGCAATCGCACCCGACGCGCCCACGACCGGGATGGTGGAGTTGGGCTGCACGGCCACGTGCGCGGCAAGGGCGACGAATCCGGCGGCAAGGTAGAAGAGCAGGTAGCGAATTCGTCCCCACCGATCTTCGACGTTGTTGCCGAAGATCCACAGGAACAGCAGGTTGCCGAGCAGGTGCATCCATCCGCCGTGCAGGAACATCGAGAACATTCCAGCGGCCAGCGGCCGCTTGGCGGCGAAGTATTCGGGCGACTTCTCCTTCCCTTTGCTGACGTTGCAGGCGTGGTCATTGCCGCGCAGCGTTGCCTGAAGTTCGCGTTCGTCGAGGGGGTGCAGCGTCGAAAGCTCGCAGGGAATGGCGGCCTGCCAGTAGAGGAACACCTCGTCGGTGACCGGCTGGTCACTGATGGACGCGGGCGGGTTGATCTTGATGACCGCGGTGGATGAGCCGTGCGGCTGAAGCAGCACGAACACGAGGACGTTGATTGCGATCAGTACGAGCGTGACAATTGGGCGGCGTCGGGTCGGGTTGTCGTCGCGAAGGGGAATCACGGCCCCGCACGCTACCGACTCAGGCCGCGTGACAAGGTGTCACGACGGCCTTCCGGGCTTCGCTGGTTGCTGGTGTTCACCTGCTACCAGATGGTCGTCACCGGAAACTGATTGAAGGCGGCGTCGATCGTGATGATTGGGCAGTTGAGCAGTTCGGCCTGCGCTGCGAGGAGTCGGTCGAAGGGATCGCGATGTGCGACCTCGAACAGACCCGCTCGTCGTGCTTGGGCGCTGTCGATCGGCGTGGCTGACGCTCGGAGTTGCTTCACGACCTCGTCCCATCGCTCAACAAGCGTTGCTGCTTGCGGCAGTTTGCCCAGACGGAACTTTGTCGCGATCTCCCATGCCGAGGCTGCGGACACGATGAGATCCGTCGACTGGTCGGCCAGGATTGAGCCAACTCGCCCGCTCAATCGTTCGGGTTCCCCAGCAGCCCAGATCAGCACGTGGGTGTCGAGAAGAAACGTCGTCATGGTTCGGCCTCGAACGAGTCGAGGACGCCATCGTCGAGCGGTTCCAAGATGAGGTCGCCGAGGCCCGTGAGCCCTGACAGAAATCCGAGCTTTCGTTCGGGTGGAGACACCGGAACCAAGCGAGCGTAGGGAGTACCGGCTTTTGCGAGGATGATCTCCTCGCCGCCTCGGACGTCGTCGAGCAGCCGCGAGAGTTGCGTCTTGGCTTCGTGCACGTTGATGGTACGCATGGACTTAGTTTAGTGGTTAGTTTACAGCTTCGAGTAGCACGCGGCCCAGCACGTGTGCCCACAAGAAGGAGGCTGATTTTCGTGCGCGACTGCACCTTGCCGCAGCTCACTGCGCCGATGTTTCTCACCGACGGCGGGCTTGAGACGACGCTCGTGTTCCACTACGGACTCGACTTGCCGGACTTCGCAGCGTTTCCGCTTCTCGACACCGTCAGCGGACGTGAGCATCTCGAGCGATACCTCACGTCGTACTTCGACGTTGCCGAGCAACACCGTGTCGGGATTGTGGTTGACACCCCTACGTGGCGCGCCAACCCCGATTGGGGCGCTCGGCAGGGCTACGGCGCGGCGCGACTCGACGACGTCAACCGTCGATCGGTGGCTTTTGTGCGCGAACACGCGACTCGCCGACCGGAGATCACGGTCGTGGTCAGTGGTGCGATAGGACCGCGAGGCGACGGGTATGTGGTCGGTACGACGATGACCGTCAGCGAAGCCGCCGATTATCACAGCGCGCAGGTCCAGTCCTTTGCCATTGCCGATGTCGACCTAGTAAGTGCACTTACGATGACCTATCCGGACGAAGCCACGGGGATCGTGCTTGCATGCCTTGAACGCGACGTACCCGTCGTGATTTCCTTCACGGTTGAGACCGACGGGCGACTTCCGTCTGGCGTGTCGTTGCCGGACGCGATCAACGCTGTCGACGAAGCGACCGGTGCTGCACCCGCATATTTCATGGTGAACTGCGCTCACCCGACCCACTTCGCCTCGGCGGTCTCCGAACCTGGACGCTGGCGCGAACGTCTCAAGGGCATTCGGGCGAACGCGTCGACGATGAGCCACGCCGAACTTGACGCGGCAGAGACTTTGGACCGTGGCGATCCGTCGGGTTTGGCGTCCGAATACGTTGCCCTTCGAGCGGTCCTTCCGGACCTACGGGTCGTCGGCGGCTGCTGCGGAACCGACCATGAGCACATCGCTGCGCTGGCGGCCGCTTTGACCTGACGCGAAGAGTGGGTCCCCCGTGCACCGACGACGCGCACTCGGTACAGTGACCTCCTCACCGACTCGTTCAAGGAGCTTTCATGTCACACACTGTGTTGGCCGAGTTCACCTGCCTGCCCGGCAAAGCCGACGAGTTTCTGGAGGTTCTGCTGGCTGCACTTCCCGATACTCGAGCATTCGAAGGCTGCGAAGGAATCGACACCTACCGTGACCAGGACAACGCCGACGTCGTTGTCCTCTGGGAAAAGTGGGTGTCGCGACCGAACCACGAGGCGTACGTTGCGTGGCGAATCGAAACTGGCATGCTCGATTTGATCGGTCCCTACATGGCATCTGAACTACGGTTCTTGCACCTGTCGCGTGCTGACTGACGGCACGCCCGATGGAGCGACAGCACGTCGATATTGGCGAAGGCCGACGAATCGCCTATTGGGATTTGGGCGATCCGATCGGACGGCCCGTCGTCGCTCTCCATGGAACACCGACGTCCGGCCAGTCGTTCCGAGGTTGGAGTGCCTTGGCGCAGCGGCTCGGAATTCGATTGCTCGCACCCAATCGGCCGGGTGTGGGCGGCTCGTCGTTCCACGGCGAGTACCGAGTGTGCGATGAAGCGAAACGGGTCGTGGAGTTTGCCAGGGCATTGGATTTGCGCAACTGGGCCGTTCTGGGCATGTCCGGCGGCGGTCCATACGCCTGCTCCGTTGCCGCGACCCTGGGTAGCGGTACGACGCTCGCGATAGTTGTGTGTGGGATCGGTGAAATCACATCGTGGGCGTCAGTCGACGAGGTCGACTCTACGGATACGTTCATGATGACCGCCCCGATCGATGAGGTCCGCGCGAAAGCCCGTTCGATCAGCGACATGCTGCAACACGATCCGAAGGCAGCGTTCGATTGGCTTATGGCCTCATTCGACGACGAAACGAGATCGGCCCTCGTTGAACGTGCGGGGTCGGCCGAGCAATTTGCGACGTACCTCATGGGCGAGGCATTCGAGGACGGCCCGGATGCGGTTGTTGCCGACTACACCGCTCTCGGCCAACCGTGGGGTGTGGACCCGTGCGACGTCACGATGCCGTTTCAGATCTTTCACGGTGACGCGGACACCTCCGTTGGGATCTCGCACGCCAGGGCGCTTCATGAGCGGGTCGGGTCCGGCGCGCTCACGGTCTGGCCCAAGGTCGGCCACTTCCTCGGACCCGATCAGATCGCCGACGTCCTGGCCTCGGTCGGCTCCAGCCAGGCGCGTTCCGGTTAGTACGCGTTACGACCATCAGGCGTCAATTGGCGCTGCGCGGGCAGCGCGTCATTCGCTGAATGCTCACGGCGAAGTCCACCGCGTCGAGATTCATCCGTCGCTCGGCGGTTCACTGCCGAAACTGTCACTGCCCGCCCGTACGATTGGGTCGGTGAGGAGACGACTCGATGCTGAGCTGGTCCGTCGCGGCCTCTTTGTGAGTCGGGAGTTGGCGCAGCGGGCGATCGAGGATCGGCGGGTGCTGGTGGGGGGAGCGATCGCCGAGAAGGCGTCCAGGCAGGTGCAGCCCGGTGATCCGCTGGAATTAGTCGGGGACGCGCCGCGATTCGTGAGCCGTGGCGGGGAGAAACTCGACGCGGCCCTTGCGGAGTTTGCGATCGATGTGACGGGCAGCGTCGTATTCGATGCTGGGGCCTCAACGGGCGGATTCACCGACTGTGTACTGCAACGCGGGGCGGTCGGCGTGGTGTCGGTCGACGTGGGATTCGGTCAGCTGCACGAGCGGATTCGGGCCGACCAGCGGGTGGAGGTGCACGAGCGGGTCAACCTGCGCACGGCCGATGTAGGTGTGCTGTTCGGGCAGCGGACGTTCCCGCTCGTGGTTGCAGACCTGTCGTTCATCTCGCTGCGGTCGGTAGCGTCGAACCTGGTCGCGCTGTGCCGGTCGGGCGGGTCGTTGGTCGTACTCGTGAAGCCGCAGTTCGAGGCCGGGCGGGCGGAGGTTTCGAAGGGTCAGGGGATCGTCCGCGACCCAGTCGTGTGGGATCGCGTCCTCGGCGAGGTGTCCGGTTCCTTCGCCGAGCTTGGAACGGTCAAGATGGGCGTGATGCGCTCACCGATCACCGGCACGGATGGCAACGTCGAGTTCCTCGCCTGGTTCCACCGGAGGGATGCCCCATGAAGCAGCCTCGGGTCGCATCGGTCGGGCTCGTCCCCCATCTGGCTCGTCGCCAGGCGTGGGAGCTGATCGCTTCGCTGGCGGTGGATCTTGAGCAGCGTGGCGTCGAGGTACGCGTGCCGGCGAGCGACGCCGAGGTGACCGGTCTCGGACGCTGGGCCGCGCCCGATGCCGAGTTCGCACGTGGGCTCGGGCTGGCGTTCAGCCTCGGGGGCGACGGCACGATGCTGCGGACGGTCGACCTCGTGCTGGCCGAGGAGGTGCCGGTGCTGGGCGTCCATGTGGGACACCTCGGCTACCTCACGGCCATCGATCCTGAAGCGCTTCCCGCCGCACTGCCGGCCTTGATCGCGGGGGACTACACGGTGGAGGAGCGCATGACCGTGGCAATTGAGGTGAGGCGTCCGGGCGTCGGTGCGCTGGAACACTTTCACGCGCTGAACGACGCGGTGGTCGAGAAGAGTTCGCCGGGCAATACGGTTCGGCTGGGCGTCGCCTTCAACGGGCAGCCGTTCCTCGACTACTCGACTGATGGCCTGATCATTGCCTCGCCGACCGGGTCGACCGCATACGCGTTTTCGGTGCGCGGGCCGATCGTTTCGCCGCTGATGCGTGCGCTCGTGGTCGTGCCGGTTTCACCGCATATGCTGTTCGACCGCTCCCTGGTGCTCGATGGCGACGAGACCGTCACCGCCACGGTGCTCGACGGGCGAGCGGGGACGTTGTTCGTCGATGGACGCGACGCGGGCCTGCTCCCCGAAGGGACGACGGTCGTGTGTCGCCAGGGTCGGTGGATGGCTCGCCTCGTGACGTTCGGGCCACGGTCGTTCCACCGCATCCTCACCACGAAATTTGCGCTCCCGATCCCCGGCGAGTCCCCCGCTCGGGAGCGTTTCTCCCACCATCCCGATGTGTGAGCGTGTCCCGCCGCCGTCGGGTGGCGTCGGCCAGCCTGCGGGCTCCGGGAGTGCGCGGTTCCACACGGCTGCGAACAACGCACACGTCTGGGTGTGGGTTCCGTGCAGCCGTGTGGTTTTCGCGCACCCCCGGTGCTGCCAGCGCGCGGGATGGCCTCGTGCTGAGTGAGTTGGTGGTGACGGATCTTGGCGTGATCGAGCGGGGGTCGGTGCTACTCGGTCCCGGCATGACTGCTCTCACGGGAGAAACGGGCGCGGGGAAAACCCTGGTGGTCGAGGCCATTGCGCTGCTGCTCGGCGGACGCGCCGAGTCACATCTTGTGCGGACCGGGTGCGATGAGGCGCGAGTCGACGGGCGGTTCGAGCGGATCGTGGATGGTGAAACGACGGAGACGGTGCTATCGAGAGTCGTTCCTCGCACGGGACGGTCGCGTGCGTATGTCGACGGGCGTCCGGTGCCGGTCTCGGTGCTGCAGGAGATCGGGGCGACGCTGGTCGATCTGCACGGCCAGCATGCGCACCAGTCACTCCTCGCGGCGAACGCCCAGCGGGCGTCGCTCGATGCCTACGGGGGAATCGACCTCGCGCCGCTCCACGAGGCCCGTTCGAAGGTGCGGGCGCTTCAGGCGGAACAGGCGGGCCTCGGTGGCGACGAACGCACCCGCGCCCGAGAGATCGACCTCCTGCGCTTCCAGATCCGTGAGATCGATGAGGCCCGCATCGAGCGCGCCGATGAAGACGCGGAGCTCGCCCGGCTGGAGGACGTCCTCGGTGACGCCAGCGCACACCGGGAGGCCGGTACCGCGGCCGCCGATGCCCTTGCGGGCGATGGTGGGGCGGGGGAGACGCTCGGGCACGCGCTGCGCCACCTCGGAACCCGAGTTCCGTTTGCCGCGTTGGTGCTGCGGCTGCGGTCGGTCGTCGTGGAGTTGCGGGATGTGGCCGACGAGGTCCGCAGCGTCGCCGAACAGATCGACGACGATCCAAGGCGCCTGGAGGCGACACGGCGACGCCGGCAGCGTCTGCGTGAACTGCGGCGCAAGTACGGCGAGGACCTGGCGGCGGTGTTGCGGTTCCACGCTCTCGCCACCGAACGGCTCGACGAACTGGTCGGACACGAGCGCCGATCGGCAGTGATCGACGCTGATATCGCGGCGGCGCTTGTGGTTGAACAGCGTGCCTTCGCTGCCGTAGTGAAGGCACGGCGTGCCGTGGCCGTTGGGCTGTGCAGCGCAATCGAGACAGGTTTGCACTCGCTCGCCATGCCCTCGGCGCGCCTCACCATTTCGGTTGATCCCGAGGTTCCGACGTCGGGCGATGGTTCGGTCACGTTCCTCCTCGCCGCAAACCCCGGTTCCGACCCGCTCCCGCTGACGAAGGTGGCGTCGGGGGGTGAACTGGCGCGCATCATGCTGGCGCTGCGGCTTGCGCTGCTCGACGGACGTTCGCTTGTGTCGGGAGATCCACCCGACACGTTGCTGTTCGACGAGGTCGATGCCGGTATCGGCGGGCAGGCCGCTGTGGCAGTGGGTGACGCCCTCGCCGCGATGTCCGTCGGACGCCAGGTGATCGTGGTGACGCACCTGCCGCAGGTCGCGGCGTGCGCGGATCAGCATGTGCGGGTGCACAAGTCAACGGTTGCCGGAGCGACCAGCACGGAGGTGACGTTGTTGGACCACGCGACGCGGGTGACCGAACTGGCGCGGATGCTGAGCGGTTCGCCGGATTCTGCGACGGCGCAGCGTCACGCGGAGGAACTCATGGTGGGGCGTGCTGGCCGGGCTCGGCCGGAGGCGAGACCGGCGAGACCGGCGAAACCGACCCCGGCGACCCCGGCGAAGCGGTCGAAGTCGACGCGTCGATGAGCGTGCCGGCGGCAACGGACCAGACGGGTCTAGCGACGTGGTCGGGACCGCCCTCGCGAGCTATCGCCGGCACGCTGCGAATTGGGCGGCGGACGAAGGATCTCACCAAGCAGCTCAACCCCGGCGATATCGCGGTGATCGACCACGCCGACCTCGACCGGGTAGCGGCAGAGGCGCTCGTGGAGCGTCGGATCAGCGCGGTTGTGAACGCCGCGGCGTCGATCACCGGGCGCTATCCGAACCTCGGCCCGCTCATGATCCTCGACGCCGGAATCGCGCTGCTCGACAGCGTCGGACCGGAGGTGATGTCTCTCAGCGACGGCTCGACCGCCACCCTCGATGGCGACCGGCTGTTCGTGGACGGCGTGCTGGTGGCGATCGGCCGACGCCAGAGCGCAGCATCGCTGGACGTGCAGCTGGACAAGGCCAAGGCAACCATCGGGACGGAGCTGGCACGCTTCGCCGAGAACACTCTCGCGTATATGCAGGGCGAACAATTCCTCCTGCTGGATCAGCCCGACGTGCCCGCGCTCAACGTTGAGGTGCGGGGCAAGCACGTGCTCGTGGTCGTGCGAGGTGACCAGTTCAAGGAGGACCTCGGCGCGTTGCGGGGCTACGTCCGTGACCTCCAGCCGATCGTGTTTGCGGTTGATGGCGGGGCCGATGCCGTACTTGCTGCTGGCATGAAGCCCCACGTGATCATCGGCGACTTCGATTCGGTTTCGTCCGCGACGCTGCGCTGTGGCGCGCAGCTGATCGTGCACGCGTTTCCCGACGGACGTGCACCGGGCGCGGACCGCCTCCGTGCAGAGTCGGTCCCATTCTCGACGTTTGCGCTCGCGGGCACGAGCGAGGACGTGGCGATGCTGCTGGCGTACGAGAAAGGTGCGGAGCTGATCGTGGCGGTCGGCACGCACGTGTCGCTGGTCGACTTTCTGGACAAGGGGCGTCCGGGGATGGCTTCGACGTTCCTCACACGGCTGAAGGTCGGGCCGATCCTCGTGGATGCCAAGGGCGTGAACAAGCTGTACGAGCCGCGCATCCGCAAGCGCGATCTGACGCTGCTCGTCGCGGCGGCCGCGTTGGTGCTAGTCATCCTCATGGCGATGCTGCCCGTGTTCCGGCTGTTCTGGACGAGTCTGTGGCTGACAATGCGTGAGTCCGTGCGCTGAGTCGCCCTGCCGCCCGACGTTGGGAAGATCGCTGACCCCGGAGGTCGCTGATCTTCCCAACCTCGGATGGGGAGCGGTGAGCGGTAGCGTTCGGACGCCGTGGTCAACCTCCGCTTCCACATAGCGTCGCTCGTGGCGGTGTTCTTCGCGCTCGCGATTGGGATCGGCGTCGGGTCGTCGGTGGTGCGGTCCGGCGTGTTGGAGCGCACCGAGTCGCAGCTCAAGTCGCTCGATGCCCGGCTCGGTCAGCGCAACACGGCACTCGCGGAACTACGAGAAGAGCGGAAGCTGGACAACACGCTCGATGATGTGCTCGACCGTCGCGTGCTCGACGTTGCGCTCGATGGGGTGCCGGTCGTCGTGGTGAGCACGCCCGGTGTCCCCGAGAAGGACTTGAATCTGCTGGTGAAGCTGCTCCAGGCGAGCAAGGCCGACGTGGCAGGGACCATTCGTGTGCTGGCGTCGGCGCGGCTCGGTCCCGAGGTCGACAGTCGGTTTGCGGCGATTGCGATCGGCTCGTATTCGACCGATCCGAAGAAGGTCGCGGAGACGTTGAGTGCACGATTGGTCGACGCGCTCACGGCTGGCGACACCGGCACGACGTCACTCGCCGCGCTCAGCGCGCTCAACGCGCTCAACGCGCTCAACGCGGCGAAATTTGTGGACGCGCGCGACGCAGGCGGGAAGCGTGGCCCGGTCGTTGTTACGGATGCGACCCGTCTCGTCGTGGTCGGCGTCGGCGAGGCGAAGGTTGAGGGAGGGCAGGCGTTCCTGCTGCCATTCCTGCGGGCAGTCGGCCGCGCAAAGCCGGGCGCGGTGATGGTGGTCGACGCACCGTCGGCCGCGGCTCACCTTGCGGAGTCGACGGATCGGTCGAAGCTGGTTCTCTCCAGTGTGCAGGCGGTCCGGAAGAGCGCCGCAAGCGCGGCCCGTGTCAGCACGATCGATGGGACATTCGGAGCGGACGATGTCCGCGGGAGGGCTCGGCGCGTGGCGCTTGTGCTGTCGATGCTCGACGCCGGCCGCAAGAAGGTTGGACACTACGGGACTGGCCTCGGGGCGGCGTCGCTGGTGCCGACGGTATGAGTGGCGTCGAAAAACCCAGCAGCCTCGGTGTCGTGGTCGCTCTGGTTTCAGCGAAGGATCGGGTCGGGTCGATCGTGGAGACCGTGCACGCGCTCCGGTCGCTCAACGCCGTTGACCGGGTCGTGGTGATCGACGACGGGTCCACCGATGGCACCGCCGATGCGGTCCGCTCGATGGGCGACACCACTGTTTCGGTGATCCGACTTGCGCGCAATCAGGGCAAGGGTGGTGCGCTCCGAGCGGGCGTGGAGGCGAGCCCCGATGCCGACACCTTCCTGCTGATCGACGCTGACCTTGCCGAGACAGCGTCCGCTGCGGGCGTGCTGCTGGAACCGATTGCGGACGGCCGAGCCGATCTGGTGATCGGCCTCCCCGTCGAGGCCGCCGGCGCGCGTGCCGGGTTCGGGAAGGTGCGGACGCTGGCAGCTTCAGGGATTCGCCGAGCCTGCGGGTTCGAGACGGCGACGCCGCTTTCCGGGCAGCGCGCCGTGAGAGGGGACCTGCTGCGGTCGCTGCCGATCGCCGATCGTTTCGGGGTCGAGACCGCGATGACGATCGACGCTGTGCGGGCCGGTGCGCGGGTCGTCGAGGTTCCCATGGCGTTCGACCATCAGCACACCGGACGGTCGCTGGCGGGTTTTGTCCACCGGGGGCGTCAGGGGGCGGACATCGTTCGTGCGTTGTGGAGTCGGGTCACGACGGCGCGCCTGCGGATCGGACTTGTCGTTGCTTTGGCGGTGCTGTTCATGGTCGGCTCGATCGTGTCGTCGTTCGGGTGGGAGCCGTCGAGTGTGCCGGTGGGGGGCACGGCTGGTGGGACCCGTCGCGTCGTGCTCTTCGGGATTCCTCGGATCGCCTTGACGGACCTGCGACAGGGGGACACTCCGGTGCTCGACAAGCTGCTCGATCGCGGCGCACTCGCGGCGACGAGCGTGCGCACCATCGCTGGACGCCCAACGACCGTTGAGGGGTATGCGTCCATCGGCGCGGGCGCGCGGATCAGAGCACGGGGCACCGCTGCCGATGCTTATGCGGCGGACGACCTCGTGGGGGTGCGCCGGGCCGCAGACATCGCGCAGAGCCGGACGGGTCTCCCCGTCACCGGCGAGGTCGTGGTCCCGGCGATGGCGGAGACGGTGCTCGCGAACGCCAAGCGGTACGTGCCGAGCTATGCCGGAGCGCTCGGCGACGCGCTCCACTCGGCCGGGAAGCGGACCGCGGTCGTGGGGTCGTCCGACGTCGGTGACGTGGAGAGTGACTCGTCCGCCGGTCTTGCTCGCCCGGCGGCGGTCGCGCTCGCCGACTCGGCGGGCTCGGTCGACCTGGGCGTCGTCGGGCCGAGTCTGTTGGCCGACGACCCGGCTGCGCCGTCGGGGGTGCGGGTCGATCGAGCGGCCTTTGTCGCCGCTGCACTCGCGGCCGTGGCTGGCGCAGACGTGACCGTGCTCGACCCCGGTGAATTGGATCGCGTGTTCGCGTCGAAGGCCGAGGTTGCGGAAGTGCAGTTCGAGACGCTGCGGCGCCAGGCATTGCGGCGCACCGACTCGATACTTGGCGATGTTGTGGCGGCGCTGCCCCCTCGGACGCTGCTCATCGTGGCATCGCTGCGCCCGCCGACCGGCACGTGGGAACTGACTCCGACCGTGCTGGTAGGCGATGGCGTGCCGGTCGGGTATGCGCACTCGCCCTCGACGCGGCGTCTCGGCCTGATCACGCTCACCGATCTCACGCCGACGATCCTTGCTGCTGTTGGCGTTGACGTGCCGAGCGGGATGATCGGTCACGCGCTGCGGGTGCACCGAACCGACGGACCGGCGGGGCTCGGGCGGCTGCGTGATCTCAACGACATTTCGGCGTATCGCGAGCGCATTTACCTTCCGCTCACGAAGGGGTACGTGATCTTCCAGGCGATCATTTATCTGCTCACGATCCTGCTGTTCTCGTCGGGCGCTGGCATTGGTCGGGCGCGGGGCACGCTGGAGTGGATCGTGCTTGCGATCGCCGCGTTCCCACTTGCCACGTTCGTCTTCCGGCTGATTCCGCATGTGTGGTCGCTCGGCCCGTTTGGTGGCGTCGTGGTGATCGCATTGGACCTTTTCCTGGTCTGGCTGGCCCGCCATGCGCGGCGGCGGCCATTGAGCGGATTGTCGTGCATTCTTCTTGGGACGCTGGTGATCATCACGGTGGACGTTTGCACGGGCGCTCGCCTTCAGCAGGCGAGCATTCTCGGGTATTCACCGCATACGGCCGCGCGGTTTACCGGCATCGGGAACGCAGCTTTCGCCGCTTTGGCGGTGTGCGCGGTGCTGTGGGCAGCGATTCACGTGCACGACGCGCCGCGGCGCAGCGAAGCGGTCGTGACAGCGGGGATCGTATGCGCGCTTGTCTTCGTGGCCGACGGCGCACCGATGCTCGGCTCCGACGTGGGCGGTCTCATCACGCTCGCCCCGGTCTTCGCGCTGCTGCTGTTCGTGCTGAGCGGTCGACGCATCAGCGTCCGCACGGTGTTGTCTGCCGGTGGCGTCACCCTCGCTTTGCTGGCCGCTGCGACCGCTTTGGATTTGACGCGACCTGCTGCTTCTCGCACGCATCTCGGGCGCTTCGTAACCGATATTGGCAAAGATGACTCGACATTCAGCACGACGATTCTTCGCAAGCTCGCCACGAACGTACGTGTATTTACGGGTTCGTTCTGGACGTGGGTCGTGCCGATCATCGCCATCACGCTGCTGTTCTTCCTCGTGGTGCAACGCGGGTGGGAGCGCGACATGGCACGGGGGAGCGCGCTGCGGGCGGGTGTGGTGGCGTCACTGTTAGCAGGGCTGCTCGGCTTCGCGGTGAACGATTCGGGCAGCGTCGTGACGGCACTCGTGTTCGTGGAGCTCGGTCCGCTAATCACCCTGCTTGCGTTGGCTCGCGACGATGGGGCGAGGTTGTTGCCGGGCACGGGCGAAGGAATCGTCGTTGAAACGCGAGCGGTCTACAGCAACTTCGCCGCAGCGATGCCGAACCCGCCGAGCGTGCACATCACACCGATGAGTTGAAAGAACAAGGCCCGCATTGACTTCAGCGTGTCAGCTGCTGATTTCGAGATTTGAGAGCGAACGTCGGCGATCTCCGTTCGAAGGTCGGCGAGTCCGGTCCGCATTTCGGTGCGAACGTCGGCGAGTCCGGTCCGCATCTCGGTGCGAACGTCGGCGAACTCGGTGTGCATGTCGGCGCGGAGTTCGGTGATTTCGCTACGTAGGCGGGTTTCCATCTGGTCGAGGCGTCCGTTTGAGGCGAATCCGCCATCGACGGGTTGCGGTAGTACGGAGAGCAGTGTTGTTGCGGGGGTATCACCGATCACGGCGACAAGCTTCGCGCGCATGGTCATCCATTCGTCAACCGAAGGCAGATTTGTTGAGGCGGTAGCGGACATGGTTCCTCCAGGAAATCGGAGTGAGTGGGAACCAGAGGAAGGTATCTACAAGGTACCGGAGGGGTATGACGGTTTCGTCCCAGCGGAAACTATGTCCCGCGGAGGAGCGCTGCCGCCGAGCAGAGTGGGTGATCATCGGGTTTGTGAAGGTATCGACTGCGGGCGGCCCAAACGGGCTCGGCCGTAAAGCGAGGGCTACTTTGGAACGCTCACGGTCTTAGGCGGACCTGTTTGGCCGTTGGTTAGCCCGATCAGCTCGTGCCGCGTGCAAAAAATTGCCCCAGTTCGTCAGCGCTCGGTCGATCCGTCGCGAGAAGAGCAGCGTTGCGTCCGAGGTTCAGCGAAGGTGTCATCGTCCTGCGGCGACGACGTTCGTCATCTCCGGGGCTCTCGCAGAATGCTCGGCTGGCCCCAATCCGCTCCGGACCAAAGCATTCGTGCGAATGAAAGATGGCAACCGCGCAAGGAAAGGGGTACTGACCCAGGAGGCGGGGCCCGAGCCAGGACCGGCTCGTCGTGCGGACTCCCGGCGGGTGGGGCCACTGCACAACTACGAACACCATACGCATCGTCGGCGTCAGCGCAAACCAGCGAGCCACACTCGGTCGAGCCCACCACTCTGCAGCGCTTTCGGCACACTGCAGGTACAACAAGACAAACGATTTCGGCCCGAGCCTCCGAGATTCGTTGGCCGAAAAGCTGAATGTCGGGCACTTGACACTGTTCTCACGGGCGGTCGAGCTGCCCTCATACGCGGTGAGGCGGGAATCGGGAAATCTGCGCTGATTGGCAGGTGGCTGTCGCAGCACACGGGCCAGGCGCAGTTCCGAACGCAGTGCAACACCACCGACGAGAGCTACAGCGCGATTCGCCGCCTTTGGCGTCACCTACCGATCAGCCCACGGACGACGGTCGAGGAGGTGCTCGATCTCGTGACCCGAGAGCTTGCGATACGTGGCCGGTGCGTCCTTATCGTCGACGATTTCCACTGGGCAGACGTCGCAACTCGACAGCTCGTTCGACTGCTCTGCGGTTCGCTGCCCCCTGGTGCAGACCTGTTGATCGCGACTCGCCCGGTTGCTCGCCTCGATGAACAGGTCCTGCGAACGTCGGTGCGACTCGATCTCCTTCCGCTCAATCGCGAAGAGTTGACCGACCTGGTGGCGTCGAGTTCGACAGCATGGACCCCGGTCGATGTGAAGAACCTGGAGTCCCTGACGTCCGGGCTGCCGCTTCTCGTTGTGGAGCTGATCCATCGAGTGGAAATCGGCGGACCAGGAACACTTCTTGGCGCGGCGTCGCAGGGCCTGGTGACGGAGCATCTCGTGGAGCAGCTCCTGGAGTCGGTGAGTCGGCCGACCCGGGAGTTCCTCGCTGTTGCTGCGCTGCTCGACGCGACGATCGACGTTGAAGCGTCGACTGCCGTGCTGCGAAGCACGACCGAGCGAATTTCTGAGTTCATTGACGAAGCGTGCACGGCACGACTGCTCGACGCAGGTCCGCCCTTGCGATTCCGTCACGATTTGGTGCGCACCGCAATCGTGGACGCGCTCCAACCGGGTCGGCGGGCGCAACTGCACAAGGCGTGCGCCGAGGTCCTCTCGGGTCGTTCCGCCTGGATCTCGGCCCGGCACCTCTTGCGCACGTCGGGGGCCGTGCCCCTTCGGGAGGTCCGTCGGTCGGTGCTTGACGCCGCAACGTCCCGACTGGGGCGCGGACGCTGTGCGTTTTGGTCCCGGACACGGTCGCAGTGCGATGCGCGACAGCTCCCGAATCAGTCTCCTGCGACGTGCGATGCTGCTGCTGACCGACGACGATGTCGGCCACGGGCCTTCGTCAGACGCCGTGTTGGAAGTCCTCGCCGAATTGGTGACGGTTGAGTCCCTTGCTGGCACGCCCGGCTTGACCTCGCGGGACAATCATGTCGAGGAGCTCGGGGACGTCGCCAAGAACCAAGCGCGTCCACGCCGACTCCGCGCAGTCGCTGCGCGTGCCCTTTGCTGTTCGCAACTCAACGGTGTTGATCCCAGGGGACGACACGAAATGTCACAGCTGTTGTTTGACACGACATTGGACGCAGATGTTTGACACGACATTGGACGCAGATCTTGACGTCGATCTTCGATCAGACGCCCATGCCTTCCGTCTCCGCGCCTTGCTGTGGCAATGGCAACGCTTGGCAACTTCGGAACGGCACGAGAGTTCCTAATCTCAGAGCGTGATCTCTGCGATGTCGCTGGCGCTCGGCGTTGGCGCGTCGATATCGACCTGCACCTCAGCCATCTCGATGAAGTCATAGACGCGTTGCCGAACGGTATGGCCGACGCTCGACGAAGTGGTCGAATCGACGCGCCCATCGTGCTTGCACTTGACGACTTGAGCGAGCATCCTCCACAAGCGGACCGGCGAAGGGCAGACTCCGTGACGTGAGCGTCATCGCCGCGCTGATTGTCGGATTTCTCGCCGGGCGGGTCGGCTGGTTCGCGCTGCGGGCCATGCTCGAATCGGATACGTTTCTGCGGGAGAACTACCGGCACCACCGGCTACCCACAGCCGGTGGGCTCGTGATCACCTTCGCGCTCGTAGCTGTCGAGGCGTTCCGGGCCGTGCTCGGCGCGGCGGGCGTCGGTGACGCCCGCGTGCTCACGTCGAGTCGGGCCCTCACGATCGCAGCTGTTCTCGGCTTCACGCTGCTCGGTCTTGCCGACGACTTCGGAGCGGCCGGCGAGAGCCGAGGATTTCGTGGACACGTTCGTGCGATGCAGGATGGCTACCTCACGACCGGCGGGCTCAAGCTGCTCGGCGGCGGTGCCCTTGCACTTGTACTGGCGGGACCCGCTGGTTCGCTCGGGGACTCGGCCGCCGGGGGGTCGGCCGTGTGGCACCTGTTCGTCGACGCACTGGTGGTCGCCCTGTCCGCGAACCTCGCCAACCTCCTCGACCGGGCACCGGGACGTGTCATTAAAGTGAGCGCGCTTAGTTTTTGGTTGGTGCTCGTCGGCGCGTACGTGGCCCACACGGTCGGCGTCGATGACCCGGCACGGCTGGCGGGCGTGGCGGTTGTGTTGGGCGCGGCACTATCGATCCTCGTCCATGATCTGCATGAGCGCGTGATGCTCGGCGACACCGGAGCGAACGCACTCGGAGCAGCTGTCGGACTTTCCGTCGTGCTCACGACGTCGCCGTCGACAAGGGTGATCGCAGTCGTGGTGCTCGTGATCTTCAACGGGCTGAGCGAGGTGGTGTCGTTCAGTTCGGTGATCGACGCCGTGGGACCGCTCCGCGCGCTCGACCGTCTCGGGACGCTCGCCGCACGAAGCGGACCGCGACGCACGTCGAGCCGACGCGACGTCGACTGACCGGGCGAGCGCCGAATGCAACTGGGGGCGTCGCTTCGCTTCGTGTACCCGAATGACGCCGTCGAGATCGCGCAGATCGACTTTCTCGAAGACGAGAAGAACCTGCCGCCCGGCGGATTCCTGAACACCGACGCCAAGGCGATGATCGATTTCCGGCCTCGGCGTCAGGCAGCGAACTTCATCGAGGCGGCCGCCGCGATCCGAGACGCCAAGATGGACCTGCTCATGGTCGGCGACCGGCACGCCGTACCGATCAACGCGTTCTCACCGATCCCGCTGATCGCTCGGCTCATGGCCGTGACCGGCGACCTTCCTGTCGGCTGTCTGTTCCTTGCGCCGTTCTACAACCCAATCGTGTTGGCGGAGCAGATCGGCACGCTCGCGTCATTTACCGACGCGCCGTTCACCGCTGCGTTCGCGATCGGTGACACGGAGGCCCAATTCTCCGCGTTCGCGATGGCGCTGAAGAGCCGCACGGTCCGCACCGACGAGGTGGTCGAGATCGTCCGACGCCTGCTCGCCGGGGAGCGTCTGAGCTTCGACGGCCGCTACCACCGGCTCACCGACGTCGCCATTGGACCGCTACCGGAGACAGCCGTGCCGATCTGGATCGGTGGACGCCGCGGCGGTGCGGTGGAACGGGCGGGCAGGCTCGGTGACGCCTGGATCACTGACACGCGGGCCACGGACGAGGAGCTGGCCATTGAAATGGAGCGCTACCGGCGGGTGGCGGGCGAACACGGTCGAGTGCCCAAGGCGGTATTGCGGCGCAACGTCTTCGTGGGCGAAAGTGACGCGGACGCGGAGCGGGTGGTCTCGCGAATTCTTGAGAGTTCGTACCGCGGGTTGACGCCCGAAAGAGTGTTGTCCGGCGGGCCCGAGCGGATTGTCTCGGAGCTGCTGCGCTACGAGGCGATGGGTTTCGAGCTGGCAATTGTACGACACCTGGCGGGCGACCACGACCTGATGATGGCGTCCGTTGCGCACATCGGGGAGGCGGTCATGCCCGCGCTGCACCGAGGCTCGACCGTCACGATGGGTCTCTGAGCGCAACAGAGTGACCATCTGCTTGCCTGCGCTCACGGCCCAAGGATGAGTGCGGCGCTCACGTCGGTATCGCCGACGGGTACCACTACGTTGATTGTTCGTGCCTTCGCCTTGCCCGCCGGGACGCGCCCGACGCGAATTGGGTAGCGACGGTTCCCAACCCGCAGATCGACGGTCGCCACGGCCGATCGGGCGGTCGAATTCACGACGGGGAGGACGACGCGGACCTTACCGTTCGCGGCGTTACGAACCTGGAGGAGCAGCTCGAAGCCCGGACACGAGGCCGGTTCGGCGTCCGACTGTTCGAGGACGAGTGCACTCGCAGCAACTGCGGCTCGGCCGTTGCGGGAACGCGTGACGGTCAACGTCGGCGCCGCATCTGCTCGACAGGCCACAGGGTGGGGCAGCCCGGCGAACAACGACGTCAGCGCGGGGATCACGAGGAGCGCCGGTACCAACGCAGCAGCCGTGAAGGCGGAGAACGGGCGTGGGTTAGCGACAGACACCCTTCCATGCTGGCACCGTTGCTCGGACAAACCACCCAATCGAACCACCCAATCGCGGAATCTTGACATTGGGTGGTTCGATTGGGTGGTTTCAGCGGTCGAGCCACGCCGACCCGGTGGTAACTGAGGAGAAGGGACGCGCAAGTAACGTCGGGGAGATGGGCCGAGCACGTGAGCGAGCACGGTTGATGGTCCCGGTCGTCACGGTGTGTGGCGTCATCGTGGCGTTTGTCGTGATGGACACGATCCGGCAGGTCGATCCGGTCGAGATCTTCGGTGTTGCCCTCTTCCTGGTCGTTGCGCTCGGCGCGATGCGCGGCACTCGCACGGGCTTGCTCGCCGGGGTAGTTGCGACGCTCGCCTATGCAGTGGCTCGGCGCGGGGCGGTTGACCTTGCCGGAAGTGACACCGTCAACCGGCTGATCGCGGCGCGAGGTGTTGGGTACCTTGCCTTCGGTGGGCTCGGCGGGTGGCTGAGTGCCTGGGTCCGGTCGATCGCCACCCCGGGTAAGCCGGCGCGGACGATGTCCCCATCGCAACTCGCGCCCGGGCTACGCCGCGAGATTGATCGTGCGAAGCGTCACCATCACCCGCTCGCCGTGCTCCGGCTGGATTTGACCGAAGACGGGTCGTCGACGATTCCCGAATCACTTCATGCGACGCTGCGGTCGTCGGATCTCGCTGCCTACGCTGATGACGGGGCGAGGACGGTGGTCACAATCGTGCTGCCCGAGACCGACGACGCTGGAGCGCAGGTGGTCGTGGAGCGTCTGCGCGACGCGGTCGGTACCGGCCGTGCGCTGCGCGCCGAGATTGCCACCGTTGACGCGAATCCGGACCGGCTGGCCGCGATCGCGCTCGAGGCAGCAACAACGGGTCCCCAATGAGCTGCGTGTTCTGCGCGATCGTCGCGGGGCAGTCGCCCGCCGAAATCGTCCACGAAGACGAGGCGACGCTTGGCTTCATGGACGCGCTCCCGATGACGGAAGGGCATACGCTGCTTGTACCGAAGCGTCACGTGAAGGACCTCTTCGAGCTCACCGATCACGATGCGGGTCACCTGTTGCAGGCGGCGTCCGTGCTCGGCAAACGCATCGTGGGTGCCATGGGCGCGGCCGGTCTGAACCTGCTCAACAACAATGGGCATGCCGCAGACCAGTCGCAGTTCCACCTGCATTTCCACCTGATTCCGCGCTACGGCGGCGACCGTCTGCTGCATCCCTACGAGCGGCGTTTCGGTGATTGGACCGAAATCCGACGCCACGCGGCCACGATCCGCGGCCGTGCCGCCGAACAGACCGGGGAACAGGCAGGGGAACACACAGGGGAGCAGATTGGGGGGCCGGATGCGAACGGGTGACGACCGGATTCTGACGATTCCGAATCTGATCTCGGTCGCACGACTGTGCAGCGTCGCGGTGTTCCTCTGGTTGCTGTTCGGCCGCGACGATCGTGCCTCAGCTGCGGTGCTGTTGGCGGTGCTCGGCGCGACGGATTGGGTCGACGGCTGGATCGCCCGGCGCTTCGACCAGGGTTCGACGCTCGGCAAGATCATCGATCCCGTTGCGGATCGCATATTGCTCGGCGTCGGGGTGGCAGCGATCCTGATCGACGGTTCGGTACCCGTGTGGGTCGGCGTCGTCACGGTGGCCCGGGAGGTGATCGTGTCGGTCGGCGTCCTCGTGTTGGCGGCGCTCGGCGCGAAACGAATCGACGTGACGTGGTGGGGCAAGTGCGGCACCTTCGGCCTGATGGTCGCGTTCCCCCTGTTCCTCGCGAGCCATGCGTCGTTCTCGTGGCATCGGGTCGCTGGCGTCGTTGCTTGGATCGTGATCGTGCCGTCGCTGCTGATGGCGTACTACGCAGCGGCCGGGTACGTCCCGATTGCCCGGCGCGCACTGAGCGAGGGCCGCGCCGGACGCGCCGCCGCGTAACCTCCGCATTGCCATCGCGCTGGCGAGCGCGACCCTTCGCGGTACGTTCGGTGGCTCGCGGTACGTTCCACGTACGTCGTACGTACCGCGAACGACAGAACGTACCGCGAAGCAGATGATGCTGGTGATCGGTTGCGGAGCGGCTGCATCGTTGTAGCTTGTCGGCCGTGCAGACACCAGACGATCTTCGCTATTCGAGCGACCACGAATGGGTGCGAGTGGAAGGCAGTCGGGTTCGCGTAGGTATCACCGACTACGCGCAGGACGCTCTCGGCGACGTCGTGTTCGTGCAGATGCCCACCGTCGACGCGACCGTCGCTCTGGGCGAATCGTTCGGTGAGGTCGAGTCAACGAAGTCGGTGAGCGAGATCTATGCGCCGATCAGCGGCACGGTGGTGGAGGTCAACATGGACCTTGCCGACCAACCCGATGCCGTGAACTCCGACCCATACGGCACCGGCTGGCTCGTCGTGATCGAACCGAGCGACCCGTCCCAGATCGACACCCTGCTCGAAGCGGCGGCGTATCGGACGCTGACCGAGGCGGCGCAATGAGCGGCCCAATCGGCGGGCCGATCAGTGGTGAGGTGTTCTGCAACCAGTGTGGACACCGCAATCCCGAGGGCGCGAACTTCTGCTCGTCGTGCGGTGCTGGCATTGCGCCCAATGACGATCTCACGATCACGCTCCACACCGATGGCGAGCACGTTGACCCGGACATCACCGTGCACCTCGATCACGACGTCCCCGCGGTCCTGGTACTTCGACGCGGTGCCGACGCCGGCGAAACGTTCGTGCTCACTGCCGCAACGTCAGTCGCGGGACGCAACACCGAGTCCGAGATCTTCCTCGACGACGTAACCGTGTCGCGGCGGCACGCGGAGTTCGTCCGGACGCCTGACGGTTACACGGTGCGCGACCACGGCTCGCTGAATGGCACGTATGTAAACCGTCAGCGGATCTCGGAGGGGGAGCTGCACAACGGCGATGAGGTGCAGATCGGCAAGTTCCGACTCGTGTTCCTGTCGACTGGCGAGCGGCGCCATCTGGACTCGCGACCGACCCCGTGAGCGACGCCAACCATGGTGGGGGCCATCCGCCGACCGCACCACCGCCGAACCCTCCCAGTGCGCCGATGCACCTCTCGATCGGCGACGCACTCGACCGGCTGAAGGGGGAGTTTCCTGACATCACCATTTCCAAGATCCGCTTCTTCGAGGGGCAGGGACTGATCGGTCCGGAACGCACACCGTCGGGCTACCGCAAGTTCACGAGCATCGACATCCAGCGTCTTCGATGGGTCCTGCAGCAACAGCAGGAGGCATATCTGCCGCTGAAGGTGCTGCGGGAGCGAATGGCGGCGGCGGAGGCGTCCGGTGTCGTCCCCGTGACCCGGCGAGGCGAGCTGCCGGAGGGGCTGCTGGAGGTTCCGATTGAGCGGCGCGGCACGACAGCGACGGCACGTCCTTCGCAAAGTGGCGCGTCGAGCGACTACGACCCGGCGCTGGGTTCGCTCGATGACCTCGACTTCGAAGGCGACCTCGACGACTTCGACCTCGACGACGACATTGATGACATTGACGATGTTGGTGGTGCGCTCGACGAAGCACTCCAGGCAGCACTCGGACGGACTGGTTCTCGCGTGGTCCCGAGTCGCGGTCGTGCGAACAGCATCACGGATGCAGGGGTCCGAAGCGCTGCCCCGAGCGATGCCACGGCAGAGACAATGGGGGAGTTTCGCCATCCCGCCGCTCGGGCTCGGTCCGTCAACCTTCGCCCGGCGTCGACTGCGGCTACCTCCGCGGCCAGTCATCCGTCGTCGCGTCCGCGCCAGTCGGCGAGCTCGACGGGCGCAGCCGGGTCGGCGCTGACGGCACCGAGTGCGCGGGCGATTCCTCACGGGGCGTCTGCTTCGCTGCGGTCGGCTGGTACCGCCCCCGTGTCGCCGGGTTCCTCGAGCGCCGGGCGATCGGTTGCCACCTCACAGCCACTCGGGTCGAACAATCCGATGCTCGGGGCTTCGGGTGGCGCGCCGATGGCCTTCCATGAACTGGCCAGTGCGTCGGGTCTCTCCCTGGACGATCTTCGTCTCCTCGAAGAGTTTGGTCTGGTCACCGGACGTCAGATGTTCGACGGGAAGTACTACGACGAAGAGGCGCTCACCGTGGCGCTGACCGTCGTTGCGTTCCGGGACTTCGGCGTTGAGCCCCGACATCTCCGCATGTACAAGACGTCTGCCGATCGCGAAGCGTCGTTCTTCGCCCAGGTCGTCAGTCCGACGCTGCACCGCCGAGGTGACGACGCGAAGGCGAAGGCTGCGGCAACGATTGCGGAGCTGCGTCGTCTCGGTGACCTTCTCCACGAAATTGCGCTCGGCCAGGCACTGCGTGACGTCCTCGACGGACGCTGACTCGTCCGGCGGTGTCGCACCGATCCAGCAACGCGACGCACTCCTTGAAGCTGGGAAGGTAGGGTCACAGCCGTGGTTGAGGTCGAACTGGTTGACGTCCGTATCGAGGACACCACGAAGCAGCCCTATATGGAGCTGCGGCCGCTCGACGGGTCGAATCGGGTCCTGCCGATTTTCATCGGGCTCGCCGAAGCCGCGGCCATCAAGGCCGCGGTGGACGGACGGACGCCCCACCGGCCGATGACCCACGACCTGTTTGTCTCGGCGGTGCTTGCGCTCGGTGCGACGCTGGACCAGGTCATCGTCACCGCATTCGAGCAGCGGGTCTACTTCGCCGAGCTGCACTTCACCGTGGGCGTGGCGGGAGACGAGGCTGGCGGGCGACGCGAGGTGGTGTCGTGTCGGCCGAGTGATGGGGTTGCGCTGGCCGTGCGCACCGGTGCGGCCTTGTTCGTGAACGACGCAGTGGTCGAGCAGTGTGCTGTCGTCGATCTCGGCGCGACTTCGGAGCCGGAAGACGAGGGCGACCTCGTCGACGAGTTCCGTCGCTTCATCGACGACATCCGGCCCGATGACTTCAAGATCGACTGAACGCGTTGGCAGGGAGCGCGTGATGGTTCGTCCATGATTTACCCATTGACGACCTGCAGGTCAATCTCTACCCTTTGAGCGACACTCGTGGAACTACGGCCGTGTAGCTTCGGTCGTGTAGGTTCGGACGCCCTCACGCAAGTCTGTGCACATTCTCAATATCACCGTTTCCGATCTTCCCCGATCTCTGCCTGAAGGGCGACCTTGCCGATGACTCCGATCTCTACTCCCGCCGAGCGTCCAGCGGGTGCTGACCAGGGCTTTCGTGGTCCGCAAGTGTGTTCGATCGTGGGGATTACCTACCGCCAGCTCGACTACTGGGCGCGTACCGACCTGCTCCGGCCGTCGCTGGCCGACGCGAAGGGCAGCGGCACGCAGCGTCTGTACTCCTACCGTGACCTGGTCGAGCTCAAGGTGATCAAGAGCCTGCTCGTGGCCAACGTGTCCTTGCAGTCGGCTCGGCGGGCCGTCGAATATCTGCGGATCAACCTCGGCGAGGACGTGGCGTCGGCAAATCTGGTGCTCTGTGGCGACTCGCCCGTGCTCGTACGCGAAGACGGCGAGATCATCGATTTGGTGCGCCGTGGCCAGGGCGTCCTTGCCTTTGTGCCGCTCTCACCGGTCGTTGAGGAACTGCAGGCCGCGATCAGCGAGCTTCGCCCGGCAGCGGTCCGTGAGAAGCCGTCCTCGGTGGCGGCAATCGCGTCACTACTGCCTGCCGCGGTCACGGCCTAGAACGAAGCGTGTACCGCGTCGTGAGCGAGAGCGGTCGGACGCTCCTGTCGCCACTCGACGCTGCACACCACGCGCTCGGGGCCAAGATGGCCGCGTTCGGGGGCTGGGAGATGCCAATCTCCTATCCAGCGGGCACGCTTCACGAACATCGGACCTGTCGCGGCGCGTCGGTCGCGTTCGACGTGAGCCATCTCGGCACGGTTCGGGTCAGCGGGTCAGGTGCATACAACGCGCTGCAGGCGGCGTTCACGAACGATCTCGGGAAGGTCGGGCCGGGCCGGGCGCAGTACACGCACCTGCTCGACGCCGACGACGGATCGGTGCTCGACGACATCATCGTTTGGTGGCGAGAGGCGGAGCTTTTCGACGTGATGCCGAATGCGTCCAATACGGACCGGGTCACTTCGGCGCTTCGTAAGTTTGCGACGGGCGGTGGTGACGTGCTCGACATCGTCGACGTTACCAACGAGCGCGCGGTCATCGCCGTCCAGGGACCGCTGGCACGCACCGCGCTCGCATCGCTGGTGCGCGACCTGCCAACGGTGCGTCGATTCGGCGTTGCTGCCCTCGACGTTGCGGGCGTCGACTGTGTGGTCGCCGGAACCGGCTACACGGGGGAGGATGGCGTGGAAATTGCGGTGCCGTTGGACGCCGCCGAACGCGTGTGGAACGCGGTGCTCGCGGCGGGCGTCGAACCAGCAGGCCTCGGAGCGCGCGACACGCTTCGTCTGGAGGCAGGCTTGCCCCTGCACGGCCACGAACTCGGGCCAGGGATCACGCCGTTGCAGGCTGGGCTCGGCTGGGTGGTCAGCTTTGACAAGGGTGAGTTCCGTGGCCGTTCGGCGTTGGTCCGCGAACGCGAGGGTGGCGTCGCTCGGGTTCTGCGTGGAATGCGAGTCGAGGGGCGTCAGCCGGCGCGTGAGGGCTCGCTCGTGCGAAATGCGAGCGGCGCCGAAATCGGTCGGGTCACGAGCGGCAACTTCTCCCCGACGCTCGGCTGTGCGATCGCGCTGGGTTTCCTGACGCCCGCCGTGGCAGTTGGCACGGCGGTCTCCATCGACGTTCGTGGGCGGCCCCTCGCGGCCGAGGTCGTGGCCTTACCGTTTGTGCCTCGCGGCTGACGGGCTCTTCCGGTCGAGAATCTCGGTCGATTTGCTGCGCTCAGGACGACAGTGCTGCGGGTGCCGACTTGCGCCGGACGGCACCGTACGGCGACCTGACCGTGCATTCTGCGCGACCAACCGGGCCGGGTCGTCACGCTCCGTGCACTACGATTTCTTTCATGCGACGGCGACGCAAACTCGTCCAGCTGGCGGCGCTTCTCGGGCTCGTGACCGGTGCCATCGTGGTTGCGGACCGCGTTATAGCGGTCTCGCCGACACGATCGACCGCGCAGTTCGCGACGCGGACTCCACGCACGACCAAGGCGAAGCCCACGACCCGTCGGACGACGACCAAAAAGGCGACGTCATCGATGTCCAACTCGACGCCCGCACCGGTCGGCCCTTTCACCGGCCACGTCTTCGGGCCACCTCGCGCGGCTTCGGCGACCGCGTCAACGCCTGCACCCGCTGCTGCGCTTGCACCGTCACCGTCACCGTCACCGCTACCGTCACCGTCACCGTCACCGTCGGTGGCGACGACGACCAATGCCCCGCCGCCAACGACCATCATCAACGGTGCGACGTGGATCCAGACCTTCGCCGACGACTTCACAACGGGACTCGGTCCGGCGTGGACAGCAGTCACGACCGGCGGCGGGGTCCTCGATGACACGTTCGGCAGCGAGTGTTACCAGTCGGGCCAGGTCAACGTCACCCCGGACGGTGTTCTGACCCTCACCGGCATCGAGCGCGCCACGTCGTGCAATGGGAAGTCTCGACCGTACGCGAGCGGCATGGTCACGACCCGCAACAAGTTTTCGCAGAGGTACGGCCGATTCGAAGCGCGCATGAAGATGCCCGAGGTCCGTGGGTCCTGGCCCGCGTGGTGGCTGATGCCATCGGAGTCCTTCTACGGCGTTTGGCCCCGCAGCGGCGAGATTGACATCGTGGAGTACGTGGCCGACGCCCCCTCGACGGTCTTTCACACGATCCACTGGTCGGAAGGCGATGGCCCGAAGATTCAGGACGCGTCGGCGTCGCAGGTCACCGGAACGGCGAACGACTGGCACACCTACGCCATCGAGTGGGCACCCGGCGAAATCCGCTGGTTCGTCGATGACGTGCCGGTAAAGACGTTCCATCCGCCAAGCGGTGGCCCGCCGTTCGACCGGGCGTTCTACCTGATCCTCAATCAGGCGGTCGGCGGCGAGTGGCCAGGTCCGCCAGTGCCGGGCTTCGACAACACCGTTTCGGTCGACTGGGTCCGCGTCTACCGCCGGGCTTGACCGTCACGGGACCGAACGTGCACTCGTGTGGTCGCTTCCGCTTGCGTGCACTCGTGTGGTAGACAAAACGCATGACAAAGTCGACGCAGCTGGCCGTGCGTATTCCCGCCAAACGAATCGCGGAACTCGACGAGGCAATCGCGGCCGGGGATGCAGAGAATCGCAGCGCAGCAATCGTGGCTGCCCTCGATGAGTGGATCGATAAACGTCGCAGGCGGCTGGTCGGTGCCAAGATCGTCGCGGAGTACACGCGACTTCCACAGCAACCATCGGAACTGAGCTGGGTTCGAGCTGCATCGGAGGCGTCGATCGCAGCAGAACCATGGTAAGAGGGCGAGCCGATAGGCGAGCCCTCAATCAGACACAGCAGAATAAATCGAGCGGCGAAGCCGGTCGCCGGACATCGCCGCGCCGCAGTCGTACCCTATCCGCTCGGCCTCTAAGCGTGTCGGTCGAATCCATTCGTCAGGGCGACGTCTTCTGGGCCAGAGGCCCGGCCGGTCGACGTCCGTATCTGGTCGTCACCCGCACCGAAGCGATACCCGTGCTGAACGCGATCGTCGTTGCCCCGGTGACTCGCACCATTCGTCGAATTCCGCAGTGCATCTCGTTGACGGAGGACGACGGGATGCCCGCTCGGTGCGTTGCCAACTTCGACGGTCTCACCGTTTTCGACCAGACGCTCTTTGACGAACACATCACGCGCCTGGCCCCAGACCGTATGCATGAAATCTGCGATGCCCTCGAGGCCCTTGCCGACTGCTGACGTGGGCCAAGGCGCGAAGAGGCTGGCCTGGTTTCGGCTGTTCGGGGTCGTGCTCGGCGTGTCCGGCATCGTGGTCGGTTCGGTGTTCGCGATCGGACAGCTCAACGGCCGGTCCGGTGCCACCGAGCCGGAGGGCGCAGTGCGGACGCTGCTCCAGTCGATCGCGGACGGCGACGCCATTGGATTCGCCCACTCATTGGTTCCGGCGGAACGAGACCTGCTTCTCGAAGAAGCCGCTCCCGTGTACGAGCAGCTTCGCCGCCTGGGCGCGGTCCGTCGCGGTGCGAAGCTGCGAAACGTTGACGGATACGAGGCGACCCTAACGGGCCTTCGCCTCGGTACCCGCGAAGACTCCGGTGTGGTCGCCGAGGTCACACTGGAAGCCGGGACGCTGTCCACGAGCGTCGACGTGCTCCGTCTGCCGTTCGCGTCCGTGTTGCGCGACTCGTGTGGACGCGTGCTTGGGCGGACGGGGAACCGTCTTCGCAAGGTGGACCTCGCGAAGTCGTTTCGGCAGCGTCCGGTGATCGCCGTGCGTTCTGGCGGACGCTGGCGGGTGAGCCTGATCCGTACGGCGGTCGGTGCCCGACGCGGACCAACATCGGATGCTCCCGTTGCCCCGGAGGGTGCCGCGTCACCGGAGCTGGCGGTTCGGAACTGGTTCGCTGCGGTCAGTCGTCTCGATGCGGAACGAACGCTCGCAGTCCTCGCACCCGGCGAGGCGGGCGCATTTCAGGGCAACCCGGAGTGGTTTCTCCCGGCGATTCAGGACGTGTTGAGCGGCGTCGACGGGCAGTACACGTTCGAGTTCCCGGGCCTGGTGCTCGACGCTTCGATGCAGGGAGACCGATCGGTGGTGCGTGTTCATCGCTTTTCGGCGGCGTTCACCCTGAGCCAGCCGGATTCGCCGGCCCTCAGAGTCGAGGTCCTCAATGGCTGCGCGACGGTCCAACTCGATGCGGACACGCATCGCCGTTGTGGTCGTGACACGGTGAATCTGCTCGATGATCTCGGCATTCCGGTGACCTCGGCCGATCTCGACAGGGTCGCTCCGACGTCGCTCTCGGCCGGCGGTTCTCGTCCGTCGCCGGGCCTTGCGATCGTTGCGGTACGTGAGGGCGGCCGCTGGTACGTGAGCCCCGGTCGGACGGTGCTGCGTGCGACTCAGGATCAGCTGGAGACGTTGTCGCCCGCTCAGTTCCGGACCAGCGTCAAGGCGCTTTCGAAGCTGATCACGGGTACTGCGTGGTCGGGCGGTGTCTTCTTCGAATTCTGAGTCCTGACCTTGCGTGCACTACTCGATGAAGTCCGGTTGTTCCCTGGTGATGCGGGCGAGTAGCGGCTGGAAGCTGAACCAGCCCGCGAGATGGTGGCCGACCTGGCCGCAGGTCATTGCGGCCATGTCGTCGGGAATGATGACCGGTGTCCCCGCGGCCTCCGCCATGAGCTGTGCCTGGCAGGACCGTTCCATCGTGATGAACCACCACACCGCCTCCTCGACGGAGTGGCCGACGGTGAGGTTGCCGTGGTTTCGCAGGATCGCGGCTTTACGGTCCTCAAGGGCATGCGCGATTCGCTTGCCCTCGCTGGTGTCGAGGACCACGCCGGTGTAGTCCTGGAACACCACATGATCGTTGAAGAACGCACAGGCGTCCTGCGTGATCGGGTCGAGTGGACGTCCGAGGCTTGACCATGATTTGCCGTACACGGAGTGCGCGTGGGCGGCTGCGATTACGTCGGGTCGGGCCGCGTGAATCTCGGAATGGATGGCAAATGCGGCCTGATTGAGCGGCATGTTGCCGTGCACGATCGTGCCGTCGTGGCGCACGAGGAGGAGATCGCTCACCCGGATGTGTCCGAAATGCATGCCGAACGGGTTCACCCAGAAGTGGTCGGTCATTTCCGGATCGCGGGCGGTGATGTGTCCGGCAACGCCCTCGTCGAAGCCGAACTTCGAAAAGAGACGAAACGACGCTGCGAGCATCTGCTTGCGGTGCGTCCGCTCCTCATCCAGCGTGCGCTGACCCTGCGGGAGGATCGCGGCGGTATTGCCGGTCGCGAGCCCGGCAATCGTGTCGGAATCGGACGGTGTCGAGGAATCGTTGGGAGCCATGGCAACCTCGTCTCGGTGCGGCGCAGCGTCGGGCGATGCGCTCGTTCGTGGAATTGTACGGCCCTCATGTCAAGTCTTCGATCGAGCCGCAGGACCCGCGGACTTGACGTGGTCGGCGCACTGCTATCAGAATGCAAGCATGTCCAATGTGCTGATCCGAGATGTGCCTGAGGATGTGCACGCGGCTCTGCAGGCGCGGGCGTCCGCTGCGAACCAGTCATTGCAACAGTTTCTCACGATGCAGCTCTCGCGGATCGCCACGACGCCGACGATGGAGGAGGTGTTGTCCCGAATCGCTCGCAGCAGCGGAGGCGGTTCCGTTGGCCTTGCCCAGGCAGTTGCTGACATCGACAACGCCCGCTCAGAACGGTGATCGTCGTCGACGCTTCCGTCATCGCCAACGTCGTTGGCGATGACGGGCTTGACGGAGACGTTGCTCGCGCCCGGTTGCGAGCCTCATCAAGCGTGTACGCGCCGGATCTGGTGGATGTTGAGACCGTCTCAGTGCTTCGCCGACGTTGGTTTGCTGGGAAACTGACCGATCGACGCTTCCGGTCGGCCGTCGATGACCTGCTTGCACTACCCATCAGTCGGTACGCAGTAGGGCCGTTGATGGTGCGTGCGTACGAACTCCGAGGCAACGTGACTGCTTACGACGCTTGCTACATCGGACTGGCCGAAGGGCTGAATTGTCCGCTTCTCACGGCCGACGGCCGACTGGCTCGGGCACCAGGCATTCGGTGCGACGTCGAGCTGCTCGTGTTCTGAGCAAGCGGATGAGCGGATAGGGCACGACTGCGGCACGGCGGGCTCCGGCGACCGGCTTCGCCGCTCGATTTATTCTGCTGTGTCTGATTGAGGGCTCGCCTATCGGCTCGCCCTCTAAGCTGCTACACCGGGGCGTCGGGGTTTGGGCGGAGGTCGATGCGTAACGTGATGACGCCGTCAGCGAACGACGGTTCGGCATCGCCGATCAGCGCGAAGTCGAGAAAATCTTGTTGCGCCCGTTCCTTGATGCGGGCACGTTCGGCCCCCTCGACCGGCGGGAGCGGACGGCTCTTGACCGCCTTGGCTCGTTCCTGGAACCGCTGAACAAGGGCGTCAAGGTCGAGTGAGTCAGCCATACGTCGAGGTTACCTGGGGAACTGCAGGCAACGACCGGACGAGGGTCGTTCGTCACATGCGTATCCGTCGGGGGAATGTTCTCAGGTGAGTACACTGTTCGTCCGATACGACCAAGAGCGACTTTCGTCAAAAGCAGGAGCCGACAAGTGAAAAAGGGACGTCACCGGCGCTTCGAAGAGGCACGAGCCCTCAAGCGCATCACCCTCGAACCGTCGGCAACCCCCTGCGACGAATGCGGTGCCGCGGCCGACGCCAAGTGTGCGTCATGGTGCCTGGCCCGCGTTCCTGAAGACGATGTTGAAGTAGGCATCGAAGGCGAGTTCGACGAAGAACTCGACCGCGAATTCCCCGCCCACCCTCCCAGTGAGTTCCACCACGCGCCCAACGAGGCCGCCAACTACTGATTTCTGCGCCGCACGGTCCCTTCGTTCCAGGCGGCTCACCGCCTGTACCCGAACCTGAAGGAAACCGTGTCAAATCTCCCAGAGCTGCGCAATCTTGCGATCATCGCCCACGTCGATCATGGCAAGACCACGCTCGTCGACTCCATGCTCCGCTTCGCCGGCGTGTTTGGTGCCCGCGAAACCCAGGTGGAGCGCGTCATGGACTCCAACGACCAGGAGCGCGAGCGGGGCATCACCATCTTCGCCAAGCAGGCGTCGGTTCGGTGGGGCCACTACAAGCTGAACATCGTCGACACGCCCGGCCACGCCGACTTCGGCGGTGAGGTCGAGCGCGGTCTGCACATCGTCGACGGTGTGCTGCTGCTCGTCGACGCTGCCGAGGGACCGCTCCCGCAAACCCGCTACGTGCTGTCGAAGGCGCTGCACAAGCACCTGCCGGTCGTCGTGGTGATCAACAAGGTCGACCGGCAGGACTCCCGGCCCGACGAGGTCCTCGCCGAGATCGAACATCTGTTCATGGACCTGCTCGGCGACGACGGCAACCTCGACCACCTCGATTTCCCGGTGATCTCGTGCATCTCGCGTGAGGGTCGCTCCGTCAGTGGAATCGGCATGCCCGGTGAGGGCGACGATCTCACGGCCCTCTTCGAGGCGATCGTGAAGACCATTCCCGCGCCTTCGGGTGACGAGTCGCGACCCCTGCAGGCCATCGTGAACAACCTCGACGCCTCCGACTACCTCGGTCGCCTTGCCATTGGGCGGGTCATGGAGGGGACGCTGCGCAAGGGCGAACTCGTGGCCGTCATGGGTGCCGAGCCAGCATCGGGCGTACCTGGCGGGATCTTGAAGCGCAAGCTCGGCCAGCTGATGGGCGTCGACGGTCTCAAGCGCGTCGACGTCGACGAGCTGGTTGCCGGTGAGCTGTTCATCGTTGCCGGGTTCCCGGAGATCTCGATCGGCGACACGCTTGCCGACGCCATCGCTCCCGTCGCTCTGGAACGTCTCGAAGTCGACGAGCCCGTGCTCTCGATGACGTTCGGCGTGAACACCGCGCCGACTGCGGGCAAGGACGGCAAGTACCTCACCTCGCGCCACCTCCGTGAGCGTCTCGACAAGGAGGTGCTCGGCAACGTCTCGATCCGCCTTCGGGAGACCGACTCGCCGGACATCATCGAGGTCGCCGGACGTGGCGAGTTGCAGCTCGCAGTGCTCATCGAGGCGATGCGCCGTGAGGGGTACGAACTGCAGGTGTCGCGTCCGGAGGTCATCACGAAGCTGGTCGACGGGCACCGTCACGAGCCGTTCGAGGAGGTCATCGTGGACGTTCCCGACGACTACGTGGGCGTGGTCACGCAGGCGATTGCGCCCCGCAAGGGCACGATGACCAACATGGGTCCGGGTGACACCGGCCGAACGATCCTGGAGTTCAACTGTCCGTCACGTGGCCTGCTCGGTCTGCGCAACGAATTGCTCACCCAGACCCGGGGCACCGCGCTGATCCACCAGCGTCATGCGGGTTTCGTGCCGTGGGTCGGCGATCTGCCGAAGCGCCTCGGTGGGGCAATGATCAGCGACCGCGCCGGTGTCACGACGGGTTACGCACTTGATGGGCTTCAGTCGCGCGGCCAGTTCTTCCTCGATCCGGGCGAAGAGGTGTACGAGGGCATGGTGGTCGGCGAGAACGCTCGCAACGACGAGATGCTGCTCAACGTCGTGCGGGAGAAGGCGAAGAACAACATTCGCACCCACTCCCACGACGACGCAGTGAAGCTGCCGCCGAAGCGCGAGATGACGCTGGAGGCCGCGATCGAGTTCATCGGCGACGATGAACTGGTCGAGATCACCCCGAAGAACGTGCGCGTGCGCAAGCGCATCCTCAAGGAAGAGGATCGCCGCCGCCTCAAGCGGTAGCTCTTGCTCGCCGTGGCCGAGTTCGGTCGCGGTACATCCGGTGCGTCTGCGGTGCGTTCGGGCGCGCCAAGTGCACCGCAA
>JAYSSR010000040.1:0-115777 GCA_043720395.1 Acidimicrobiia bacterium
AACCGACGACATCAGACACCGTCATCGTCGCTGCTCAAGAGGCCTTTCACGCGGATGGGCACACCCACCACCCACAACCAATCGGTGGATTCAGGCTAAGAGCCGCCGACATTCGGACCGCAGCGTCGGGAGAGTCGCCGCCTGTGCGCGAGCGGTAACGTCCACGCTCGTGCTGACCGTCGTGAACCATCCGCTCGTCGCCCACCGCATCACCGTTCTGCGAAACGAGCACACCACGTCGCCGGTGTTTCGAAAAGCCGTGTCGGAGATCGCGTCGATACTCGCCTACGAGGCGACCAGGGACCTCCATGCGGACGCCGTCACGGTACGCACACCGACCGGCATGGACGCTCCTGGAGTATGTCTTCAGGCACCGGGCCCGCTCCTCGTGCCAATCCTGCGAGCTGGTTTGGGCCTACTCGACGGGTTCCTTTCGATGTTGCCCGAGGCCGAAGTGGGCATGATCGGTCTTCGACGCAACGAGGAAACGTTCGAACCCGAGCAGTACGCGCAGAAGCTTCCAGCCGACCTTTCCGGGCGCGACGTGTTCGTGCTCGACCCGATGCTGGCCACCGGCGGATCGCTTGCCTTTACGTGTCAGCTCCTGCTGAACAGGGGCGCGTCGAAGATCACCGCCGTGTCGGTGATCTCGGCACCGGAAGGCGTCAATCGTGTGCGTGAGGCGTGTCCGACCGTGCGTATCGTGACGGCCGCGCTCGACCCGGGCCTGAACGAGCGTGCGTTCATCGTGCCAGGGCTCGGTGACGCAGGTGACCGGCTGTTCGGCCAGTCAACGTCGGCCTAGGAAGAGCGGCGTAACTCCGGCTCAGGCCCCCATTGCGGGGCCAGCAAGTTCAGGCGTAAAGACACCGCTCATCTGCTCAGCGTTCCAGTCGCCGGGTGTGCCGGTCGTGAAGTACAGCTCCGCGGCGCGCCACACGTTGTCTCGGTCGAGTACCCGAGGGACGTTCTCGTAGTCGCAGATAGACCTCACCAGGCGACAGAGATCGACCGGATAACACGGGTACAGGCGACCCCGTCCGAACTCCCGACAGACCAAACGCACAATTTGATTTGCATCGGACTCAAGTTCGATCTGGAGTCGAGCGGCCGTCCGCTGAAGGATCTGGTCGAACTCATCGATCGTGGTCGCACCGACATAGATCTTGTTCTGAATGCGTCGGAAGAATGCCTCATCGCCCAGTTTTGCCGGATCGATGTTGGTCGAGAACAGAACCAGCACTTCGAAAGGAATCGCGAACTTGCGGCCCGAGTCGAGCGACAGGTAGTCGATGCGACGCTCCAACGGAACGATCCACCGGTTCAGCAGCGCTCCCGGCGGGACAAGCTGGCGGCCAAAGTCATCGATCAGGAAGATGCCATTGTTGGCTTTCATCTGCAGCGGAGCGCTGTACACCTTCGACACGGGATCACGCTTGAGCTGCAACATCCCCAGCTCCAGCTCGCCACCGGCCATGACGAGTGGACGCTTGCACACCGCCCAGCGCGGGTCGTAGCCCGCTGGCGGAACGCCGGCTTCGATGTGGACCGTGGGGTCGAATACCTGGATGATCTGGCCGTCGATTTCGATCGCATGCGGCACGAGGATCACGTCGTCGTACAGTCGGGTAAGTCGCTCCGCGATCGATGTCTTTCCGGTGCCAGAAGGCCCGTAGAAGAAGATCGACTGCTGGGCGCTGAACGCCGGCCCGATGCGATTCAGCGTCTTGTCGTTGAGAACGAGGTCGCTGTATGCGGCACGGACGTCCACAAGGCTCGGTGACACGTCGGCGCGTAGGAGCCGCACGACCTCGATGTAGCGATCGAGCGATACCGGTGCGGTCGTCGCATACGCGCAGCGATCCTGGCTCGCCTGGGCTCGCTCTCGGCCCAGCGTCGTGAGCTCGAAGTGGTAGACGTTGCCTTCGAGTCGAAGGACGTCCAGGAACTTGCGGCCGCGCAGCGTCTCGAAGCACGCGGTGACGATTCGCGGGTCGAGGCCGAGGTCTTGAGAAAGTCGGGCGGTCGACGTCCGGTCGGTCTGGAGGGTTCGTCGGAGGAACAGGTCCTCGACGACCAGCATCGAGATATCGAGTTCGCCCGCCGTCGTCGGTGGACGGAGTGCGGCCGGAATGAGGAGCTGAGTATCCATCCGGTGAAGGTCTTCGACGCGCAGCGTGGCGGACTTGAGAGGGTCCCACGGTTAGGCGCTGGAACCTCCTGCGCGCCTACGTTCTCGTCATGAGCGAATCCCGATGGACGGTTGCTGCTGAGGCGTACTTCGACCGGTGCTCCTACGAGCCCGGAGACACCATCGCGTTGCACGCCGGCGCGACGAACGCACATCCTTCGGGGCGGGTGACTCCTGCCGAAACGTCGCTGGATGTCGATGTTGAGCTGGCCCGTCTCGGCGCTACCCGCTCGGTGGTTGCGAATTGGGGCGCGGTTCGGGTGGAGAGCCATTCGATCCCAGCGGAAGCGTCTGCGGGTGGTGCGGGTTGGCCATCCCTGTTCTCCTTCGAGGCTTCAGCGGATTGGTCGTCGGGCTGGTACGAGGCGGTCCTGAGGGCGGCGCGCCCCGATGGATCGGTGGTGGAGCGTCGGGCGGGATTCGTGTTGCGTGCCCGTGCTGGTGAGCCGAGTTCGCCGATTCTGCTGGAGCTGTCGACGAATACCTGGAACGCGTACAACGACTGGGGTGGATCGAATCTGTATGTGGGTGGCAACACCGTGTCGTTCCGGCGCCCGATCTCGCACGGCTTCCTCGCCCGCCCCGATGCGCTGCAGCACCGGAACGCATCCACGACGTCGGCACCCGACCTCGGTGGCGATGCCTGGGCGACCCATGCGCGAGCGGAGAGGATCAGCTCGTGGTCCGCGTGTGCCGGTTGGCCGACATGGGAGGGACCCTTCATCGCCTGGGCTGAGGCCGCTGGTTACACGTTTGACTTCGTCTCGAACGGTGATCTGGAGACGCGGCCCTCGGTGTTGGATGGCCACACCTTGATGCTGTCCGTCGGGCACGATGAGTACTGGTCGTCGCCAATGCGTGACACGGTCGAGGCGTTCATTGCGGGCGGTGGCAACGTCGCGTTCCTTTCTGGCAACACGTCGTTCTGGCAGGTCCGCCTGGAGGACGCTGGCGAAACGATGGTCTCGTACAAGGGTGATGCGCGGCGGAAGGACCCACGGCGTCAGAGTGATCCGCATCTCCTCACGTCGATGTGGTCGGACCCGATCATCGGACGCCCCGAGAGCCGCATGACCGGTGTGTCGTTCTCCCGCGGAGGGTATGCGCGCATAGCAGGCGGGACGCCGCGCGGGCAGCGCGGGTACACCGTGTGGCGTCCGGAGCATTGGATGTTCGAGGGCACCGACCTTCGCTATGGGGACCTGCTCGGTGCCGAGCACGTGGTGGTCGGCTACGAGTGTGACGGCTGCGAAATGACGATGGTGGACCAGCTGCCCGTACCCACACATGCCGATGGGTGTCCTGAAGGGTTCGAGATTCTTGGTTCGGCACCGGCGCGCCTGTGGTCGGTCGACGCAGCCCGTGGCGCCAACGAGTACCCGAGCGGATTGCAGGCCATCCGCACGGCGGGGGAGTTGGAAGGCGTCGCGCACGTGCTGTTCGGTGACGCTTCGGAGGCCAACGTTCGAAGGGTGGCGCACGGTAACGCGGTGCTCGGGTCGTACGTGTCTGTTGGCGGCGGCACGGTTGTTACGACGGGCTGTACCGATTGGTCCTACGGCGTGGCGGGCGGCGACCCGCTCGTGCAGCGCATTACGCGAAATGTGCTCGACCGACTCGGGGGTGCGTGAGCTGCTGATTTTTCGATTCGGGTCGGTGATCCAAGTTGCGCCTTGGAGCGAACGTGAGGTGCAACGTCCACTCTTCGAATCGGAGAACGATCATCATGTCCATAATTGCGAAAATCACGCTTGCCGGAGTCACTCCGGATCAATACAACGCCGTCCGAGACCGTTGCGGTCACCTGAAGGACGCGCCGGTCGGTGGTCAGCTGCACGCCGTTTGGTGGGAAGGAAATGACTGTTCGATACTCGACGCGTGGGAAGACGAGGCGACGTTCGGAGCGTTCGGTGAGAACATCCTCGGGCCGGCAATGGCAGCCGCAGGTGTCGGGGTTGAACCGGTAATCACGATCTTCCCGGCGCACGAGGTCTATGCGCCTCGCGCGGTGACGGTGACAGCGGCGTAGTTCCGGCCGGTGCCCGCGGTCTGCTTGCAAACCACGCGAAAGGACCACGCAAAGGTAACCATTCAGGTGGGTCCACCACTCTCCGCGCGCGGTCTGGTTTGATGGGTGGGTGAGCGATAGTCAGCGCGCTGAGTATCTCGAACGGCTGGTGGTTGAGCAGGCCGTTTTGATTGAGTCGTTGCAGGCAGCGATCGTGGTGTTTCAGGAACGGATCACGGTGTTGGAAGCGGAGAAGGCGAAGTCGTCGAAGAATTCGTCAAAGCTCGCGGTGACCGAACCATGCTCAAGTACCCGACCCGTAACCAGGCCCGGAGCAGTCGCAGCACCGACCGATCCGACTCTCTGGCCTCAACGAGGCGCATGAGGGCGTCGTGATCGATCTGACCGAAACAGTCCGACACGTCCGCGTCGAGAATCCACATCTGACCCCGGCGAATCTCGGCTCGAACCATGTCGAGCGCGTTGATCGCCGACAGCCCGGGCCGAAACCCGAAACTGACCGGCCGGAAGTCAGCCTCGAAGATCGGCTCCAACACGATCTTCGCAGCCGCCATGGTCCGCTACGCCGATGACTTTGTTGTCGTGTGCGCGACGAGGGAACGTGCCGAAGCGGCCCGTGACCTGGCCGCAGCGACGCTGGCACGCGTCGGGTTGCGGTTGGATCCCGACAAGACCAGCATTCGTGACATCCGCAACGGGGACGACGGGTTCGACTTCCTCGGCTTCCACCATCACATGGTCCGAAGCTTCAAGCAGCCGAACACGCGTTACCTGGCTCGGTGGCCATCAGATCGAGCAATGCGCTCGATCCGTGCCCGCCTCCGAGACATGACTGACCGGCGACACGTCGGACTCGAACTGGCCGTGATCGTGAAACGCATGAACCTCACGCTGACCGGTTGGGGGAACTACTTCCAGTGGGGCAACTCACACGACAAGTTCACCGCGATGATTCCTACGCTCATCGCCGGTTGGCCACGTGGATGTCGAACAAACACGCACAACGAGGCCGTGGCTGGGCACGCCGCTACAACTATGCCTGGTGTCGCAGCACCGGGCTCCTACGGGTCGCTGCGATGCGACCCGTGACTGCGCATGCAACCCGACACGCGCTCGACGTCACGTGCGTCAACGCAGTCCGGCAGCGTCCATGCGTGAGTTTGTCACGTTGAGAATTGGAGCGCCCAGAACCAGGGGCTGCACGTGTTATCGATCATGCGTCGGCGCCTACGTTCACGACCAGGAGACCAGCCGTTGATGCAACAGCGTCGCCGTGCACTAACGCGACCGTATCCAATCGACGATATGGACGACCGCCCGGGTATCCGACACAATTACCGCATGGCCATCAGCCCCGAATTTAGTTCGTGGCTGAGCGAGCATGCACTCGCCGCGTACACGGATGCCTTCGAGGCTGAAGGCGTCGATCTCGATGTCGTGGGCGATCTGATCGACGCGGACTTGAAGCTAATGGGTCTCACCCTCGGCGATCGGAAGCGTTTTGTGCGCGCCGTTGCAGAGTTAGGAGAACGACGCAATGGCTCGCGTTCCGCGACGGACTCAGCACCGATTGAGCGTCGAAATCTCAGTGTGCTCTTTTGCGACCTCGTCGGTTCTACGGTCCTCGTGAACCGAATGGATGCTGAGGAGTACGCGTCACTTGTCACCGCGTACAGTCGAGCGTGTCGGGACGCGATCGTGCGAGCAGGCGGCACGGTCGCGAAGTTCACGGGCGACGGGCTGATGGCCTACTTCGGGTATCCGGTCAGTCACGGCGACGAAGCAGCGCGCGCAATCTCGGCCGGTCTCGACATTCAGGCCGGTGTCGCTGAACTCTCAACGCAATACGCCACCGACCTTGGGGCCCGCGTCGGGATCGCAACCGGTCTGACCATTGTCGGCAACGTCTTCGGCGACGCGACGGATTTGATCATCGACGCGGTCGGAAACACGCCAAACCTTGCCTCGCGTATCGAAACGAATGCGATCGTCGGCTCCGTAACGGTCTCCGACCTCACCCGACGTCTCGCTGGCGCCGCCTTCGACTTCGAACAGCTCGAGCCGACGATCCTGAAGGGTTTCGTGGAGCCCCACGTCCTGCACCGGGTCCGCGGCGCGCGGGCACGCGCGCTCTCGTTCGAAGGCGCCGACACGCGGTTGATCGGCCGCAGCCGCGAACTCGCCACCATGCACGAGGAGTTGGCTCTGTCGCTACAGGGGTCGGCTCGTGGGGTCGTGTTGGTGGGCGAGCCAGGCGTCGGCAAGTCGCACCTTGTCGCGGCATTCGGCGCGGCCGCCGAAGCGGAGGGCTGGTCGGCGTTTCATTTTTCGTGCGCCGATCAGGGACAGTCCCTCCAGGCTCATCCGCTCCGGCGGGCATTGGCCGACGCGGCGCGGCTCCAACTGAGCGATGACGACGCCACACGCAACGACAAGCTGCGCGAGTTGGCCGAGCGGGTCGGTATCGGGGAGAGCGCCGACATCATCGCTGGACTCTTTGGCCGCAGCGACGCAACGGGTGCCACGCCGACCGATCGTCGTCGGGCGCTCTTCGAAGGCGTGGGTCGATTGGTCATCGATGCGGCCTCGCGTCATCCCCTCCTCGTAGTCGTCGAGGACAGCCACTGGGCCGACGCGACAACGCTGGCCCTCATCGATCACGTCTTTGTCGTGGCCACGACTCTCCCCGTCCTCGTTGTGATGACAACGCGACCAACGGAGCGAGATGTCGACGCTGAATCGCTCCACGGGCTTTCATCTGCAGCGTCGATTACGACGGTGCACCTTGAGCCCTTTGACGAGACGGATGGGCGCGCGCTAATCGAGTTCGCGGCCGGCCAACCCGTCGAGCCGTCCGTCGTCGACGAAATTCTGCGTCGCAGCGACGGTTTGCCGCTCTATCTCGACGAGGTCACGCGAGCGCTGGTCGATCGCTGTGCCTTGACCGAAGTCAATGGAATTCTCACCGCCAATGATGGAGATGCCACCCTGATCCCGGCGACGCTCTACGACGGGCTCAGCGCCCGTCTTGATCGACTTCCGACGGGGGGCAAACTCGCTCCGATCGCCGCGGCGCTTGGCCGCTCCTTTTCGGTCGACCTCCTGTTCGAGGTCGCGCCCGGACTTGATGTCGCAACCGGCGTGCAGGAACTGCTCGACGCGCAATTGTTCGACCGTGGTGACGTCGGCACGATTCGCTTCCGACATGCGCTCATCCGAGACGCGGCATATGAGCGAATGTTGCGACCTGAACGCCGTGCCGTGCACGAGCGAGCGGCCCGAGCTCTCGTGGACCGATTTCCCGCGACCGCTGCGACGTTGCCGCACCAAGTTGCCAATCACTTTGCGATGAGTGCCGACCCGACTCGCTCGGTCTTCTGGTGGCTTCGCGCCGCCGACCTCGCGGCTCACCACTCCGCGAACGTCGAGGTCGTCGCGTCCGCCAATGCGGCCTTGGCCGTTCTCGCGTCCCATCCGGTCACCAACGAATTGTTGCGGTTGGAACTCGACCTCCAGTTGCTCCTCGCCGGTGCATTGCGCGGTGTCGCTGGATTTGCCGCCCCGGTCACGGGTCAGGCCTATGCACGGGCGAGAGAACTCTGCGACATCGTCGGCGAAACAGAACGACTGCTTACCGTTCTCAACGGCGTGTACTCGTTCCATTTGGTCCGCGACGAATACGACTTGGCCGAAAACGCAGCCCACGATCTTCTCGGGCGTGCGAACCAGTCGGGACGCCAGCGCGACGCGATGATTGCAAACCGGGCCGTCGGGGCGGTCGCGTTCCATACGGGTCGCCTTCTCGACGCTGATCGGCACCTCGCAGAGTCGGTGCGGCTATACGGCGCGGGCGACTTCTCGGCCGACCGGTTCGTGTATGGCACCGATCACGCCTCAACCGCGTCAGTGTTTCTTGCACTCACCCGCTGGGTGAGCGGTCAGCCTCGATCAGCCGTCGAGACGTCGGAATGGGCGATTGAGCACGCACACAGGCTTGATCATCCACACAGCTGGGCCCAGGCCGTCACGTATCGCTGCTTCCTCGCTGCGGCGGCACGCGACTGGTCAACGATGGCCGAGCTTGCTCCCTTGCTCATCGACCGCGCCGAAAGGAACGGCCTGGCAATGATGGCCGTGACGGGTCGATTCTGGGCCGTCACCGGAGCGTTCTTCCTGGGGGATCGGCTCGCTATCGTCGACATGGCGGCGATGAGCGAAGCGTGGTGGAACACCGGAGGGCGTAGCTACCTTTGCTTCCGGAACACCCTTCTTGCCGAGGCGCACAGCGTTCTCGGACAAGTGGACCGCGGACTGCGCCTCATCGATGTGGGACTCGAGCGCATCGCGATCACCAACGAGCGATGGTCCGAGGCAGAAGCTCACCGAGTTCGCGCCCGACTGCTCATGATGTCCGGGTTGTCTGAAGAGGCACAACAGTCGATTTCGTTGGCCATCACCGTTGCTGATCGACAAGGCGCGCAGCTCTGGGCCTTGCGCGCTGAGGTTGAGCGGATGCAGATCGGGCGGGAAGGACCGGCGTCGCACGAAGACACTGCTGCCGTACGTCGCCGAGCGGCGGCAATCGACGGTGACGAAACCTGCATCGACCTTCGCGAGGCGGCGCTGCTCGGCTCATGAGCTCGTCGAGGGTGTTGTTGTTGCGCGATCGCACCAGAAGGGTGTGGAGAACCGAGTTGCTCCGTCGATGTAGAACACCTTTGCGATGGATTGGTGATGAGCAGCCAGCGCCGTTGTTTCGCGGACCACGGTAACCGCGTCAATGTCAATGCCGGCTCGCACGAGTGAGTCCGTGGTCTGTACAGCAGAGCGAATCGCCGCGCTGAGACCGTGACCGCTCAACGGGTCGAGGAACAGAGCGGCGTCGCCGATCTCGTGTACGCCCGGCACGGGGGTGCGTGCGCTCACAGAGGGGGTCGCGTCGACGATCGCCGAGATATCGAACGCGCAACCAGTGAGTTCTTTGAGCAACGACGCTTGACCGGTCATCGTTCGAAGTCGTTCGGTGAGCTCGCGATGCGCGACGGGCGAGGTGACCGCAACGATGAACGCTCCCCGGTCGTGTCTCGTGGCCCAGATCCATCCATCACGCAGGGCTTCGATGCAGAGGTGCGCGGGCAGCGCCTCATTCGACGTCTCGAAGCGGGCGAGTAGCGCGATGGTGCGCGGCGCAAGCTTCCTCCGGCGGGCACCGAGCGTGCCGGTCCGCCCCGCTGCCACGATCACCGAACGCGACACGATGTCCAACCCATTTACCGAAGTAACGATTCGATGACTTCGAGCATTGTTCGACCCTTCGATAGCGCTCACTCGTCCGAGCACCAGTCGCGCTCCGGCGCGCACGGCGAAGGCGCGCAAGGAGGAATCGAGCGAGGAGCGGTCGACGAGGAGCTGTTCGACGCGGACCGGTGGAGCAGCAGCGTCCGACGGGCGCCACCTGACGCACATGGATTCTGCGACCTGAACTGCATCGGCAAGAATTTCCCGACCAGCGAGGTCGACGAGTAGCCGATACGCGTCGAGAGTCAGTGTCTGGAGCTCCGTAACGACCGGTCGGCGATGGTCCACGAGGACGGTGTCGATGCCAGCAGCGGCGAGACGCGCCGCAGCGATGGACCCAGCTGGTCCGGCTCCGACCACGACGACGTCGGCAGTCACGGGCGGTCAGCCAAATACCGACGAATAGTGCATCGCCGCAAAGTTCCGCTTGCGTGCACTAACAGTGCACGTCATCGCGGGCAAACCATCTCGGGTGACGCGTCGCGACTTCGACGTAGGTGACGAGACAATGCTCAAGCCAGCCTCGGACGAAATCGCAGGCATGACGTCCGCGAGCGAGCACCTCGTGATGGCAACCGCCTCCGCACAGGTAACGGGCCCAGCAGCTCCGACACGGCTCCTGGTGGTCGACGTGACGTTCCGCGAGCCAGGTTGCCCGCGCGCCATTGTCCCAGCCGGATTCCACGTCGCCCATCCGTGCCGCGTTGGATCCGACGAAGCGATGGCAGGCCGACGCCGCACCGTTCGCGTCGACGCCGAGATACGCCGCGCCGGCGCCGCAGGGGAACGGGCGATGCGCACCGGCATGGATCAGCTGGAGGGCGCTCGTGACGTTGGTGAACGGATACCGCTCGCCACGAGCGAGTCGCCGGACGAATTCGTCGCTGCAATCGATGAGTGCGTGGAGCAGCCGATCGAGGTCCGGTTCTTGCAACTCGCCCGTTCCGGTAGGCGTAGCAAGCGCAGGTGCGAAGCCGACCCCGTGGAATCCGAGGGCAACAAGTCCGTCGAGAGTGTTGCGGAGGTCCAAATTCTGTGGAGTCACCGTTGCCCGGGCGGTTACCTGCATCCGACCTTGGCGGGCCAGCATCGGTTCGATGGCGTGCAATATGCGCGCATATGTTCCGACCCCGCTCTTTGTCGGCCGTTGGCGGTCGTGCACCTCGCCAATGCCGTCGATCGACACCGTCACGGCGAAGCCGTGCTCATCGAACAGGTCGATGTCGGCTGACCGGATCACGGTTCCATTCGTTGTGATGGAGAACGTGCACGTGACACCCAGTGCCCGGGCACGATCGCTCGCGTACGTGGTCAGTTCGTGCACGACGCGACGATTCGCGAGTGGCTCGCCGCCCATGAACGCGATCCCGATCCGATCGCCCGGTCGACAATCCGTGAGCAGTCGATCGATCGCCGCTCGGCCGGTTTGGATCTCCATATTCGATGGCTCACCGCCGAAATCTCCGCCGTCTGCGTAGCAGTACGTACAACCGAGATTGCACTGCTGAGCGACGGCAAGGGATAGGTAGCGGACCGGCGGAATCGGGCCGGCACCGGTGGTGATCGCATCGCGGCTGTTTAGACCGAGTTCCGTCAAGCGGGTCGGAAGCGACGTCTCGTTCGTGTCGACGAGCGATTGCAGCTCGCGGTGCAGCTCCGCGTCGATGTCGTACACGCGTGATCCATCCGGCACGAGGACGTGGTGACCGACGCTCGACGTGAATGGATGCAGCTGCGGCGAACCAGGAGGGGGCGATCGGCGGCCATGTTCCGTCACGGACAAAGGATGCTCCGGCCGACGCTTCGTGAGGATGACGGGAGTCACGACGCGCTGGGATCGGTCCAGTACGGCACCGCGATGCCGCGGCGGGCGAGCGCGTCGGCCAGGGTCCGAAGCTGCGTCATCGAGGTGCGGGCGGCGTCGACCTGGTCCTGGCCTTCGTGTGCATGCCCCGCTGCTTCGTCGGTATAGGCGACCTGAAGGTCAGCAAGTACCTGCGCGAACGCGTCCAATGCGGCCGTGCACTCGGCCGCGGTCCCGATCCGGAACGGCCGTCGATACGGAGCATTTTCGCCGTCGGGATACATCTCGATGATTCTCTGCACCTCTCGGAATCGTTCGAAGTGTTCGTTGCCGTCGGTGTCGATTCGCACCGCGAGTTGGAGTAGGTCCGAGACATCAGCGGTGTTTTCAAGTGTAGCAACCGTCCTCGAATATGCTGTATCAATTCCTCCACCGGGGCGTTCGATTTCGATGAATTCAGCGATCAGTTCACGCGTGAGAGGACGCAGCGATCGCGGACGCCTTCCCATCACCCCTGTGACTGGGTCCGGGTTCGGGACGGTAAGGGAAGGCGTCAGCACCGGCGTGTAGCGAGATCCGGCGGGATAGTGACCGGCTCGATCGAGGCCCCAGAGCATGCGGTTCGCCCAACGCAAATGCTGCATCTCGCCGACCGCAACGATCAGCAGATACTGCCTGATGACCTGCACGTCTCCGACGAGGTTCGGCCAGAGCGAAGCGTCGACCTCGTCGGGTGAGCGGACGCTGAAGTATGCGGTCAGGTATTCGAGGGCCAGCGTGAGTTCCATCGGAGCAAGGTCTGATTCGAGCACGGCCACAAGGTCGATCGGTGTCGCGTAGGCGTGACGCATTTCCGTGAGGAGCTGCAGATATGTGGCGCCGATTTCGTGGCCATTCACGACGAACGGCAATTCCTTCCACCGCGCGTTCATCTCGAAGTGGTCCATCTCGAAGGGGCGGTTTGCGCCGTCGGTCGCGCCGGCCGCAACCCTCCCGGCAACCGTGCGATCGGATCGCAGCCAATCGAGCCGGATCGACGCCTCGTTCGCGTGCGTCGATTGCTGATCGGCGATGAGCGTGTCCGACGGTCCGAACACCACGTCCGGGTGGTTCGATGCCCAGTAGTGACAACCGCAGTCCCGGAAGTCATGGGACCACGGGTTGCACATACTCATCGTGAGCTCACCCGGCTTGAACGAGGCGTCGATCACGCCCGCCGGATCGACGAAGTGCCGACGGAACCCGTTCAGTACGACGGTCGGCGCAACGCCGGTGCCGTTTTCGTCCCGGGCCAAGAGCGCGATCGTCAGTGGGATGTTGGCCTCGATCCCTCGCACGAGACGCCACACCAGCTCACCGTCGTAGGGCTGGCTCTGGGAGTCGCGCATGGAGAACCGCTTGCCGTGCTGTTCGAACCACTCGAGATACCAGCGTCCCGACGCAAGCGGATTCGGCTCGCCGATGTTCTGCTCGAACGCGCTGAGAAGGTCCTTCACCCATTGCTTCGAACTGTTCGCCGGAAGCGCTGGGTCGTCGATGGAGTCGAGGTAGGCGAGTCGTGCACCCTGCTGGAACGCGAGCGTGCCCGGATTGGGGAGCAGCGGTGTGGTGACGAACTGGAACACGAGGCCCGGGAAGAAGCGACGATCAAGCTCGCGTACGTCCCACTCGAGGCCCGGGAAGCAATTCGCAACGCCGGCTTCGAGCCTTGTACTTACCGGGTTGCCCACGATCTGGACCGCGGCGCGAGCGGTGAGATTGCGGGGCATGATGCCGCTCATGATGTGACCTCTGCGGTTTGGCTGGTGGGTCCCGGGGCGCTCGTGACACCCGTGATCGAATCGGTGGTGATGGCGACACCCGGTGTGGACAGCAGCTCGATGAGCCCGAGGAGCAGCTGGTATTGGCGGCGTCCTATAGAGAGCGCGAAGAAGTTTGCGTCGCGCATATACGGCGGCATGCGCATGTCGTGCAGCTTGCTTTCCTGCTGACGCGGGTCACGGAGTGCCTTCCCGTCGACGTGTGCTGGATCGATTGGCAGCACCGGCCAGTCAGCCGTCGTGCCGAACGGCGGACGTACGACGTCGTGGACATGCGGTCCGCGTCGTCGCAGGAAGCTGATCAACTGCTCGCGTTGCATCAGCGGGCCGTGCACCACCTCCATCACCTCGGTGTACGGAAGCTGCGTCGACGCGGCTATCGGGCCGAATTCGTTGTCGGACTGTTCTGACACCACAAGCTCGGGTGTCACGTCGACGTACGGTTTGTCGTCTTTGGTGAAGCTCTGCGGACCGAATTTCGGCTGCGGGACCGGTGGCGGATCGCCGCCCAGTCGGCCAAGGTTCTCCTGGATTGCTCGTGTACGGGCGGCGTCGAGATTCAACATGCTCGACGTCTCAAATGCCCGCTGAAACAGATCGACGACCTCCTCGACAACCGCGTCGAAGTCGTCTGTCCCGACGAGCGGCGGTGGCAACTCACGTTCGGCGAGATCGTCGGCGATCGAATAGACGGGTCGACGGTCCGGTGCGTAGTCAGGCGGTCCGGTGAAAAAGCGCGCACGGGCCTCGAAGCGGCGGTGACGCCACGCGACGTAGGCGATCAGCACACCATCGCTGGTGTCGTCGACAACGCTCCAGGAACGACTGTCACCGACGTTTGCGCCATCGTAACCATCCTGGGGCTGTGAGTCCTCCCACTCGCCATTCAGCATCACGTATTGCGACCACGGTGTGTCGGCGTTGAGGAAGCGATTCTGCGGTGGAACGATCTCATGGATGCGGCCGTAGTCAGTGATGTGCGCCTCGGCGAGCCCCGGCACGACCGGTGATGCCGGTGCCTTGTTCGCCATTGGCGGGCCGTACACAGCGCCGCTCGGAGGAGTGAAGCGGACCCGCAGAATGCTCGGGTCCGCGCCAGCGATCGATGCCTTGTCGACCGGACGTATCACCTGCACGGAGCCCAGCGGGATCGGCCGATCGTGTGGCACGAGCGGCACCTGACCGCTCGTGTGCGGACTGATGGCAAGCAGCGGGTGCGGTTGGTTGTCGTCGCCATGGATGTGCACCCGTGCGATGAAAGCGCACGTCGGCGACCCTGTTCGACGCTCTGCCTTACGGTTGGCCGCGGTGACGGCGAAACCGAAATGTGATGTCGTGACACCGAGGTCTTTCATCAGCGCCAGATTCATCGGTCGATCCTGGCTTTCGGAGGTGTCCGCGTCGCGGACCGTGGCCCAGAGCTCGAAGAATGGCGCGACCGGGCGGATCTCGCCATTCGCGTCCTTGAAGTTGACGATCGCCGTGACGTAGGGCTCTGCCGAGCCATCTGCGGCAACTCGTAGCGAAACGTCCGGTTTGATCATGATGTGCGAGCCACCGTGCGGATCGGTATTCGCGACCCAGACATAGGACTCGACGGGCTCGGCCGCTCCGCCAACGCGTGCGACCGCGTTGGGAGGGAGGATGTACAGCTCCTCCAAAATGAGGGTCATCGGTTCCCCACGCTGACGATGGGCATCGCGATCAGCGCTGAGAGATCCGGTCCGTCGTCGAGGCGTGGCTCGGGGGGATCGGCTGGTGAGATTGATTGGGCGTAGTGGAACAGGTTCTTCGGGTCGTACTTCTGCTTGATCGCGAGCAGAGTCGCGAACGAGCCTCCCCAGTAGCGCCAGCGGTAGTCGGGCGTGCCCTTACGCGGGTAGTTCTGGTACGAATGGCCGTTGGTCATGGGGGTGATGAGCTCCACGAAACCGTTGAGGTAGTCGTTTGCGGCCGTGTGCTCGTCGCCCGTCATCCAGAACACATCGACGAACATGTCCATGTCGACATTTCGATGGACAAATGCGTTGTCATGCTCGGGAACGTCTGAAATGGCGCCGCCATACGGCTCGAATACGACGGTCGTCCACGGGTTCGGCGACTCCAGGAATCGCTCGACGACGGTTTGCCATTCGGCCTTCGTGATCGGGCGGTCGACGTAAGCGGAACTCTTGTCTTCGCGACCGAGGTCCGGCACCTCGGGGATCTCGCGCGGCCAGCTCAGGAGGTGGTCATTGAGGGAAAGGTAGGAGCCGGTCATGTCGACGTCTTGAGTCACGCCACTGGTCGCGAGCAGCGGCGCAATCGCCGCTCGACCCTCGGTCGCGCTGCCGACGAACGTGCCGCGCATCATGAGAAGTGGCGAGCCCATCTGCGTCGGGTCGGGAGTGTCGACGGCGAGGAACGACATGTAGCCGATGCGCGGATCGCAGCCCCGCATGTACTGCTCCTGCATCACGACCATGGCCGCCGCTGCGTCGCCGGAGCTGTCGGCGTTCCACTTGAAGCCGAAGCCGTACAGCGCGTCGGGCCCGAGATGCTGCAGCCGATACCGGACCTCAAGCAGAACGGCGAAGTTGTTGCCCGTGCCGCCACGAACCGCCCAGTAGAGGTCCGCGTTGGTGTTTGCATCGGCAATCACGATGCGCCCGTCGAAGAGCATGAGGCGCATCGACTCGACGTTGTCGCAATTCATCCCGTACGTGCGTGACGTGAAGCCGAACCCGCCTCCCTGCATGAAGCCGGCCACGCACACGTCCGGGCAGCCGCCGCCGGGCACGTGCAGGTCGTAGTCGTTGAGCACCGAGTTGAGGTGTCCGAAGTTCGTACCGGCGCCGACCACCGCAGTGGGGTTCGGACCCGTCGGGTCCTCGACGACGGCGTAGCAGAACTTGCTCATGTCAATCACGAGCCCGGTGTTCGCGGAGAAGCCCGCCGTACTGTGACCTCCGGAGCGCACGACGAACCAGATGTCGTTCGTCTGTGCCCATGCGAGGCAGGCGGCCACATCAGATGGGACTTCGCAGAACGCGATCAGCAGCGGCCACGGTGAGAACGCGTGGTTGCTCAACTGTCTGGCGGCGTCGTAGCCCGGGTCGTCGGACGTCACGACGGTACCCTGCATGGCGAGACGCAACGCCGATACTTCGTCGGCGGTAAGTGTCACGCCAGGTGGTGTTCGCAGGCCGAGGCGATACTCCAATTGCAGACGACGCTTGCTCTTGCTCATTTGTGTGCCCCTCCGTTGTGCGGTGCTAGGAAACCTACCCAGAATCACGTCGTCGCGCCTTTGATGGTTCTCGGACCGACGAGTTCGTTGGGGATGGACAATGCACGTGTGAGCGCGACCGCGAATGTGCGAGTGTCCGACGGGGCCAGATGAGTCTCCCTTCCGAGGCCCGCCATCGGTGGGGGATCGAAGACGGTGGCGCTGTCGGGGTGATCGACCTCGGCGGCGCTCTGCTGCTTGTGCCCGGTGGTCGTGAGGCCGCGAGAGCGGCGCTGCGACAGGCGGTCGGCGAAGGTCGGCACAAGAAGGCCGTCGCATTGTTGACCGACCCCGATCTGGCGAGCTGACGTCGCCAGCGAGCGAACGTCTGTTGCTCGACGACCGTTCGTTGCTCGCTCATCTTCTCGGAAAACGCGTCCAAACCGTTGGTCGCTTTGCAGCGTCGTCGTTCGATTTCGACAACCGGGCTCTGGTACTACCGCCTCTGTCACGCCGTTCGGTCCGACTCGGTCACCGGGGCGCTGTCCGGTCCGTTTGCTGCCGCCGAGCCGCATATCAAGGCGAGGGCAGCGTCCGCGCTTCTTCGGTTGCCTGATGACGTTGGTTTGACGAGCGTCCGAGCGCTTGCGCCGGTGATGGCCGATTTGCTGGAACGACATCGGCTGAACGCTTTGTCGTTAGAGGCTTTGGCCGCGGCGATCTCGCCTCGGGGCGGATATCGCACTCACGATCGGGAGCGAGAATCCGACGCTGCTTGCGGCCGCCCGGAGCGAAGGTGTTCGCGTCCACCACGTACGGTCTGACGCGCGAGGCGTGTCACAAACTCGACCCTCACGATGTGTCGCTCAACACAACATCGTGAAGGTCCGAGAGCTGGTTGCTCGGTCCACGACAAATGGCAAGGTGCCGTCGGCCGGGCCACGTGTTGTTGCGGAAGCAAGGACCCCGCTAGATCGCGAAGACCCCGTAGCTCGACCGCCGGATGACCCGACCGATCTGTCACCCGTTGTCCAGGGGAACTACTCAATCCTCATGCCAGATATGGCTCGTGCGATGACCAGCTGCTGGATTTCCGACGTTCCTTCGAAGATCGTGTGGATCTTTGCATCTCGATGCCAGCGCTCCACGGGGTAATCCCGCGTGTATCCGACCCCGCCCAGAATCTGAATTGCATCCTCGGTTACGCGCACAGCGGTTTCGGATGCCTTCCACTTCGACATCGATCCTTCGCCGTTCTTGAATCCACCGTTCTTCGCAAGCCACGACGCTCGCCAGATCAGCAAGCGCGAAGCATCGATCTCCGTGATCATGTTGGCCAGCTTGAATGCGATCGCCTGATTCATGATGATCGGGCGCCCGAACGCGGTGCGTTCCTTCGCGTAGTCGAGCGAGTACTCGTAGGCCGCCCGTGCAATGCCGAGTGCCTGAGCACCGACCATCGGACGGGTTGCTTCGAACGTGGCCATCGCAGGCTGCTTCTGACCGCTGATCCCAACGTCACGAGCTCGCGCCAACTTGGCGTCGAGCTTCTCCGAGCCGCCAAGGAGGAAAGAGTCGGGCACGCGGACGTCGTCGAGTACTACCTCGGCGGTGTGCGAAGCGCGGATGCCGTGCTTCTTGTATTTCATGCCTTGCGAGAGCCCCTTCGTATCTTTCGGCACGATAAAGCTTGCCTGCCCCCGGCCCTTCAACGTTGCATCGACGGCGGCAACGACAACGTTGATATCGGCAATTCCACCGTTGGTGATCCAGGCTTTCGTCCCGTTGATCACCCATTCATTCTTCTTCTCGTCGTAGGTGGCGCGCGTGCGAAGCGACGACACGTCGGACCCGGCATCGGGCTCACTCACACAGAATGCCCCGAGTTGCACCTTTTCCGCCGTGCCGTAGCACTGCGGCACCCATTCCATGATCTGTTCCTGCGTGCCGTTCGCGGTAATGCCTGCAGCGGCAAGACCTGAGCCCATGATCGCCATGCCGATGCCGGCGTCGCCCCAGAAGATCTCCTCGACAGCAACTGGCATGGTGAGACCGGTCGGGTCCATCACCGCGTTCATGAGGAAGTCGATGCCGTACAGTCCGACCTTGGCTGCCTCCTGCACGATCGGCCACGGAAACTCTTCGCGCTCGTCCCACTCGTGCGCGGCAGGGCGGATCACGGTCTCAGCGAAGTCGTGCACCCATTTCTGGATCTGCGTCTGATCTTCATTGAGCGCAAGGGAGAACTCGGGCACTGGGACTCCTGGTAGGTACGCGTACGTCCGCCGAGATCGACAGAACCGACCGCTAACTTTAGTTAGCGGTTCGACCTCCGGCGGCCGGGCGAACTCAAGGGCCGGCGATTCGGCACCGATGGACAGCTTGTGAACGCCGACCCCCGCGCGTCCGACTCGTCGGCTGGGCGCATAGCCGACGCGCCCAGCGAGAGCGGCGGATCGTCGGTCGCTCGCGCGGTCGCGCCACCGAAAGCGCCAGAACTTGAAGGTCGAGCCGAACTCCGCCGCCTCGCCGACGTGGACGACCTCACGCAGGTCCTCAACCGTCGGGCACTCATAGCCCAGCTCGACGCCGCGGTCGCCCGCCACCGGTTCACCTGCGACACGCTTGCTGTCGTTACCGTGAAGCTCGACGACTTTGCCGCACTCGCCCACACCGTTGGGGAATCCCTCAGCGCGCTGATCATCACCAACGTGTCGAGTCGGCTTAGGGCGAGTACCCGCGAAGGTGAGACCGTGGCGTTTCTCGGCGGCGACCGGTTCGTCGTCGTCCTCGATCCTGTCTCCGACCGCACCGATGCAATTACAGGTGCCGAGCGCATACGCCGCGCCGTCAACGTCCCGATGATCTTCGGACGTCGCGAGTTCAGCATCACCGCCAGTCTCGGAGTCGCGTTCAACGGGCGCCGCACGGAGAGCGCGGTCGCGTTGCTCGCCGAAGCAGACGCGGCGGTCCGGGGCGCGCAGGACCGGGGACTCAACGACTGGGCCGTCTTCGACGAGGAACTACGTACGCGTATGACTTCGGACCTGCGCACCGAGGATGCCATCGACGAGGCGCTCCGACTTGACCGGATCACGGTCGAGTACCAGCCGGTCGTGGACGCTCTCACTCGTCGAGCCGTGGGCTTCGAGGCGCTGGCCAGATTCAGGGCCACCGACGGCACACCGACACTCCCCGCCACCTTCCTCGCTGTCGCTGAGGCCACCGGGCGAAGCAAGGCAATTGATCTCGTGGTTCTCGACCTCGCCTGCAACGAGGCCCGTCGAATCGGCAACCTGATCAGCGACGAACGCGTCATCGTCTCGGTGAACCTTGCGCTCTCCACGGCCGTTCGACCCGACCTTCACTCGATCGTCCTCGAAGCAGCGGAGGAACACGGACTCTCGCCGCGTCGACTTGTCCTCGAAATCCCGGAGGCGGCACTTCTCCGCGGAGGAACGTCCGCACGAGCTGCGTTTGCGGAACTCCGTGCGGATGGGGTCGGCCTCATGGTCGACAGTTACGGCGTAGGGCCGGTCGGACTGTCGTTCGTCGGCCAATTTCCCGTGACAGGCATCAAGCTCGACGGTGCATTCGTTCGAGCATCAGCGTCGAGCGCGAACGACCGTGCCCTGCTCCGGGCGATCGTCGTCCAGGCCCACGCACTCGGGCTCGAAGTCACCGCGAAGGGCGTCGAATCGACGGGACTCGCGGACACCCTCACCGAGATTGGTTGCGATCGCTTGCAGGGCTACCTGTTCGGACACCCGATGTCCGGCCCGAACGCCGAGCGTTACGTTCTCGGATAGATGTCGCGGTACATCGCGCCCGATCGCGGTGCAATCGGTGCGCCCCAATGCACCGCGAACGCACCGGATGTACCGCGAAGTTGGAAAGACCCGAACTTCCCCGCCACAACGCTGGCGGCTACTCGCCACCGGCCTTCGGCGAGCCAACCGCTGCTACCCGGCGGCGGCTAGCCGACCGCGACAACCGAAGGTCGCGGCGTCCGAGCGAGGCCGGTCGACAGCACCGCCGCGGCGAGGAACAGCACCGCTCCCCCGACCATTGGAGCGCGTCGGCTGATGTGGTCGAACGCCCAACCCCCGGCGAGGGGACCGAGCACGCGGGCGAGCGCCGACCACGACTGCTGGACGCCGAGCACCGCACCGCGTCGCGTCGGCTCGATGCGGTTCGCAATGGCCGAGCTGAGCGTCGGGTTTGAAAACCCCTGACCGGCGGCGAGCAACAGGATCGCTGGAACGAGCAAACCCCACCCGCGAGCAACCGATAACAACGCGAAACCAGCCGCGACTCCAACGAAGGCCAAACGCAGAATCCGACGCTCGTCGATCCGTTGCGACACCGGCCGGATCAGCCCACCCTGCACGACCATCACCACGACGCCGACAAGCGCGAACGTGAAGCCGATGGTCCGTGGTGTGAGGCCAATTCGGTCCTCCGCGAAGATCGCGTACGTCTGCTCGAAGGACGAGAACGCGAACATTACGACGAAGCTCATGAGGAACAGTCGGGGAAGCCCTCCTTCTCGCCACGTCGAGGCGAGACGATTCCGGCCTACCTCAGCCGCAACGGCGTCCGACTCCGCGACGGCGAGTCCTTTCGTCTCCTTTACTCGGACAACAGCAGCGACGGCATTGGCCGCGGCGATCACACCGGTCAGGATGAACGGTGCGCGGAACCCACCGACCTGCGCGGCGATGCTGCCGAGCGCCGGGCCGACGGTGAACCCGATGCCGAACGCGGCACCGATCATCCCGAGCAACGGCGCGCGGCGCGCCGGGGCGGCGATGTCCGCCACGACCGCCTGGGCCACGCCGACGGTCGCTCCCGATGCACCGTCGAAGGCTCGCCACGCAAGGAGTGCCCACGCTGAGCCGGCGTACGCGGTACCGAACGACCCGATTGCGGTACCCACGAGGGACACCACCAGGACGGGTTTGCGGCCAACACGGTCCGACAGTCGACCGAGAAACGGTGCGACCACGAACTGCGCGAGCGAGAAGGCCGCACCAATCGCCCCGACCATGAACCCGCTGGCACCGTACTGATCGCGGGCGTAGGGCCCGAGGACCGGAAAGGCGATCCCGAATCCGATCATGTCGATCACCACGGTGAACCACACGACCCAGAAACCCGGAGGCATCGGTGGCTTCGGGGCGTCGGTCTGGTTTCGCCCGAAACGTCGACCCGGCGCCGGGCCGACGGAAGTGGACTGCTCGGACATGGCCCGGTCACGGTAGCGGGCCACAGTGTGCGTCGTGGAGGAAACACCGCCACAGACGCGATCGATGGGGACCGGAAGGCCCCCATCGAGTGTGCAAACTACGTGACCTGCAGTCCGGGGACCTGCCGGTCAGAAGTGTTCAGGCCGGGCGGACGTTGGTCGCGAGGAGCCCTTTCGGCCCCTGCTCGACCTCGAAGTCGACCTTCTCGCCCTCTTCGAGGGATCGATAGCCTTGCTTCTGAATAGCGGAGTGATGAACAAAGACGTCCGCGCCGTCGGACTGCGAGATGAACCCGAAGCCCTTCTCGGCGTTGAACCACTTGACTGTACCGGTCGCCATCTTGGCGGCCCCTTCCTTGATTGGCCCGTGAGCCGAACTACGAATCGAGGCGACGCTGCCAGCCGGTTTCGCGGCTCTGACCTCCCCTCAATCGGGCACGCTAACACCGGAGCCTCAGACGCGCCACGGGTAGATTTCCCGCCGACGGACCCGGCGCGCGGCTACCAACCGCGGCCGAGCGATAGCGCATCGCTTGCGTGCGCTACTGGTAGAGCCGCGTCCCGGCCTTCGTTGTCTCGACGGTCCAGCCGTCCGCCTGCAGCTCGGCCCGGAGCGCGTCGGCAGCTGCGAAATCCTTCGAAGCGCGAGCGAAGTCGAGTGCAGCGGCCTTGGCGGTCGCGTCGCCGTCCACCGAATCCGTGGACGCGACCACACCGAGTGCTGCCGCTAGCTCAAAGGCCGTCGACGCGGCAAGTCCACCGCTGGCCGCGTCACCGGAGTCGAGAGCGCTATTCGCGCGGCGGATCGCCTCGAAGATGAGCGCAGTCGCGCCGGGCGTGTCGAGATCATTCGACATCGCAGCATCGAAGGCCGCGATCACCTCGGCATCGAGCGTCGAGGACGCCATAGTGAACCCGACGGCAGCCGTGGGGGCCGAACCCACCCGACGCGCCAGAGCGTCGAAGCGGCCGAGGGCGGCCTCAGCCTCCGCAAGCGTTTCGGCGGTGACCTCGATCGGTGAGCGGTAGTGCGACCGCAGGACGAGAAAACGGTAGGCACGCGGATCGACCTTGGTGATCAGATCGGTCAACGACGTGAAGTTGTTCAGCGACTTCGACATCTTCACGCCATCGGTCTCGACGAACCCGTTGTGAATCCAGTGTCGGGCGAACGTCTTGCCCCACGCGACCGCCTGCGCTCGTTCGTTCTCGTGGTGCGGGAAGGAAAGGTCAAGTCCACCGGAATGGAGATCGAATCCCTCGCCGAGCAGATCGAGGCTCATGACGACGCATTCGGTGTGCCAGCCGGGACGACCCGCTCCCCATGGCGACGGCCATTGCGGCAGGTCGTCAGGACCCGAGGTCTTCTTCCACAACGCGAAGTCGATCGGTGACCGCTTCTCGTCGTTCGTTTCCACGCGCCCGCTCGCGCCGGATTGTAGGCTCTCGATCGTCTGACGCGCGAGCAGCCCGTAGTCTGCCACTGCCGTTGGCATGAAGTACACGCCATCGGACGTTTCGTACGCACTGCCCCTGGCGATCAATTCGCCGATGAGCGCGACCATCTTGTCGATGTACGCGGTGGCGTGCGGTTGATCGGTCGGACGCAGGAGCCCCATCGCGTCCATCGCCTTCCACCACTCGGCCTCGTAGCGGTCGCAGATGACCGACGCGTCGACGCTCTCTTCTCGTGCCCGCGCAATGATCTTGTCGTCGACGTCGGTGATGTTCTGCACGTGGCGGACCTTCAGACCCGTCCACTCCAGGTAACGGCGGAGGACGTCGTAGGTGAGCGCAAAACGTCCGTGGCCGAGGTGCGGCAACCCATAGACCGTGGGCCCGCAGTTGTACATGGAGAACTCCCCGACAACGCGAGGCGTCACCTCCATCAACCGGGCCTGCGCAGTGTCGTAGAGCTTCAGCACGGCGAAGAGGTTACCGGCGCTCGAACGCCAGCCCACGGCGATTTCCACCTCGGACGCTGCACTATGACCGGTAGCCTGTCCACCGCTATGAACGCCCGAATCCCTGAAAAGCCAACCCTCGACGGACTTGAGGCGGCGTGGAACGGCGTCTGGGAGGCGTCCGGCACGTACCGCTTCGACCGAACCGCGGAGCGGGCGAACGTGTACTCCATCGACACGCCGCCGCCCACGGTGAGCGGGTCATTGCACGTCGGTCACGTGTTCAGCTACACCCATACCGACACGATTGCCAGGTTCCAGCGGATGCGTGGCAAGTCGGTGTTCTACCCCATGGGTTGGGACGACAACGGCCTCCCGACGGAGCGACGGGTCCAGAATTACTACGGCGTGACCGGCGATGCCTCACTGCCCTACGACGCTGCGTGGAAGCCCAAGTACGCAGGGAACGCGCCGAAGGAACGCGAGTCCGTCAGCCGTCGAAACTTCATCGAGCTCTGTCACGAGCTGACGCTTGAGGACGAGAAGGCGTTCGAGACGCTGTGGCGCCGCCTCGGCCTTTCGGTGGATTGGACGCAGACCTACGCAACGATCGATCCACGCAGTCAACGAGCGAGTCAGCGGTCGTTCCTTCGCCTGGCCCAGCGAGATCAGGCCTACCAACTCGAAGCACCAACGCTCTGGGACATCGACTTTCAGACCGCGGTCGCGCAGGCCGAACTGAAGGACGTTGAGCAGCCCGGCGCTTATTACAGGCTCGCGTTCCACCGCTCCGATGGGCAGGGCGACGTCTTCATCGAAACGACGCGCCCGGAACTCCTGCCTGCTTGCGTTGCGCTGGTCGCGCACCCCGACGACGCTCGCTATCAGCGCCTCTTCGGCACGACCGTACGCACACCGGTGTTCGGCACCGACGTGCCCATCAAGGCCCACCCGCTCGCCCAGCCCGACAAGGGGTCTGGCATTGCGATGATCTGCACGTTCGGCGACACCACCGACGTGACGTGGTGGCGTGAATTGCAGCTCCCGACGCGGGCGATCATCGGACGCAACGGTCGCCTGCTTCCGGATGCACCGGAGGAAGTCGCGACGGAACCCTATGCGCGCATAGCAGGCAAGACGGTGAAGCAGGCGCTGGCCGAAGTGGTCAGCATGCTTACGGAATCGGGCGAACTCATCGGTGAGCCGAAGCCGATCACCCATCCGGTGAAGTTCTTCGAAAAGGGCGACCGTCCGCTGGAGATCGTCACGAGCCGCCAGTGGTACATACGAACGATGAGGGATCGCGAGACCCTCATCGCGCGCGGTCGCGAGATCGATTGGCACCCCGCGTACATGCGGTCGCGCTACGAGAACTGGGTCGATGGCCTCAACGGTGACTGGTGCATTTCTCGGCAGCGATTCTTCGGGGTGCCGTTCCCGGTCTGGTACCGAATCGACGATGCCGGTGAGATCGATTGGTCCGACAACGGTCGCATCTTTGCCGACGAGTCGACGCTGCCGATCGATCCGCAGAGCGACGTCCCCGCGGGATTCACCGAGGCCCAGCGCGGTCGGCCGGGCGGCTTCGTCGGCGACCCCGACGTGATGGACACGTGGGCAACGTCGTCGGTGTCACCGCAGATCGCGGGCGGCTGGGAGGAGGACGACGACCTCTTCCAGCGCGTGTTCCCCATGGATCTTCGTCCGCAGGGCCACGACATCATCCGCACCTGGCTTTTTTCGACCATAGTGAAATCGAACGCTGAACACGGCTGCGCACCCTGGGCCAACGCGGCAATGTCGGGTTGGATCCTCGACCCCGACCGCAAGAAGATGGCGAAGTCGGTTGGCAACGTGGTCACTCCACTGCCGTTGCTTGAGGAACACGGCTCGGACGCGCTTCGTTATTGGGCCGCATCCGCTCGCCCTGGCGTTGACACGGCGCTTGACACGGGCCAGATGAAGATCGGCCGCAAGCTGTCCATCAAGCTCCTCAACGCCTCGAAGTTCGTGCTCACGATTACCGGCGGTGCCCTGCCCGACGCAAGCGTGATCACAGCTCCCGTGGACCTCGCCGTGCTGCGTCGGGCTTCCACCCTCGTTGAGGAGGCCACGGCCGCCTTCGAGGGGTACGACTACGCGCGGGCGATCGAGCGCACCGAATCGTTCTTCTGGAGCTTCTGCGACGATTACGTGGAGCTCGTGAAAGGCCGCGCCTACGGGGCGCAGGGCGAGGACGCCGCGGCGAGCGCCCAGGCCGCACTTTCGCTCGTGCTCTCCGTCGTGCAGAGGTTGTTCGCGCCGTTCCTCCCTTTCGTGACCGACGAGGTCTGGTCGTGGTGGCATGAGGGTTCGGTGCATCTCCAGTCGTGGCCCTTGGCAAGTGAACTCGCTGTCGGCGACGGGGCGGATCTCGCCGTCTACGACGTCGCCTTCGAGGTGCTCGGAGCAATCCGGCGCGCGAAGACAGAGGCCAAGCGCTCGATGCGGACCGCCGTGCAGTCGCTGGTGGTGACCGATTCCGCGAACCGCCTTGCCGCGTTTGCAAAGGTCGAGGCGGACGTCCGCGAGGCTGGCACCGTCACAATGGTCACGGTGATCGATGGCGACCCGGCGTCTGTCGTCGTCGAACTCGCGCCGCCTGAGGTCTGACTCCGGAGGATCTGCTCAGGCCGACACATCGAATGTCCGATGTTGCGGGCATGGAACGCAAGAAGGTCATGCTCGTCTTCGGGACCCGTCCGGAGGCCGTCAAGATGGCGACGCTCGCCCAGGCACTCCGCAAGGTGCCGTGGTGTGAGCCAATCGTGGCCGTCACCGCGCAGCATCGTGAAATGCTCGATCAGGTCATGGACCTGTTCGAGCTAACCGCCGACTTCGATCTCGACATGCTGACGCCCGGCCAGACGCTGACTGACGTGACGGTCAAAGCGCTGACCGGCCTCGGCCCGATCCTCGAGTCCGTCAAACCCGACGCCGTTGTCGTGCAGGGGGACACCACCACGACCTTCGCGGGCGCGCTCGCCGCGTTCTACCGGCAGATCCCGGTCGTGCACATGGAGGCAGGGCTCCGCACCGATGACCCGGCCTCACCGTTCCCCGAAGAGATCAACCGGCGACTCGCGACCCAGCTCACGACGCTGCACCTCGCCGCCACACCAACGAGCCGGGACAACCTGCTCCGCGACGGCGTCGCACGCGATCGTGTGGTTGTCACGGGCAATACCGTCATCGACGCTCTGCATTGGGCCGTCGACCACAAGCCCGCGTACGACAACGACAAGCTCGAGACCATCGATGGTTCGACCGACCGCGTCCTGCTCGTGACGGCGCACCGCCGTGAGTCGTGGGGCGAGCCCATGCGCTCGATCGGGCTCGCCCTCGCCGACCTGTCGGACCGGTATCCCTCCCTTCAGATCGTGTTCCCGATCCATCGAAACCCTCTTGTACGCGACGCAATCCTTCCGTCCGTCGAAGGCCGGGCCAACGTCACGATTCTGGAACCGCTCGCGTACGGTGCCTTCTCCCGTCTCATGGAGCGAGCATCCCTGGTGCTCACCGACTCGGGTGGCGTGCAGGAGGAGGCCCCGAGCCTTGGCAAGCCGGTGCTCGTGCTGCGGGACACGACGGAACGCCCGGAAGCGGTCCTCGCCGGAACGGCCATGCTCGTGGGAACAGGTCGCGAACGCATCGTTGCCGAGGTCTCGAAGCTCCTCGACGACCCGGACGCCTACCAGGCGATGGCAACCGCGGTAAACCCCTACGGCGACGGCCGAGCGACGGAACGAACGATCGCTGCGATCGCAGAAATGTTCGGGCTCGGCTTGCGTGCCGACGAGTTCCTCGGCTGAGCCAGTAGGCCCTACAGGACGAGCGCGATGGTTCCGTCGAGGTCCTTGACCTCGTACGCGATCGTTTGCGTTCCGACACCGGAACTGCCGTAGTCCACGGTGCACGTCAGTTTGTCGCCAATGGCGGCGACGACCACCTTGGCCTTCCCGCACCTGACCTTCGCCTTGGCACGATCGTCGGCGTCGAGTTGGGCGACTGTTCCGGCAACGACCTTCGCAACATCAATGATGGCCTTCGCTCTGGACATCAGGAACGATCCTCCTTTGAGGTATCCACCATCGCGGATTTCAACGTCGTAGGGGGCGAAGACGCCCTCGACCGGTACCGTGCAGCGAAAGACCGCTGGCTTTGACGCTGTCGCCTTGGCCTTTACCTGTACCTTCGCCATTGCGGCCGGACAGGTCGCACGCCCGACCTTCAGCGTCGGCGATGCCTGTTGTTGGAGCGAGGTGAGCTTTGCCTCGACATCGGCCTTCACGTTGACCGGTGCCGTTGGCACCTTGGGTTTCGCGGTTGTGGTGGGTTTTGCTGTGGCTACGGCGTACTTCGTCGCGAAACTTGTGCGCAGGGCGGCATCGGCCGGAGGGCCGGACGCACTGAACACTGAAGCAATCGCAATGACGAAGCCGAACACGGGGAAGCGCGGCATGGCCCAGACGTTACTGTCCGTCGGACTGGGGTCGCTCGGGAGACACGGTGAAACGATATGTGCACGTACTTCATGACGAGTCAAAACGACAGTGATGTAGTTCGCACAAGGCCTGTCCGGCTGGACGGACCCCGTCCCGCGTGACCTAGAGTGGTACGCGTGCATAGCGCCTCGCCGCGCTGAATAGCTTCGAAGTTGCATCCGAAGAGTCCATCACCCACCCATTTTCTTCTTTCGGAGCCACCAAGACATGAGCGGCCAAGGTCCTGCTGCCACCCCTTCCTCGCCAGGTTTCCTGATGTGGCGCGCAACCAACGCGTGGCAACGAGCGCAGCGCGCGGCGCTGGAGTCGTTCAGCCTCACGCATGTGCAATACGCCCTCTTGGCGACACTTGCGACCGATGACGCGCGCAAGGGCCTGTCGCAAGCGGAGATCAGCGGACGCTCTGGCGTTGACCCGATGACGACATCGCAGGTAGTGCGTGCTCTCGAAGGGCGGGACTTCGTGACGCGGACAGCGAGCCCGGATGACAAGCGCGCCCAGCGCGTCACGCTCTCGGCCAATGGCCGATCGCTGGTCCGTCGGGCACAGCCCAAGGTCGACAAGGCCGACGCCGACTTCTTCGAGTCCGCCGGCAAAGACGGTGTCGCACTCATCGCTGCGCTGAAGGTGCTCGCCGGCGTCGAGTGACCACATGACCACCTGGTCCTGTGATTCTTGGATTTGATCCGATCGGCCCGCCCGCACAACGGCGGGTCGAGTCGCGTTTGAACCGCGTGTGCTTGGATCGCAGGGTGCACCCACTCGCCCAGTCGCGCCCCGAGCGCATCGTCCTGCATCGGGTGGCACTTCCCCTTCGGTCGCCATTCGTTACGGCGCATGGCGTCGAATCAAAGAAGCAGGCAACGATCGTGGACTTCGTCGACGGACCGACGCACGGCTGGGGCGAGTGCGTTGCCCTCGACACGCCCGACTACACATCGGAGTACGCCGACGGTGCCTTCGATGTTCTCGACCGCTTCCTGGCACCCGCATGGCTTCGTGGCGGCCCTTCCGGTCTCGACTGGCTCGTCGGACACCCGATGGCAAAGGCATCTCTTGAGTTCGCGGCGGTCGACTTGTCACTTCGCCGGAGTGGGCAGTCCCTCGCTGCGGCACTCGGTGCGAAGCGCGACCGGGTCCCGGCTGGCGTCGTCGTGGGAATTGGCGACGACGACGGCGCGACCCGTCGCGCTGTCGCGTCTCGGGTCGAGGAGGGATATCAGCGGATCAAGGTGAAGATCAGCGCTCACAGCGACATGGCTGCGCTGCGCCGACTTACCGAGGAGTTCCCCTCCGCTGCCTTCGCCGTGGACGCCAACGGAAGCCTTGGTTCTTGGCTCGTGACGCGCGACCAGCGAATGTCGGCCCTCGACTCGCTGGGATTGCAATTCATCGAGCAGCCATTGGCGGCGCACGACCTTGGCGGCCATGCCGTGCTTGCAGCCACGCTCGCGACGCCGATCTGTCTCGACGAGCCGTTGACCTCGCTTGCCGAGGTTCAGCGAGCCGTCGGGTTGGGCGCGTGCCGAGTAGTCAACCTCAAGCCCGGTCGCGTCGGCGGTCTCGGGGAGGCGGTGCGAATCCACGATTGGTGTGCCGCAAACGACGTTGGGCTGTGGATGGGCGGCATGCTCGAAACTGGCGTCGGACGTGCACTGAACGTCGCCCTGGCGACGCTCCACGGGTTTTCGCTGCCGGGCGACCTTTCCGCCAGCTCCCGCTACTTCGAGACCGATCTCACCGAGCCGTTGACGTTGGACGCCGACGGTTGCCTCCGCGTGCCAACTGGACCGGGCATCGGCGTCGAGGTCGACCTCGACGTTCTGGAGCGGTTCACGGTCCGGCGGTCCGAACACGTCATGCCTTGACGCCTGGCGAGTCCGGGTGGGTGAGGAGATAAGTTCCAAGGATGCTTGTGACGGAACTCGACTTACCGTTTGTCGACCTCGCCCAGATCGTCGACCGTGAAGAGTTGCGGGCAAAGCTCAACGACGCTCGCTCCCTGCACTGGATTGCGAAGACCCCGCTCGGCTATCTGCTGACCCGACACGAGGACGTCACTGCGCTGCTGCGCGATCGACGATGGCACTCCGCGGTTCGAATCCTGAACCAGCTAAACGGGGTGCCGGAACGGGCACCGGATCGTCCCGAGTCGGTGCTGAGCGCGGAAGGCGATACGCATGCGCGCTTACGACGTCTCGTGGCTCCGGCGTTCTCCCCGAAGTCGGCCGACCGACTTCGGCCGTTCATGCGCGATGTCATGAACGAACTCGTCGATCGGTTTGCCGACGATCACCATTGCGAGTTCGTGGAGGCGGTATGCGAGCCGTATCCGATCCCGATCATCTGCGAGCTGCTCGGCGCGCCGAAGGAGGATTGGCGGCTGTTCAGTCGCTGGGCGGGTGACCTGCTCAAGGTGTTCAACGGCAATTGGAGGCAGGACGGTCCGGCGATCGAGACCGCGCGTGTGGAACTCGACGCCTACGTCGAGGCCCTTATCGAGGAGCGTCGATCAAAACCGGCCGACGATCTGCTCACCGACCTCATCGCGGCGGAAGAACAAGGAGACCGACTCAGCAGTGACGAGCTCGTCGTGATGGTCGAAGCCGTCATCATTGGTGGCACCGATACAACGAGGAATCAGCTGGGCTGCGGTGTCGCCCTCTTCACCAGCCACCCGGACCAGTGGCGCATGTTGGCCGAACGTCCGGAGCTGGCGAATACGGCCGTCGAGGAGTCGATGCGCTACCTCGGTGCGGTGCGTGGTTCAGGTCGCTATGCGAGTGAGGAGCTCGAGTTCAAGGGGGTGACCTTTCCGCAGTTCTCGGTGATGATGCTGAGCCTCGTCGGGGCGAACTTCGACGCCAGCGTCTTCGACGAGCCGGACCGATTCGACATCACGCGTCCCGGTATTGGCCAGCACATGACGTTCGGGTCGGGCATCCACTTCTGCCTCGGATCGTCGCTCGCGCGCGCGGAGCTGCAGGAGGCCCTACCGATTCTGGCCCGCCGACTGCCCGACCTCGCGTTGGACGGTCCCGTGGCTTGGAAGCCGAACGGTTCAGGAATCTGGGGACCGGAGCGTCTCCCGATTCGTTTCTAGTGAAGGTTGTCGAGGCTGCTCGGCGTGTGGGCATCGTCGGTGGTGGACCTGCCGGGCTCATTGCAGCAGAAATGCTTGCCGAATCGGGGCTCGAAGTGACGGTCCACGATCGCATGCGCGTGGTCGGACGCAAGTTCGTGATGGCAGGTCGAGGCGGGCTGAATCTGACGAACGACGAACCACTCGATACGTTCGTTCTGAAGTACGGACCCGCTGAGTCTGTTGTTGCAGCGGTACGGGCCTTCCCCCCGCGGGCCTTGCGGGACTGGGCAGCTGGGCTCGGTCAGGCAACATTCGTTGGCACGAGCCGACGCGTGTTCCCCGAGTCCTTCCATACGACGCCGCTGCTTCGAGCGTGGTTGGAACGACTCCACGACTGCGGGGTTGCGTTCGAGCGAGGAACGTTTGTCGGGGTTACTTCGTCGGCCGATGGAACGGTCGAACTGGAGTTGCAGGTCGACGGTGAAAGTACTATGTACGCGTATGATGTGGTGGTGCTCGCTTTGGGCGGAGCGAGTTGGCCCCGCCTCGGTGCCGACGGATCGTGGGTCGCGGCGTTGCGCGCTCGCGGCGTGGAGGTTCGGGAACTTGCGGCATCCAACTGTGGGTTCGAGGTCGCATGGTCACCGGAGTTCGCCCGGCGTTTTGCCGGTACGCCGCTGAAGAACATTGCGATCGCGGTGGGTCACACAACCGTTCGGGGTGAGGCGATGATCACGGAGACGGGGATTGAGGGTGGTGTCATCTACGCGCTTGGCCCATCGATTCGACAGGCGATCGCGGTAGGTGGCGTGGCGACGATGTACGTCGATCTCCACCCTGACGTCCGGCTCGAACAGTTGTGGGCGCGGCTCGACAAGGTGCCCAAATCGACGTCGTTCGCGACACGGCTGCGCAAGGTCGGGCTCTCTTCCGTAGCTGCATCGCTCGTTCGTGAGGCGCTACCTGCGGGGACCTCCCGGAATCGTGACTTGCTTGCCATGACGGTCAAGGCACTTCCGGTAGACACCCACGCTCCGATGCCGATCGCACGGGCGATCTCGTCGGTCGGTGGCGTCGTCTTGGATGCGGCGGACGAGCGGTTCATGCTGCGTGCACTCCCGGGCGTGTTTGTTGCAGGTGAGATGCTGGACTTCGACGCCCCCACCGGCGGTTACCTCCTTCAAGCGTGCTTTGCGACCGGCGTTGCGGCGGCCCGCGGCGTGATGGCGTGGGCGTCGAGTCGGGTGCCGGGCTTGGACCCGGCGGATGAAGCGAACAAGGCTGAGCGCCCATGAGCGGTCCGCTGGCTGGTGTTCGAGTGTTGGATATGTCGTCGGTGATCATGGGTCCGTACGCGACACAACTCATGGGTGACATGGGTGCCGACGTGATCAGCGTCGAGGACCCGAAAGGCGACACGAACCGGTTCATGGGCCTTGGCCCGGACCCGCTTCTTTCCGGTGTTGCGATGAACATTCTCCGCAACAAGCGCAATGTCTGCCTCAACCTCAAGAAGCCGGGCGGCCGCGAAACGTTTCTTCGCATCGCGGCGACGTGTGATGTCGTGATCACGAACATTCGGCCTTCGCCGCTCAAGCGTCTCGGCTTGACGTACGACGATGTGCGGGCGATCAAGACCGACATCGTGTTCTGTCAGGCGCATGGCTGGGGGTCCGACACGGTCGAGGCGGACCGTCCCGCGTATGACGACATCGTGCAGACGGCGGCTGGAGTGGCAGACGCATTCGTAAAGGCAACCGGGGTAGCTCAGATGGCGCCGACGCTCGTAGCAGATAAGGTAAGTGGGCTTACGATTCTCTACGCGGTGCTCGCCGCGATGTTCCATCGCGAACGCACCGGTGAGGGCCAGTACATCGAAGTGCCGATGGTGGACGCGGTCAGCGCGTTCGTTTTGTCGGAACACGGTGCCGGTGCAATACCGGTTCCGCCGCTCACGCCGGCTGGATACCCGCGCATCCTGACGCCGAATCGCAAGCCGCACCCGACGTCGGACGGGTGGATCGCGATCCTTCCGTACTCCGGTCGTCACTACCGAGACCTGCTCACCGAAGGTGGACGGGAGGACATGCTCGCCGATGAACGGATCCACTCCGAAGGTGCTCGGATCATGAACGCGGACTTCCTCTATCAGCTGGTTGCGGAGATCGTGAAGGACCGTCCCACAGCGCATTGGGTCACGTTCTGTGAGACGCACGACATCCCCGCGAGTCCCGTTGTGGGTCTGCAGGAGCTCGTCGAGGCACTACCGATCCTGGAGCACGAACGCTTCGGTGCGTATCGCTCGATAGGCCACGGCGCGCGCTTCTCCGCAACACCGTCGAGTGTCCGACGCCACGCGGCGATGCCCGGCCAGCACGACGACGAGGTCCTCGGCGAGGTGGGTCTCACGCCCTCGGAGATCGCTGCACTCCGGGCCTCCGGGGCGCTGCTCGAAGAGCCGAAGTGACGTTGGCCTAACGACCAGCGAAGGTGGCGTCTCGCTTCTCCACGAACGCGATCACTGCCTCCCTGTGATCGCTCGACAGCATGGTGGTGACCATGGCGACGGCCTCGGCGTCGAGGCAGGTCGCGAGTGAAGCACCCGATGATGCGCGGTTGATGTTCTCCTTGATGTAGCGATAAGCCATGGTCGGGCCGGATGCGATCTTCTGCACGACGCCGCGCCATGCCTGTTCGAAACCATCATCGGCAAGTACGACATTGACGAGACCGTACGACTCGGCCTGGCGAGCCGTCAGAATTTCGGACAGCACATACAACTGCTTGGCTCGCGAGGCACCGACCAATTGCGTCATGAACCAGCTGCCCCCGAAGTCACCGCTCGCACCGATCTTCGAGAACGCTGTCGTGATCTTCGCCTTCTCGTTGGCGATGCGCAGGTCACACGCGAGCGCAATAGAAAGGCCAGCGCCAGCTGTCGCGCCAGGCAGCACCGCGACGGTCACCTTGGGCATCTGATGGATGGCGAGACTCACCTGTGCTTGGAGTCGGCGGAGGCCGTCGACGCGGGTCTCGAACGTGGTCGATGACACCTTTCCCGCCGACGCTGCTGCGTTGCTCTCGGCGAACCCTTTGACGTCGCCGCCGGCACAGAACGCGCCGCCCTCACCGGTGATCACGAGGCACCCGATGTCGCTGCGAGCGGCGATCAGTGGCAGTGCACGGCCGAAGCCGACGTACATGTCATCGCTGAGCGCATTGCGCCTGTCGGGACGGTTGAAGCTGAGCACGGCAATGCCGTTCTCCACCCAGCCGAGAAGGTCGTTGGTCCCAGTGTCCAGCTGCTCACGTTCGCTCATCGTCGAAGGGTACCCATGCGACGCTGCGAACGAGCAATCGTGCGGACGTTTTCGTAGCTGCTTCGTTCATGGTCCGGGTTGCTTACGAGCAATAGGCCACCGCAACCGCAGCGCCAAGGACTGCGTTGTTCTTGACCAGTGCGATGTTCGCCCGAAGGCTGTCGCCACCCGTGATCTCCACAATGCGAGAAAGGAGGAACGGTGTGGCGTCTTTGCCCGTCACGCCCTTCGCGTCGAGGTCCCGGAGTGCTTGCTCGATGATCGAGTCGATGCGATCAGCAGGAATCTCATCGGCGAGCGCGATCGGGTTGGCAATGCTCACCGCTCCGTTGATTCCGAGGTCCCACTTGGCACGCATGACCGTGGCTATCTCCACGGCCGAGTCGACCCGCATCGGGGTTCGGTAGCCACTCACCCTGGAGTAGAACGCGGGAAAGTCATCGGTGCCGACCGACAGGACCGGAATGCCGAGCGTCTCCATCGTCTCCAGCGTGAGACCGATGTCGAGGATCGATTTCACCCCGGCACTGATCACCGCAACGTTGGTGGTCGCCATTTCGGTGAGGTCGGCACTGATGTCGAACGTTGTTGAAGCACCGCGATGTACTCCTCCAATCCCACCGGTCACGAAGACGCTGATGCCGGCCAAGGCGGCGAGGCGCATCGTGCTCGCAACGGTCGTCGCACCGTGCATGCCACGGGCGATCACGTAGGGGAGATCGCGAAGGCTCACTTTCGCGACGTCTGGTGCGGTTGCTAGGAGTTCGAGATCGGCGGATGAGAGGCCGACGCGTGGGCGTCCGTGGAGCACTGCGATCGTGGCCGGAACCGCGCCACCGTTGCGGATGATGGTCTCGACCGAGGTGGCCATCTCAACGTTCTGCGGGTAGGGCATCCCGTGGCTGATGATCGTCGACTCGAGCGCGACAACTGGTCGCCCATCGTTGAGCGCCTGGCGAACTTCATCGGTGAGAACGAGTGAGGGGTGGATGATCATGGCGTGCTCCGGGAGCTCCTGTGCAGCTCGTTCTCCACGAGCTGCGCACTGATGTCGGGTCGAACCGTATGCGTGCTTGCAATGGTCAGCGCCGCGGCCGCATGTGCGAATCGCGCGGCATCGTTCAGACTGTGTCCGCGGACGACCGCGTGCACGAACGCGCCCACCATGGCGTCACCAGCCCCGGTCACGTCGATGACCACGGCCGGCTGGGCGGCGAACCGGGACACGCTGGCGTCCGCGTCGAACAACACGCTGCCCTGAGGGCCGAGCCGAAGCCACACGTTGCGCACCCCAAGATCGTGTAGCAGCGCCGCCGCGAGCGCGATCTCCTCACCGGTCGATACGTCCATCCCCGTCATCGCGGCCAACTCGTCACGGTTTGGGGTGACGGCATACAACGGCCGATCCATGTTCAGCAGCGGCCCGATCCGCCCAGCCTTCGGGACGCTCACCGGGTCGAGTAGGACCGGTCGACCTGCAGCCGCGGCGATATCGAGCGCGCCTACGAGCACATCGTCGGAAAGGTTCCCGTCGAGCACCACGAGCGACGCCGCCTGAACAAGTTCGCTGACCGTTTCCAGGTGTGCTTGGTCCAATGTTGCCGTCGCGGCCATATCGGCTACGGCAACGACGAGTTCCCCGTCGGAGTCGAGCACGGCCGTGTAGGTACCCGTCGGCGTGTCCGTTCGGAGCACGTGTTCAATGCGTACGCCCGCCGCAGATGTCTCGTCGAGCAGTCGGTCACCCAGCGAGTCGCGCCCGATCGCTGCGACAAGAAACGTCGCAGTCCCGAGTCGAGCGAGGTTCTCGGCAATGTTGCGGCCGACACCACCGGGCGACGTCACCGTATGGCCCGGGTTGCTCGTACCGCGGACGATCGGCACAGCGCTTCGCGCCTTCACGTCGACGTTCGCACCACCGATGACGACGACGTACGTCACTTGTTCACCGAAGCCAGCCGAGCTTCACCAAACGGAACTGCGCGACCACGGATCGACGCTACCCGGAGACCGCGGCGCGCCCGCGCCGCTACGTTGGACCGATGCGCCCGACGCTCTCACCGAACCAGTTCGTCAACACCTACCAGCTGTCCGATTGGCACATCATCGGCCGATCCATCGAGGCATTGTTCCGGGGCGCGTCCTTCGGTCATGCGGCAGAATTCGTCCGTTCGATTGCCTCGATCGCCGACGAACTCGATCACCATCCCGACGTAGATCTCCGCTACCGAGGGCAGGTTCGGATCGTGCTGAGCACACACGACTCAAGCGGACTCACGAAGCACGACGCCGACGTTGCAGCTCGCATCTCCGAACTGGCCGTTGCCATGAAGATGGCTGCCAGTCCGACACTGCCCAGCCGAACCGAGATCGCGATCGATGCGATGAACATCAATGCGATTCTGCCGTTCTGGCGAGCCGTGCTCGCGTACGTCGGCGATGCAGACGAGCTGAGCGACCCGACCCGCATCGGACCATCCATCTGGTTCCAGCAGATGGATGAGCCACGGCCACAACGCAGCCGCATCCACCTCGACGTGCTCGTCCCTCACAGCGAAGCGGACGCGCGAGTCGCTGCGGCGCTGGCCGCTGGTGGGACGCTGCTGACGGATCGTTACGCCCCTTCCTACTGGGTGCTCGCTGACGCGGAGGGCAACGAAGCCTGCGTCTGTACCTGGCAGGAACGGAGTAACGCTCGGTAATGCGAATCAGCTGAAATCGAGTCATGAACCCGGGAATGCATCAGGGCCCCTCCGAGGAGGGGCCCTGATCTTTGTGGCGGGGACAGGATTTGAACCTGTGACCTTCGGGTTATGAGCCCGACGAGCTACCGAGCTGCTCCACCCCGCGTTGGGGAGTACCAACATACCACGTCGTCACGGGGTCATGAACGCGTCATTTCACCGACCGAGCCACCAGCCGACGCTTCGCCTCTGAAACGGCGAGCACCGACAGGCCCGCGAACGCCCCCCAGAATGCCGAACCGACCTGCGCCAGGGTCACGCCGGAGAGCGTCACGAGGAAGGTGATCACGGCAGCTTCGCGGTGCGAATCGTCGGCGACCGCAGTGCGAAGCGACCCAGCGATCGTGCCGACCAGGGCCAACCCGGCAATGGCGCGCACGAGTTCCTGACCGAGTGCGGTCAGCAGACCGGCGACGGCCGCACCGAACAGGCCAATCACCAGATAGGTAAGCGCGCAGACGACGGACGACACGTACCTGCGATCCCGGTCATGATGCGACTCCGGACCCAGGCAGATGGCAGCCGTGATCGCCGCGAGATTCACCGCGAACGCGCCGACGAACGCCGAAAAGATTGACACCAAGCCGGTCCAGGTGATGATCCGATTGACGTCGGTGTCGTAGCCGGCGGCACGGATGGCTGCGACGCCGGGCAGGTTCTGACCGGCCATCGTGACCACAAAGACCGGGACGGCAATGCTCACCATCGCGGCGAGCGACCAGGCCGGTGAGGTGAAAATCGGTGCTGCCGGTCGCCAGTCGAGGCCCCCGACGTGTGCGTGGCCGGTGCCAACCGCGACCGCTATGCCGAGCAGCGTCGTAAGTACCACGGCGTACCGGGGGAGCAGCTGGCGCGTAAGCACGAACATGGCGAACATCGACAGCACGATCGCTGGCTCTGTTCTCGCTCCTGAAAACCCGTCCATGGCAAACCGTGTGAGGACGCCAGCGAGAAGGGCTGCGGCGAGTGCTCCGGGGATCTTCGCGATCATGACCCCGAACCAACCCGTGACACCCACAACGAGAATTGCAAGCGCGCAGGCGATGTAGGCCCCAACCGCCTGCGGCAAGGTGACGCCACCGGACGCCGCGGCGGTGGCAATCACCGCTGCGCCGGGAGTTGACCAGGCGACCATGACCGGAACGCGCCATCGAAGCGAGAGGACCAGCATGACGGTGGCCTTCGCGACACAGAGTCCGAGCAGCGTCGACGCCACCTGGCGGTTCCCGCCTCCGAGCGCGTGCACGGCGGAAAACACCAACGCAACTGAACTCGTATAGCCGACCAGTACGGCGACCATCCCGGCGACCGTGGCAGAGAGCGAGCAATCCCGGATGATGCGCACCCGGGCACGGTAGCGGCCGAATTGACGCCCTTCGGGCGATCGACGGTGGTCCTTATCCTCCGGCCACCAGTCCGATTGCTACGGCGGCTACGGCGAGCCCGGTGCGCTGTGGTCGGTTGAGTCGTTCGTGGAGGAACCGGCCGGCAAGGAGAACCGTCGAGGCTGGGTAGAGCGACGACAGCACGGCGGCGACCGCAAGATTTCCCCGACGCACAGCAAGGAGGTAGAGCGTGTTCGCGGCAACGTCACCGAAGGCCGCCGCGAGGGTGAAGGCGATCACCTTCCCGCGCAGCGAGGCGAATGTCTTGCGCACCGCCGGGTTTCGAGCCACAAGCGCGGCGAACATCAGCGCGGAGGCGATGCGCCCAACAGCGATCGGCCACAGTCCCGATCCCGATGAGGTCCGTTCCAGCGCAATGAAATAGAACCCAAATCCGAGTCCGGCAAAGCCTGCGACGACAACCGTGGACAGGAGAACGGACCCCCCGCCATTAACTGAAGAGTCGGCCCGCGTTATGAGCACAATCGCGACAAGCGCGAGAAGAATTCCGAGACTTTGCACTGCGCTGGGCCCGGCGCCGATGAACAAGCCGAACAGCACGGGCACTGCGGCTGCGATCACTGCGGTCAGCGGCGATACGACCGACATCGGGCCAATCGCGAGCCCCTTATAGAGAAGTACAACCCCAAATCCACCGGCCGCCGCGCCCGCCGCGCCCCATCCGAGGTCGACGGCTCGAAGGTGCGGTGCCGAGATGAACGTTGCCACGATGAACATGGGCACGATGACGACCGCGTGGGTGAGGAAACCCAGGAGTAGGGGAGCGATTCGCCGAGCGGCGAGGCCGCCGAAAAAGTCACCAGCGCCGTACAGGAGCGCGCTGAGTAGCGCGAGACCGATGTACATAGCGCGAGCGATTGCTCAGGTCTGCCAGAACCGACGGCCCTCGCCGCGGAGAAGTCGGCCAAATTTCAAGTCGGGGAAGTGCGCCCCTGCAACGATCGTGGGGTCACCTTCGAACTCACGCGCAAGGTCATTGCGGGTCCGCTTTGCGAGCTCGGGATCGACGTCGAACATCCCAGACCATTCGTCGTCGATGAGCTGCACAGCGCAGTGGACGACATCGCCGAGCAGCAGCGCTCGTTCACCGGCGTCATTTATGACAATGACGCTCGATCCGGGTGTGTGGCCTGGCGCTGCAAACTGGTCGATCCCCGGAAGAATTGTGCAGGTTGACCCGGCATCCCAGCTGACAATTCTGCTGCCGATGACGTCGAGCGTGGCCTTCTCGCGCTCGTCCGCACCGCCGCCGTGCACGAAGTGATCGACGTCGGCTTGCGATGACCGATACGTCGCATTCGGAAACGTCGGCTTGCCATCTCGAACGCCCCATCCGATGTGGTCGACATGGAGATGCGTGAACACCACATCGGTCACATCTTCCGGAGCGACGCCATAGGTGGACAGATGGTCCATGAACCCGCCACCGGTGATGCCCAGCAGCGATCCTTTGCCGAGGCCGAGGTCAACGAGGGTCGTTCGGCCGTTGCCACGTAGAAGAAAGCCACCCATCACGAAGGGGAGTCGGCCGTTCGCGTCAAGCAGGTCGGTATGCGCCGCCCACTGTTGGTCGGTGCTCGACCGGAAGACCTTGACGGGATTGAAGCTTCCCTGGCCATCGATAACCGGGTCGATGCGAATTTTTCCGATCTCCATCGCCGAACCGTACCGTACCGTACCGTGCGTTCAGCGCGCCGGCGAGGTGGTGACCGTCGAAACCGTCAAGGTGCCCGCCGCGGCGCGGGCAAGTTCATCGGCGCGGGCAACCGCACGACCCAACTCATCCACCTTGGACTGGTACGTGCCGAGATCGCCCTTCGCCAGTGCGGTCTGAGCGTCACGGTAGGCCACGGACGCCGATGCAAGTAGCTCAGGGACCGTTGCGGCCGAGGCGGTCGATGGCGTTGTTGTGGGTGGTCCAGGGGACGCCGAGGTCGGAAGCGACCTGTCGAGCGATGGGACTGATGACGGATCATCGACCACCTGGGTCAATGCCTCGGCGAGCGTCGGAGCGAAACCGGTTCGCCCGCGGAAGCGAATCTCCACGAATCGCAGCAGCGGATTCTTCGTTGATTCGCCACGTACGTACAACGGTCGCACGTACAGCAACGCTCGACCGATCCGTACCATCTGTACTTCGCCACTGATGACCTCGGAGCCGCCTCGGCCCAAGTTCGTCTCGCGCTCGGAGATCTCCGGTGTCGAGGAAAGATCGGCACCCGCAGACGACGGACTGTCAAAGGTTTGCCCAGGCGGCTGGAGCACGGTGAGATGGCCGTAGGTCTTCGGGTCCGACGTGGCGATGACTATTCCTCGAAGGCGCTGAGCTTCTGGCCGATCGGTACGGTTCACCAGGACTTGTTGAGCAACAAACACCTGCGATCCAGTGCCGCCCGGGTCGCTCACGACGTACTCGACCGGCGTCGGGGCGAACACCTTCACCGGCGCGAGTTGCCCGGCACCGGCAGCGGAAGAAGGTTCACGTTGGACGCCAGCAGCAGACGTCCCGACGGTCCAACGGTCGGAATCGCTGTAGAAGGCGCCCGGGTCGGTGGTGTGGAAGCGTCCCCAGAGTGCAGCGCGGACGCCAAAAAGGTCCCGCGGGTAGCGAGCGGTCGCTCGGAGGCCGGGGAACTTCTCGTCGATGCTCTGCACGGCAAACAGTTTCGGATACGCAGTTTCGTAGGCATCGACGATCGGGTCTTCGGTCGGATTTCGGAAGAAGCTCGTCTCCCCCGTGTAGGCGTCGACTACCACCCGAACGGAGTTCCGCGCGTAGGACACGGTGCCCCCGGTTGTGCTGAGCCCTCCGGCAGCGGAGGCTCGGTCCGAGTTCGGGTACGACCCGCTGACCGTGTAGCCCTCAAGTACCCACAGAATGCGTCCCTTGAAGACGACCGGCAACGGGTCGGAATCGAATCGAAGAAACGGTGCTATCCGGGCTGCGCGTTCTCGAACCGTGCGCGACCACAAAATGCGTGAACGGGCCTCGACGCTGTTGGACAGAAGCAGATTCAGATCCCCGAATCGAATCGCGAAGGCGAGTCGGCGAGGAAGCGATCCGACCTTGATTCCGCCCCTGCCGCTGTAGGCCGGTGCGGCCAGGTTGGCCGAGCCGCCGAAGTCGACTTCCTTCGCCTTCGTATCGACAACCACGTAGCCGCGCGTTTCCTCGCCGAAGTACACCCGCGGCTGTGTCAGGCCTGGTTCCCCAACCGGGGGCAGATTCTTTGCGGCGAACTTCGGTTCGCCATCGACCGACGACCCAGCGTCCGACGTCACCACGCCGAATCCGTGTGTGTAGGTGAGGCGACGGTTGACCCAGGTCGGATTTTGGCCAGTCGACGCGAACTCCCGCACCGCGATCAGCCGAGGGCGCACACCCGTGGCCGTAGCTTCGCGGTCCGCGTCGACCGTCGTGATCTGGAAGTTCTGGTATCCCTTCTGCAAGGTATTGAATGCCGCTGGCGCGGCGTCTTCCCCAACGTCCCACAGGCGGATGTTGCGCAACGTCTGAACCGCGTCGGCAAGCTCCCGGACGGGACCGACCGGTTTGTCTTCAATGTCCATTTGGCGCGATTCGACGCGATCGAGTTCGAATGCCGCTCGCGTCGCGCCAATCGTGCGGACGATCGATGCGCGTTCCTTGACACCTTCGTTGGAAAGCGCAACCCGTTGCCAGATCGCCGGCACGAGGCCCAGCAGAACGATGGCCAGACCGATCCACGCAACGACGATGGCGATTGGCATCTGCCAGGAGCCGAGCCGGATGTTCCAGATCAACAACAACGAGCAGAGCGCACTGATGAACGCCATCACAAGGAAGGCCGGTGCCCGAACCTTCAGGTCGACGTAGTTCGCGCCGTCAAAGTGCTCGTGCTTCGAAAGTGCCAGTGCAAAGCGCGCATACCAAAATCCGACCGCTCGCACCAGGAACACAAGGGCCAACAACGTCGAAAGGTGGCGTCGCGCCTCCGTCGTCACCACGACGACGCCGTCCTCGGTACGTATTGCACCGCTCAGAAACACGGCCAGCAGCGTCACGACGAGGACGAGAACGAGGACGCCGAACGCCCACGCAGACGCGGACCGGAGCAATGGCAGGCGGAAGAGGTAGAACCCCAGCGACTTCCCGAAGAGTGCGAACGTGGGTCGGGAGGAATCGTGGCCGGTCCGGAACAGCGTCCACTCCTGCCACGCGCCGGACGCGGCCGGCCCGACGAGGAGGGCACATACCGCAGCGAGGCTGTTGCGGGTCACGTTTGGGTGCTGGGCAGCGAACGCGCGTACAGCGATCAGCGGATCGCGACGCGAGAACACGACGTCGATCGGAGCGAACCTTTCGACGAAGAGGAGGCTGACGCTGACGACCGCGAAAACCAGGACGGTTGCGGCGCTGGCAAGGGTGAGTTTCGCGCTTAGAACTCGTCCCCAGGTATCGGCAACGCCGAGGTCGCTCGCCCACAGATAGTCCGTCCACAGTGTGACAAACAGTCGAACGACCAAAAGTGCGATCAGCGCGACAACAAATACTCCACCCAGGGCGAGGGAGGACAGGCGGGTTCGCGGGCGGCGACCCGGTCGCCCAGCAGAAATCGGCATTGAACGCAGCCTACGGCGATTTCAGCGCTGGCTTCCCGTCTCCAGCCGACTTGCCGAATTTTCCTAGTAGTTGGCAAATTATCCCAGTCCGTCCGATTTCACCCAGAATCGGCGGTTCCCAATTCGTAGGCCCGAAGGAGCACACCGGTTGTTGTCGTTCCCAGGCGGTCGGTGGTCCAACTCCGGTAGCAGCCGCTCACCAAATCGACGAGCTGCGAGCCATCCGTTTCCGGAGCGGCGAACCGGGAGACCTCGGCGTTCACGTCGTTACGAAGCGACGAAACAATTGCCACCACGACTCCGGTCACGAGATCCGAGACAAGAACCTCAGGGGCAACAAGGTCGAATCCCGACCGATCTGCCCCGGCTCGAGCGGCGTCGGCCACAACCGGTGTCACGACAACGACCCAACGTGCATGGTGATCCGCTTCCGTGCCGAGCAGGCTTTCGAGGTCCGTTCGCTTCCTTGCCGTTCTCACGGCTGCGAGGGCGGCGCTCTGCTCGTCTTGAAGGTGACGTTTCAGGACACGGGTAAGCTGCGCCTGCAGCGGGCCGATCACAAACTCGTGATGCCGGTCGCCGCCGTCTGATCCGTCCGAGACCCCGAGCGACGAAACACTAGACGGGTCGAGGGAGTCATCGACGAACGGACCATCCACAAGGTCGATGACATCGGCACCTTCGACCGGGACCTGTTCGGCGAATCGTGATCGCGTCGGACGGGTGCGCGTGCGAGGTTCGACACGGGTGGAGGTGAGTTCTGTGGCGGCGTCTTCAGAACCAGCGCTGTCGTCGCCAGCCAGTGTCTTGCGAGCCTCTGCTGTTGCGGCTTCACGCTCGGCGCGCAGCTTGGCAAACAGGCCGTCAATGTCAACGTTCGGACGGCGATGTCCGTCGTCGGCCTGCTCCGACGGCACCGAAACCTCAGGTTCCGAAACGTCCGAGTGAGAAACCTCAAGGCCTGACAACGCCAGAACTGTGCCGTTCTCTACGACGACCGGCGGGGCACCAACCTCGACTCCTTCCCCGACCTCGGCACGCCCCTCGGGTTGCTCGTCGTTCTGAGCGTCACTTGTGGTCGCGGCCGGGACTTCGGTCACCGGCGGGACCTCGCTCAGCATCTGCACCTCGGTGAGTGGCTCTGACAGCTCCGGCTCTGAGACCTCCGGCTCTGAGACCTCCGACTCCACATCAGCCAAAGCGGCCAGGGAGGACTCACTCACCATCGTGAGGTGTCGAGATCCGAGCAACTCGATCTCAAGATCCTGCGGCGTCGGCATGGTCTCCGCATTGACCCGACGACCGGCCGCCTCTGCAGCGATTTTCGCCTCGATCTCTGCGGTCGACAGATCCCGTGTTGCTTCATCGACCAGCTTGCGGGCCTCGCGAAGCGACTCGACGAGTCTCTCCCGTGCGACTCGCATCTGCTCCAGCTGAACATGAGCGACCCGACGACGTTTGGCCAAGTCACCGAGAACCCGCTCGCGAACTGCGCGCGCCTCGCCAATCATGAGCCTTGCCTGTTCACGTGCCAACACGGGATCGGAGGTCTCCGACAATGTTGCCTCAACCACGGCCAGGGATTCACCCGTCGGGCGTCCGCGTGACTCAGCGCGTGCTCGAAGGATGATGCGGGCAGCTTCGTCGTTCGAGCGAGCCACGATCGCGTTTGCCTCGTTGCGCGCCGACGCCAGGACGGCGTCGGCTTCAGCCCGCGCCTTGGCCCGCAGTTCCTCGACATCGAGCATGTGCGGAGGAGGAGTGTGCACGTCCGGTGCAGGAGAGTCGGGCGGCACCTCTCGCGCTGCTGCGCTCCTACGTGCCAGCTCGTCGCGCAGCATCGTCTCACTGACGAGCAATGCGTCGTAGGCGAGGGCGACCATTTCGAGGTGAGCTCGTACCTCGTCGGGGTCAAGGCCACGAAATGATGTTGCGAAGCGAACCGAACGAATCCGTTCGGCATTGAGTCGTTCGGCGTTCTTCATCTTGGTTTCGGGTGCCTTGTGTTCGGGCGTCTTGGTGCTCATGGAACGGCCTCTCTCGGGGAAGGTTTCGGGCGTTTTCAGGGCTTGGGAACGAGCGTGCTCGCTGCCGGCAGCGGATCGCCTCCGAGCTCACGAAGTGCTTGGAGTGCTTCGTCGAGGTTCTTCACCCCAATGACCTTCATCGACCCGGCCACCGGGCGTGCAAGGTCCACTTCGTCGACCGGAACGATGAATAGCTTCGCTCCCGCAGCTTTTACGGCGTGGGTCTTCTGTTTGACGCCGCCGACCGGGCCGACGGAACCGTCGGCCTCGATGGTGCCCGTGGCAGCCACCGCAACACCACCCGTCAGTTCTCCCGCGGTCAGTCGATCGAGCAGCGCAAGCGTCATTGCAAGTCCGGCCGATGGACCTCCGATACGAGCGGTATCGATCTTCACGTCGAAGGGAATCTTGCAGGGCGAACCCTTCACCGAGCCCGCGTACACCCCGATCACCGCGCGTCCGGACTGCGTTCCTGTCGTCACGATCGAGACCGCCCGTATCGCCGAACTACCAGTGCGAACGTCGAGACGTACGGTCTCGCCTGGCTTGTGGCTGGAGATCACCGTCCGCAGATCGCCGAGGAGGCAGAGGGACTGTCCGTCGGCGCGCACCACCACGTCGTCTTTTTTCAAGATCCCGAACGCAGGAGCTTTTGGCTCAACGTGCGTAACGAGGACGCCGCCGCCCGCCGACTCGTATCCGAGTTTGCGCGCCGCGACCACCCGTGCGACCTGCTTCGAGTCGTCCATCTCCTCGACGCTCTGACGTCGGTTCTCCTCGGGCGACGAGTCGCCGAGGATCTGGCGTTCCGGCTCGATGTCGACGTCGTCTCGAAGCCACCCGTCGATCATGTCGAGCAGTCGCGGTTCCGGTACCAGTGCGACCGTGGCCCAGAGCACCTTGCCCGACGCCGGATACTCCTCGACGCCACTTACGGCGAGTCGCGAGCCGACCGAGTCGGCGGAACCCGGTCGGATGACGACATTCGGAAAGGTGTAGAAGGCGGCGAAAGCGGAGACAGCCACCACGGTGAGTGCGATTGCCAGCCCGATCCAACGCGACACAAAACCCCACACGCGTCGACCTCTCGAAGCAGTGGGTTCGGCGGGCGTCGGCGGAACCTGGGGGTTCGCGGGAAGGTTCGTGGATCTGATCAGACGAGCCTGCCATGCCAACCCCGCCTACCGTGGGACACATGGCGCTCGAACCTCCGACGAACCCGAAAGACGAACGCCTGAACGTGATCCGGGCCGGCCACTTCGGTGACGTCGACACGGCCAGGCGGGGCTGCTCGTCCGACGACGCATCGGTTCGAGAAGCTGCGTATGCGGCCCTTGCCCGCCTCGGCCAGCTCGACGATGAAACCCTTGTTGCGGCGCTTCGTGACCCATCGGTTCGTGTCTGTCGACGAGCGACCGAACTAGCCGCGAACGCTCAGCCCGCCACTGCGGTGGACCAGGCGCTCCTGGCGATGGTCGGCGGCGTCGATCACACCCTCGCCGAATCAGCGGCTTGGGCGCTCGGTGAACGACACCAAACGTCAGAAGGCCAGAACGACGGACGCGACTCCGATCCGGCCATCTTCAGCGCGCTCGCCGAGGCCGCCACCAAGCACGCCGATGCGCTCGTTCGCGAAGCCGCCACCGCTTCGCTCGGCTGTATCGGAGAGCCCTCGACCTTGTGGGCTGTGGTCGCCGCTTGCAAGGACAAGGCGACCGTGCGGCGTCGGGCGGTGATTGCGCTCGCGGCGTTCGAGGGGCCCGAGGTCGATGCCGCATTGCGCCTCGCGCGGGAAGATCGCGACTGGCAGGTCCGCCAGGCCGCCGAGGATCTTCTTGCGCCGTGAGCGGCTCGTCTCGTCGGCGTACCGCCGAGCGTGGATTCTCCGTACAGTTGGCACCATGAAGAGCACGATGCAGCACCATCCACTGCTGATCTCGATGATCCTGCGCCGCGGGTCGACCGTCCACGGTGGGTCCAAGGTCACGACCGTCGATGCGTACGACGCTGCGACCGGCGAGACCACCACTCGAACCGTCACGTTCGCGGAGATCGGCGAGAACGCGGCACGCCTCGCGAACGTGCTGCGCCGCCTCGGCATCGATGCCGACCAGCGTGTTGGCACGTTTTGCTGGAATCACCAGGAACACCTTGAGTGCTACCTCGGGATTCCCTCGATGGGAGCGGTGCTCCATACGCTCAATATCCGGCTCTTCCCTGAGCAGCTCACGTATGTCGCGAACCATGCCGACGACCGCGTGATTGTCATCGACGACTCGCTCATCCCGCTGATCTGCAGGGTCGCGGGGACGCTCCCCAACGTCACGCACTTTCTCGTGATCGGTGCCAACGAACACGCGACGCTCGCCTCGGCATTCCCCGACGCGACGGTGCTCGACTACCGAGCCGAACTCGCGAAGGAATCCGCCGAGTTCGCCTGGCCCGAAGACCTCGACGAGACCTGCGCCGCGGCCATGTGCTACACGTCGGGAACCACCGGGAACCCAAAGGGTGTGGCCTACTCGCATCGGTCCACATGGCTCCACTCGCTGGCTTCGCTCGGCGGTCCGATGCTCGGCCTCGATGAGCCCGACCGCCTCCTCGTGATCGTGCCGATGTTTCACGCGAATGCCTGGGGTGCGCCCTACAGCGCGTTCTTCTGCGGGGCCGATTTCGTGTTTCCGAAGCAGTTCCTTCAGGCCGCTCCGCTGGCTGCGATGATGGCCGAGTTCCGGCCGACCGTCACGATGGCCGTGCCAACGATCTGGAACGACCTCTGGAACTACGGCGAGTCTCATTCGCTTGACCTCTCCTCGCTGCGCAGCGTCACGGCCGGCGGTTCAGCGGTCCCTCGGGTCCTCATGCAGCGGTTCAATGACAAGTACGGGCTCCAGATCATGCAGGGCTGGGGAATGACCGAGACCTCACCGCTCGGTTCGCTGGCACGTCCACCGAAGGACGCTCCGGCCGAACAGGCAATGGACTACCACGACCTCGCTGGACGCGTGCTCCCGGGCGTCGAAATGCGGATCGTATCGAATGAATTCACCGGTGAGGTGGCACCGCGCGACGCGAGGACAATAGGGGAAATCGAGGTCCGCGGCCCGTGGGTGACCGGATCGTATTACCTCGACCCGACTCCCGAAAAGTTCCGAGACGGCTGGCTCCGCACGGGCGACATGGGAACGATGGACGGGCAGGGGTTCCTCCGCATCACCGACCGCACGAAGGACGTCATCAAATCAGGCGGTGAGTGGGTGTCGAGCATCGATCTGGAGAACGTGATCATGGCCCACCCGGCGGTGTTGGAAGCGGCCGTGATCGGCATTCCCGACGCGAAGTGGGACGAGCGTCCAATGGCGTGCATTGTCGTGCGAGAGGGCGTTGCGGCCGACGAGTCCACGGTGGTGAGCGTCAAGGAGTTCCTCGGCGAGCGGGTCGCGAAGTGGTGGATTCCGGAGCGCTGGACCTTCGTGGCAGCGGTCCCGAAGACCAGCGTCGGCAAGTTCGACAAGAAGGTGCTCCGGGCACAGCACGCGGACGGCGCACTCGACGTAATTAGCAGATAACGGCTGGTTCGTTTCCTGCTGTTTTACCGAGATACCCGGCCCGTTTCGCCAGGGCCGCGCCGCTTACCACGAGAGCACTCATGACGACGCCACACGTCACGTAGGCAAACGTCCTCGACGTCGCGCCGTAGATCGACCCAGCGCCAAGCGCGGCAAGGCCGCCCATGAGTGTTTGACAGCCACCGAGCAAACCTTGCGCGGCCGCCTGACGATGCGGCGGAGCGACCATGCCGATCGCAATGCCTGTGCCGGTCACGGTGAGACCGTCGCTCACACCGTGCGTCACACCGACCGCCAACATCGAGATCGGAGTCGGAAGGAGGCCGTAGGAGGTCATGTAGGCGGCACCGAGCAAAAGCCCGACGCCGCTCGTGCGGAACGGTCCGAGACGCTGCGCGAGACGCCCACCGATCGGTCCGAGGAAGATGAGCGGGAGGGCGAAAATGCTGATTCCTGCCTTGGCGATCCACGTCTGCGCGTTCATGTCCTTCATGACGAGCGTCCAGAGGGCGTCGAAGGTGCCGATCATCACGAACACGGCCAGTCCCATCAGGACGGCTGCGGCGACTCCGGGATTGCGGAGCAGGTCGAGCGCGAATCGTTCGTGCGCATCGGTCGAAGATCCTTCGTCGACTTTCATACGGAGGAGGTCGGGCAGGCACGCGGCAAGCGCGACCGACATGATGAGGTAGGGCGCTGCGAGACCGAAGCTTCCAACTGTAAGTGCGCTTATGACGGGTCCGAGGGCGAAACCGCCGACGTCGATGGAGAGGAGCTTGCCGAGACTGTCCCCGAGCGAGTCCGGGTCGCGCAGAATGAGTATGCGCCGCACCGCCGGAACGGCCATGCCGACGCCGAGGCCCATCACGATGCGTGAGGCGAGCAGAACGGCGATGTTCGTGCCGTACGCCATGCCGAGCGTTCCGCAGATCTCGACCAGTGCACCGACCACCACGAGTCGCTTCGCATGGCCACGGTCCGCGAGCGGTGCGAGACCGATCTGCGCAATGAAGCTCGTGAAGAAGCCCGCGGCCACGATCGCGCCGATACCACTTTCCGATATGGCGTAGCGGTCGCGGTACTCGGCCAGCACGGTGAACATCACGCCGTAACCCGCCGCCATCAGCCCCGTGGTGGCGAAAAGGATGTACGTCATTCGCCGATTCGACATAAATCGGTGCGTGCTAGAGGGTTGGCAAGCCGAAGCGGGCCGGGTTCTGCTGGCCCCAGCGCAGCAGGTCGACGTGCTCATTGCGCGGTGTCGGCACCCAGGGTCGGAGTTCCTGATCGAGGTCGGGATTCACGAAGTATGCGACGCTGAGCCGCGTCGGAACATCGGCGAGTGCCCGCACACGATGAGGCGTTGGCCGCACGAGGTCGCCCGTGAGAAGTGCGCCGCACTCGCCCGCGAACACGATTGGATGTTCCGGCGAGGGCGTCACCGCGGTCCATCCGTCGCCGGTCCGATGTACGTCGAGGCCAGGCGCGTCGGCCATGAGGAACGTTACGAGATGGCCGTCCTCGTGGGCGTCCTGAATGAACTCGCGCGTGGCGGTCGAGGGTCGCGAGAAGTTGAGCTGGAGCCACGATTCCTGCGACGTGCGGATCGCGGCTACGAGGCCGCCGACGCCCGCTTGTTCGGCGAGCGTCTCCAGAACTGCCGCCGCGGCGTCGTCGAGGCCCCGTTGCACGGCACGTGCCGCTTCGAGCAGCGGGTGTTCGGCGAGCGTGCCGTCGTCGTCGTGACGCCTGTAGCAGAACGTCTCGTTGAGGTCGGGCCGGTCGGGCGACTGGCTGTACTCGATACCGACCCGGCGCCAGCCCGTCAGTTTTGGTCCGGCTGCATACCGCTCGCTGTATTCGGCTGGGCCTTCAAAGAACCGGTGGGCCTCAGCGAACAATGCATGAATGGCCGCGGCGGTTGCCGCGTCGGTCTCGACGGTGCAGGTGCCGGCCTCGGGCATGGTCGCCGCAGGCACGGTCAGGGCAGAAGTCACGACGCAGTCTCCCACCGACCACGTGAGAGGCCGGTGATGAGCTTCGCTACTTGATGTCCACCAGATCGACAACGAAGATCAGCGTCTCATTGGGTTTGATGACGCCACCTGCCCCGTTCGCTCCGTAGCCAAGGTGCGGCGGGATCGTGATCTTGCGGCGTCCGCCGACCTTCATGCCTTGAACGCCCTGGTCCCAACCGGCGATCACATGCCCGGCACCGAGTGGGAATTGAAACAATTCGGCGCGGTTCCAGGAGGCGTCGAACTCGCGGCCGGTCGACCACGACACGCCGACGTAATGCACATCGACGAACTTGCCCTTGGTGGCTTCGTGGCCGTCGCCCACGGTCAGGTCCTCGATCACCAACTCTGTTGGCGGCGTCCCGCCTGGGGACGTGACGGCTGGCTTGCTCAATTCGCTCATGTGGGACAACGGTAGCCGCCGTCGAAACTGCCATACCCTCGTCGTAGGGTCTTCGCTGTGGCTGCGACGAAGCGTGTTGACGTTCCCGAGGATCCGCTCGCACCGTTTTCGGCGGTTACCCGCGCTTGGTTCGAGCGCACCTTCGATGCCCCGACGCCGGCGCAATCGCTCGGCTGGGCCGCGATCTCGCGCGGCGAGAGCACGCTCGTGCTCGCGCCGACGGGTTCCGGCAAGACGCTCGCCGCATTCCTGTGGGCGCTTGACCGGCTCCACACGCACCATCGTCCCGCGGGGGCGAAACCCGGCGTTCGGGTGCTCTACGTGTCGCCGCTGAAGGCGCTGATCTACGACGTTGAGCGGAACCTCCGCGCACCGCTCATCGGCATCGCCCGGGAGGCTGCTCGGCAAGGTGTCGCGGTGCCTGACGTGTCCGTGGCCACCCGTACCGGTGACACCACGGCGGCAGAGCGAAACGCTATTGCGAAGCGTCCGCCCGACATCCTCGTGACGACGCCCGAGTCGCTCTACCTGCTGCTCACCTCGCAGGCGCGCTCGATCCTGACCGGTGTCGAAGCGGTGATCATCGATGAGATCCACGCACTCGCCGGTACCAAGCGAGGGGCGCACATGGCGCTCTCGTTGGAACGCCTCGAGATGCTGCTCGCGAAGGCGGGAAACCCGCCCCCGCAGCGCGTTGGCCTTTCCGCGACCCAGCGTCCGTTGGAGGAGGTCGCACGATTCCTCGGCGGGCAGGTCCTCGACGCCTCGGTCGACCCGGCGAAGTGGCGCGCCCGACCCGTGGCGATCGTCGACACGGGCATTCGCAAGACGCTCGATCTTGAGATCATCGTGCCCGTCGAGGACATGGCCGAGCTGGGCAAGCCGGTGCTCGGTGCCGACGGTGAGCCCGTCATGAACGGCGCGGCGAGCGGTGACCCGGAGGACCGCAAGTCGATCTGGCCGTCAATCTACCCACGCCTTTTGGAATTGATACGCGCGCATACTTCCACGCTGGTGTTCGTGAACTCGCGGCGTCTTGCGGAACGTCTCGCCGCGAAGCTCAACGAGCTGGCAGGCGAAGAGCTCGTGCGTGCGCACCACGGTTCGATTGCTCGTGAGCAGCGGGTCGACATCGAGGAGGCATTGAAGGCGGGACGCCTGCCTGCACTTGTCGCCACCAGCAGCCTTGAGCTCGGCATCGACATGGGCGCGATCGATCTGGTCGTACAGGTGGAAGCGCCGTCGAGCGTCGCCAGTGGGCTGCAACGCGTCGGACGCGCTGGCCACCAGGTGGGTGAGGCGTCGAAGGGTCGGATCTTCCCCAAGTTTCGGGGCGACCTGGTGAACGCGGCTGTGGTGGCCCGGCGGATGGAGGAGGGTCTCGTGGAGGAGACCCGCGTGCCACGCAACCCGATCGACGTGCTGTGCCAGCAGATCGTTGCGCTCGTCGCGGCCGACGACGGCATCGCGACCGTCGACGACGTGACACTCATGGCACGCGGTGCGTACCCGTTCGTGGACATCACCGAAGACGTGATCACCGGCCTGCTCGATCTCCTCAGCGGCCGGTATCCGAGCGACGAGTTCGCCGAGCTGCGTCCTCGGGTCACGTGGGACCGGCTCACCGGGACGCTGCGCGCCAGGCCCGGTTCGCGCATGCTGGCGGTCACGAGCGGCGGAACCATTCCCGACCGCGGGCTGTACACGGTTGTAACTCCCGAGGGCACGAAGGTCGGCGAGCTGGACGAGGAGATGGTCTTCGAGAGTCGGGTTGGCGAGACCTTCCTGCTCGGCGCGTCGACCTGGCGGATCGAGGACATCACGCCCGACCGTGTGGTGGTCACGCCCGCGCCGGGCATTCCCGGGAAGATGCCGTTCTGGCACGGTGACAAGCTCGGCCGGCCGTTCGAGTTGGGCCGCGCGATCGGCGAGTTCGTCCGGTTGGCCGAGACCTTCGATGACGCCACGATGAAGGATCGCTACTTCCTCGACGCGCTGGCTGCAAAAAATCTTCGCGCTTACATTGACGAGGAGCGCGAAGCCACGGGCAACGTGTTGCCGACGGATCGTCAGCTCGTGGTGCAGCGCTTCCGCGACGAGCTCGGCGACTGGCAGCTGTGCCTGCTCTCGCCCTTCGGCGCGCAGGTCCACGCGCCGTGGGCGATGGCAATAGAAGCGCGCATTCGAGATCGTCTCGGCATGGAGGCCCGCGCCATCTGGAGCGACGACGGGATCATCGTGCGGCTTCCCGAGGCCGACGACGCGCCATCGATGGACTACGTGCTCCTCGACCCCGACGAACTCGATGATCTCCTCATGGCGGAGCTGCCGAACTCCGCGCTCTTCGCTAGCCGGTTCCGCGAGAACGCGGCACGGGCACTGCTACTGCCGAAGCGCAAACCCGGCTCGCGCACTCCCCTGTGGCGACAGCGTCAGCGAAGTGCCGACCTGCTGAAGGTGGCGAGTCGCTACGGCAGCTTCCCGATTCTGCTGGAGACGTACCGCGAGTGCCTACGCGACTCCTTCGACGTGCCCGCGCTCACGTCGCTGCTGCAGGACATCAGGGCGCGCAAGATTCGCGTCGTGAGCCTCGACATGGCGAGCCCGTCACCGTTCGCGTCGACGCTCGCATTCGGGTACATCGCCAATTTCATGTACGACGGCGACGCGCCCCTCGCCGAGCGTCGTGCGGCGGCGCTTGCGCTCGATCGGGACCTGCTGGCGTCGTTGCTCGGCACGGAGGAACTACGCGAACTTATCGATCCGCGCGCGCTCGCCGCCGTCGAGTCTGAGCTGCAGTGTCTCGATCCTCGCCGACACGCGCGCACGACCGATCACGTGCATGACCTGCTGCGTCGGATCGGTGATCTCTCGGCGGACGAACTCGCACTGCGATGCGAGGGTGGTGCTTCGTTCATGGACGCTGCCTGCGCAGCCTTGATCCGCGAGCGTCGTGTCGCTGTGGTGCGGGTGGCTGGACAGGACCGCTACATCGCGGCAGAGGATGCTGGTCGCTACGGCGAGGCAATCGGCGCGCATGTGCCGCCGGGACTTCCAGCCGCATTCCTGAGCTGGACCGGTGGCGACCCTGCCGATCCGGCCGACGTCGAAGGCGCGCTCGGATCGCTGATCGGACGCTATGCACGCACGCACGGGCCGTTCACAACGTCCGATATTGCCGAGCGTTTTGCGGTAGCGATCGCCGTCGCCGAGCAGTGCCTCGTTCGGCGCGGCGACGGCGGCACGTTGCTGAGCGGCGAGTTCCGCCCCGACGGAGCGTCGCAGGAGTGGTGCGACGCCGATGTGCTGCGTCAGCTCAGGCAGCGCTCGTTGGCCGTGCTGCGCAAGGAGATCGAGCCGACCACGGTCGACGCGCTCGCCCGGTTCCTGCCTGACTGGCACGGCGTCGGAGCGGCTGCTGTTGGCAGCGGTGTCGATCGTCTGTACGAGGTCATCGGCCAGCTGCAGGGTGTTGCGCTACCGGCGAGCACACTGGAGCGCGACATCTTCCCGGCGCGTCTTCCGCGGTACTCGCCGCGTCTGCTCGACGAGTTGATGATGGCGGGCGAGGTCGTGTGGGTCGGCGTGAGTCCGCTCGGCAACGACGATGGACGGCTCGCGTTCTACCTCCGGGATCGGGCCCACCTCCTCGTGAATCCACCTGCCGGTTCGCAGCCCGACGGGGTCGAGCATTCGCGTCTTCGCGAGGTTCTCGGTGCCCGTGGTGCGTGCTTCTTCCGCGAGCTCCAAGGCACCGATGACTTCGCGACGGTGGAGAGTCTGTGGGATCTGGTCTGGTCGGGTGAGGTCACGAACGACTCGTTCAACGCCGTTCGGGCGATGCTCGGGGGTCGCAAGGGCGCACGGGCCGGGGTGGCCGCAACCTCGGCGACGCGGCGAGCGGGGCGTCCGCGACTCGCCAGCCTCATGGCGCTCGGCCCACCGAAGGCACAGGGACGCTGGTCGTTGGTCGCTCGGGAGATCGGTGCTACTGCGGTGTTGGCCGACGACGGTGCGCCCGAGTCAAAACGGGCGCGCCTCGCATCCGAGCGCGCGATTTCGACGGAGCGGACGCACGCCCGCGCGGTCAGCCTGCTGGAGCGTCACGGTGTCCTGACTCGCGAGGCGATCCGCGGCGAGGGGATCAGCGGCGGGTTCGCGGCGATGTACCCGGTACTGAAGACGTTGGAGGAGAGCGGGCGTGTGCGGCGCGGCTATTTCGTTGCGGGACTCGGCGGCGCGCAATTCGCCGTGCCAGGTGCAGTCGACCGGTTGCGTGCTTTTCGGGAGCTTCCGAATGAACCGCAGGTGATTGCTCTGGCGGCGGTCGATCCGGCGAATGCGTATGGGTGGTCGCTGCCTTGGCCGGTGAAGGGTCCGCAGAGGGCGGCCGGTGCCTACGTGCTGCTGGTCGACGGCTTGCCTTCGTTGTACCTGGAGAAGGGCGGCCGCGGCGCCGTCGCGCTCCGAGCGTTCGACGGCAGCTGGGAGCGCGCAACGATACGCGCGCTTACGGACATGATCGGCACGGAGGAATCGGCGGGACGCCCGGTTCGGTTCCGGCGACTCGTGCTGGAGAGCGTCCCCGACGAGTTGGTGCCGCTGCTGAAGGAGCACGGCTTCGTGCCGACGCCGAAGGGCCTCGCCAAATACGCGTGAGGCGTCCGGGCTCGTAGTGCGTTGAGCGCAACACAGCGCACAGTGAAACCGTGCGTGTCGGTCCTCAGCCTGCGGGAGTGAGCGTCTCGATGGCCGCTCGCACGCCGGCGTCGTCGTAGCCCACGGCGGGGTCGTGGCGGAACCTGGTCAGCCAGGAGAGCGCGACGTACCCGGCCTCGACGGAGCCACCGTCCTCCTCGGGTGGCAGCTCGACCCGTTCTCCGTACTCCATCCGTACGAAGAAGGACCCGTCGTGTCCGGGCCTGGGCTCAAGCGCCGCAGAACGCATGGACCGCGGCACGGTCATGCCGACCTCGGCGTAACGCCACCCCTTCAGCTCGGCGACCGGCAGGTTCGGCACGTTGACGTTCAGGCACACGGCCTTTTCCGGCAGGGCGGCGGCGAACGCACCGACGATCCGTTCCGCGACGGATCCGGCCGACTCCCACAGCTGGCCCGCAAGGACGTCGTCCCAGCCCTGACCTTCGATCCCATAGCCGGTGACCTCCTGGCTGAACGCGATGCCGGAGATGTTGCCGTTGCGGGCAGTCAGCGCGGCACCGACCGTGCCCGAGTGGTACACCGCCCGTCCGACGTTTGCCCCTGGATTGATGCCAGCCACCACCAGGTCCGGGAGCGTTCCGAACACGCCCATCCGAGCGAACATCACACACAGCGCCGGAGGTCCGCTGACTGTGTACGCCTCGGACGCGCCGTCCATCGTTGTGCGCCGAACTTCGGGCTTGATGAGGTGCAGCGCGCCGACCGACGCTCCCGCTCCGGAGTATTCGCTGTCGGGAGCGACCACGATCACCTCACCGTGGGCGCTTACCGCCTGGGTGAGCACCTGCAATCCTCGGGAGTCGATGCCGTCGTCGTTGGTCACCAGAATGCGCATGGTCACGACCGTACCGCCGACTCACCGTGGACAGAAACCACCCGATCGAACCACCCGAAAGGCGAATCGGGCGATTGGGTGGTTCGATCGGGTGGTTCTTCAGTGCGTGGCGATTGCGAGGTCGAGCGCTTCCGCGACGCCGTCCTCCTCGACGCCCGCGACCTGGATCCGCGACACGGCGATCGCGTCGGGGTGGGCGTTGCCCATAGCCACAGGCAGTCCGACCACCGAGAGGGCGGACACATCGTTCTGGCCGTCGCCGACCATCATCACCTCGTCGGCCGTGAGGCCGAGAAGCGCAGTCAATGCCAGTATCGACGAGGCCTTCGAAACCGTGTCAGCGGTGATCGAAACAAAGTGGAGTCCGGGCATGAGCGGCGACGTCGCGGCGGACGCTGTGCATCCCAGTGGTGCTGCGGCCACGGCTGCCCCGACGTCGCTAACGCCGACGATGAACTGTGTCCGCACCGCCTCGCCGCGCAGCGTCGATAGGGCACGCCGCTCGAACGCAACACCGAGCAACACAGCGTGATCGACCGCCGCCGGGGTTGCGTCGTCGACGGCGTAATCGAAGTCGGAGTAAACCTCCATGGTCCACCCCCGCTCGGCGGCGGAAGTGGCACATGCGGCGATAGCGCCGTCGGGCAGCGTCGTAGAACGGGTCCGCCGGTCGGCCGTATGCACGATCGACGCGCCGGTCTGGAACAGGTGCCAGCCTTCGTGGTCGAGCCGGGTCGCCCACGACCACGCCCCACCGATCGCAATGCGAGCCGTACACAACGCGAGGTGGATGCCAGCTGCCCGAGCCCGGTCGGCCGCCGCCCAGACGCCCTCGGTCGGCTGACCCGATGCTCCGATTAGCGTCCCGTCGACGTCGAGGCACACAAGGCGGATCATCCGACGGACCCGTCGAGGCTCATCAGCGGCCGGTAGAGGTCCGGGCGTCGATCGCGGAATAGCCCCCATGACGCGCGTTGTTGTCGGAGCAGCGTCCGGTCGAAGGTTGCGGTGATGATCGCCTCATCGGCTCGCTCGGCGTCGGCGACGATCGCTCCCGTGGAGTCGGCAATGAACGACGTGCCGTAGAACCGAATCGACGTTGACGAGCCGACCTCCCGACCAGTGCGGTTGGCCGCGATGACCGGGGCAAGGTTGGCCCCCGCGTGGCCGCACATCACCCGACGCCAATGCCCGCTCGAGTCCCAGGTGGGGTCCGGCGGCTCGGAACCGATCGCTGTGGGGTACAGCAGCATTTCCGCGCCCAGCAGCGACATCGCCCGTGCGCACTCAGGGAACCACTGGTCCCAGCAGATGCCCACACCGATCGTGCCGAACCGAGTGGCCCAGACGCGGAACCCCGTGTCGCCCGGTGAGAAGTAGTACTTCTCGGTGTAGCCAGGTCCGTCGGGTATGTGGCTCTTGCGGTATCGGCCGAGGACGCTTCCGTCGGCGTCGGCTACGACAACGGTGTTGAACCTCGCCTGTCCCGCTAACTCGTACACCGAGATCGGCAGCACGACGCCGAGTTCGCCCGCGAGGGCGGCGAACCGGGCGACCGTTGGACTCGTGTCAATCGGTTCGGCGAACAGGAGCTGCTCGGGGAGCTGGTCCTTGCAGAAGTACGGACGCTCGAACAGCTCAGGCAGGAGCACAATGTGTGCGCCCTGTGACGCAGCGGCGCGCACCAGGCGCTCCGCCGTATCGACGTTCGCTCCCACCTCGCGCCCCATCCGCATCTGCACCGCGGCGACCGTCACGAGCTCAGACATGGGCAAGCAGCGTACGCGGCCACGCGCCTTCGTGGGCCGGTCCTGGCCGTCACGTGTTGTCGGGATCGAGGCTGGACCCTTCGCGGTACGTTCGGTCGGTCGCGGTACGTTCTGCGTACTCGCAACGTACCGCGAGCGCGTCAACGTACCGCGAAGCACCTGACGCGCCCGGCGTCAAGCGTGCAGTTGCGGCGGCGCACGCAGGGCAGACTCGTCGGCGATGCCAGAGGGCGACACCATTCATCGCAGCGCCGCGAACTTGTCGGCATGGCTGGCAGGACGCGTCGTGACTGAGGCCTACTCGACGTTTCCCGGCATCGATCTGTCGCGGGTCGTTGGACGCCGACTCATCACCATTGTGGCTCAGGGCAAGCATCTCGTGATGACCTTTGCCGACGACACATCGGTCAAGCCAGCGCTCGCCCTCCACACCCACATGCGGATGACGGGTTCCTGGCACGTGTACGAGCGTGATGCCCGTTGGCACAAGTCGAAGCGCCAGGCCCGTTTCGTCATCACGGCTGGCGACCGGGTGGCCGTGTGCTTCAACGTCCCCATTGCGACGCTGGACACCGAGCGCGCGGTCCTCGGCGATCGTTCCCTCACCGAGCTGGGCCCCGACGTGCTCGCGGAGACACTGGACCTGAGCGACGTCCCCCGTCGCATCGCCGCACGCCAACCCACCACCGTTGGCGAACTGCTGCTCGACCAGCGAGTCGTTGCTGGGATCGGCAACGTGTACCGATGCGAAGGACTGTTCCTCGCAGGACTGGACCCCTGGGCATCGCCGTCGTCGCTGTCCGATTCACTGCTCGTCGCGTTGGTCCGACGCTGCGCCGAGTTGATGCGCACGAACATGGCGCGGCCCTTCGCCCGCGACACGGGAGGTGGGGCGAGTCGCCCCTGGGTGTACGGGCGCACCGGACGTCCGTGTCGGCGATGCAGCACCACGGTGAAGAGTGCGCTCTTGGGTTCTCCAGTTCGACGGGTCTACTGGTGTCCGAACTGCCAACCAGCGCAGTCCTGACCGAGTGGCCAGCGACTCGCCAGTAACGTCGTCGCCCGTGGATGACCAGTTCGACTTGACCGACGATGCAGGCAGGCCGCCGCCCGACCCGACGTTCACGATGCTCACCCTTGAGACGTTCGAGCGGGAGATCGCCGGTGTTGCACGAGCGATCGAGATGCTCGACAACGGCACCTACGGGTCCTGTGACCATTGCGGGACAACGATCAACGCGGAACGTCTTCGTGCCGATCCCCTCCTCGTCCGCTGCGACGCCCACCCCGTGTTGGAGCGTCCGGAACTTTTTGTCGCCCCGCCCGTCCTTCACGATGTGCTCTCAGCGCAACAGATCGCACAGTGAATTGGTTCGACAGGACTGTTTTGCCGTGGCGCGTCTCATGTCGAGCCTTCGAGCGGCTTGAGCGGCTGCGGATGCCTCGGCAGGGCGGTACGGTCGGGGTGATGGCCACTCTTCTCTTGTTCGCCCAAGCACGCGAGGTGGCGGGTACCAAGCGCGCGACAGTCGAGGGCTCGACCGTCGGTGAGGTTCTCGCGGCAGCCGTCGCCACGTTCGGCACCGAGTTCGGCCGACTTCTCCCGCACTGCCGGGTGTGGCGCAACGGCGAACCAGCTGTCGACGCTGACCCGGTGACGGGCAACGACGAAGTAGCGGTGCTGCCTCCCGTTTCCGGCGGGTAGCCCGGTCAGGCCTCAGTCCGGGGCGTCTTCGTCGTCGCTTGCGCCCTCCCCGATCCCCTTCGCCATCAGGTACCCGCGGGCACGTTCGGTGCGGGGGTAGCGGTTGACCATCGTCCAGAACGCCCGTCCGTGGTCGGCATGGCGGAGGTGGCTCATCTCATGGACGAGCACGTAGTCGAGCACCCAGGTAGGCATGTCGGCGAGACGGTCCGAGATACGGATCGAACCGTCGGCGGGTGTGCACGAACCCCACCTCGACTGTTGGTTCGTCACCCAGCGGACCGTGTTCGGCTTCGGCAGGTCGAACCGTCTGGCGAGGTCGGAGGATCGGGCCACGAGATCGGTCTGGTCGGACGCCGCCTTGCGGGCGAAGCGTCCCTGCATCTCGGTGACCCATTTGGCCTCGTCGGCCTTGCCCATCCACGACGGGATGCGCAGTTCCATGACGCCCTTGACCATCCGTGCCGACACGCCCCGTTTGCGCTTCGTGCTGCGGATGACCCGCACGGCCGTATGCCCGGTGGGCTCGTCGGACGGCGCTGTCACAGCGCCGTCCCGAGTTGCAACGTCGCAATGTTCGACCCGTCAAGGAGGTCGAGCTCACCCGCATGCTCGGTGGATCTTCCGTCCCAACGGAACCAGGTAGCCCCGAGGTTCGGCACCGGACGCGGGTCGACGTGATGGTTCCGGGTCAGCGTCCGCATCACACCCCCGTGGGTGACGGCAACGATGACGGTGTCTTCGTTCGCTGCCTCGATGCAGAGACGCCCCAAGGCACGGCCGATCCGGACGTTCAGGTCCGCCTCACTCTCGCCCCCGGGGATCATCGGCAGATCACCACGACGCCACGCGTCGAGCTGTCCCGGCCACGCCGCCTCGATCTCGGGCGTCGTCTTCCCCGACCAGTTTCCGACGTTGCGCTCGCGCAGATCGGTGAGGACCTCGCTCACTGTCGTGCCGAATACAGCGGCGAACACCTCGGCGGTATGACTCGCCCTCAGTAGGTCCGAGGTGACGATCCGCGGTGTTCCGTCGAGGTCGCTGGCCAAACGATGCGCCGCAGCCTGGGCCTGCGCGACGCCGAGATCGTCAAGATCGACGTCGGCCCACCCCTGCCAGCGATGCGCCGCGTTCCACAATGTCTGCCCATGTCGCACCACGAGCACCCCCGCCCCATGTCGTTCGATCTCAGGTTCCACGCCCGACAGTGAACCAGAACCGCTCGCCCGCCGAAACCAGAGCCGGGACCCTCGTCTAACCTCACAGACATGGCCAACCGCAACCTCGACCGCGTTCTTGCACCGGCGTTCCTCGACGGCATCGACACGTGGCCGATCGAGGCCATCCGCGACCGGCGGACCGACTGCCAGCGTCTTGAAGACGCTGCGTCCTACCTTCGCCGTCTGCTGCAGACCCGTATCGACATCCTCGGCCTCGAAACCCGGGCCCGCGCCAAGGGCGAGAACTCCGATGTCGTGTCGCTCGTCGAACGCCTCGCCGACGTGCTGGTCGATGAGCGTTACGAACACTCCCCCAACGGACGCCTTCTCACCAGCGACCCCGGCGACGATCAGGAGGAGTGGGCGCAACGGCGCATCATGGACGCGTCCGGCGGCATCGACATCGAGGGCTCCCCCGATCTCGCCGATGGCGAGCTTGCCGAGCTGGCCGAGCGCTTCATCGAGCTTGAGCGGGTCGTATCCCGCGAGCGTCGAGCTCTCCACGATGTGTACGACCGCCTCCAGGCCGAACTGATCGAGCGGTACCGCTCCGGCCGTGCCACGGTCGACGGCCTGCTGCGCAACTAATCCTGATTCAGCAACAGACCCAAGATCCACGCCTAGTGAAGCGACGCCACGACCCTGACGCTCCCGACGACGGCTTCGCGGATCGCGCCCAGCAGCTCGGCGATTTCATCCGCGACCAGCGTCGGGTGGCCCGTCTGTCGCTGCGCAAGCTGAGCGACATGGCGCAGATCTCGAACCCGTACCTCAGCCAGATTGAACGCGGCCTCCGCAAGCCGTCCGCCGAGATTCTCCAACAGCTCGCCAAGGCGCTGCGCATCTCCGCCGAGACGCTCTACGTCCAGGCCGGCATCCTCGATGAACGCTCCGACGCCATCGACCTTGCTACAGCCATCCGGTCCGACGCCACCCTCAACGACTCGCAGAAGCGTGCACTCGTGCAGGTGCTCCGTTCTTTCCAGGCCGAGAACCGTGTTCCGGTCGTCGCGGAACAAAGCGCCTAGGCGCGCGGTTGGATGCCTTGCTCATGACGATCTCCGTTGCGGTCCTGTCCATGCATACCTCCCCGCTTACCCAGCCGGGCACGGGCGATGGCGGGGGCATGAACGTCTACGTGCGTGAGCTGTCCACTGCGCTCGCTCGTGCGGGCGTGGCGTGTGAGGTGTTCACCCGTGCAGACGGCACGGACACGCGGCCCAGCGTCAGCGTCGAACCCGGATTCCGTGTGCACCATGTGCCTGCCGGTCCGATTGGGGAAATCCCGAAGGAACATCTCCCGGATCTCACCGACGCGTTTGCCGACGCGGTCGGTCATCGCCTCGACCTGCTCGGTCTTCGGCCCGACGTGATCCATGCCAACTACTGGCTCTCCGCCGTCGCCGGTCACCGCCTCAAGCACCAGCTGGACCTCCCGCTCGTCACCACGTTCCACACGCTCGCGATGGTGAAGATCGAGGCGGGCGATATCGAACCGGAATCTCGGGTTCGAGCGGAAACGTCGGTGATCGGCTGCAGCGACATCGTCCTCGCCAATACGCGCATCGAATCGGAGCAATTGCAACGCCTTTACGGTGCCGATCCCCACAGGATCGAAGAGGTCCCACTCGGCGTCGATCACGCGTTCTTCTCGCCCGGCAACCGCAGCGGGGCCAAGGCGGCGCTCGGTCTTGCGAACCTGCCGACCGTGCTCTACGTCGGCCGCATCCAGCCCCTGAAGGGGACCGAGCTTGCCATCCGCGCTTTCGCCGCGATGAAGCGTCAAGACGGACAACTCGTCGTTGTCGGCGGACCGAGCGGGTCCGACGGCGCAGCAGAGGTGGCCCGCATCCACACGCTTGCCCGCGACCTCGGCGTCGCCGATCGCATTCGGTGGGTCGTTCCCCAGCCCCACCACCTGCTCTCGACCTACTACCGCGCCGCCGAGGTGTGCATCGTGCCGAGCCGGTCGGAATCGTTCGGTCTCGTCGCCCTCGAAGCAGGCTCGTGCGGCACGCCGGTCATCGCCGCCAACGTCGGGGGCTTGCAGACCATCGTCGACCCGGGCTCGACCGGATTCCTCATCGACGGCCGTGATCCTGCTGTTTGGGCAGCGTCGCTCGACTCGATGTTGAACGACCCCCAGATGGCAGCGGCTATGGGCTTCAATGCTGCCGGACGCTCCCTCCGCTACGCATGGAGCTACAGCGCCGCTCGCCTGCGTCGCCTCTACGGAGACCTCCGAGTCGGTGCCCTCGTCAGCTGCGCCTGAGCGATGACGCTGCGCTACGAGGACCGCGGTCGCTTCGTGACCCTCGTGGAGGCCTGGGTCACGCAGCTCGTCGCCGAGAATCCGATCGTGAGCAGCGTCGAACGTGACGCCGAGGTGGACCGCTGGTATGTGCGCGTCCGGGGCGATGAGAAGGCAGTGACCACCGTATGGTTCACCGTGGGCGAACAGGTCGTACACGCCGAGTCGTACTTCATGCCCTGGCCCGAGGACAACCGAGCGGAGACGTTCGAGTACCTGCTCCGGTCCAGCCAGCGCTTTTACGGTCTGAGGTTCTGTATCGGCCCTGAGGACGCGGTGTACTTGCGCGGCGAACTGCCCCTTGCCGCTTTGTTGGCGGGCGATCCGAACGATGAACTGGATCGGCTGCTCGGCGCAACGTACGCGTACACCGAGGATTGCTTTCGCACCGCGATGACCCTGACCTTCGGCGACCGGTTCCGACCGAAAGGCAGCACAGCGCCAGTTTGACCGCACAGAGTCACGCTGGGGCTTCAACGTGGCGCTGTGGCCGCAATCGTCGGGTGGCTTCGGTGAGCGCTTCGACCTGAGCCCTAGCGCATTTCTCGACGCGACGCGCGGATCTCCTCTTGCGCAGTTAGCTGAGCGCCGGTAACGTTCCCATCACCAAGGAGCCCGGTGGCGTCTGCTGGTCGATTCGTTCGGGGAAGTGCGAATCGGCTGGTGCAGCCTCCGGGCTTCTGGACGTTCAGACCCGAGTCGAACCTGCGGCAGTAGCGTGCCGCCCGTGAGTGACAACGAATTCCCCTCCCGCCCACCCGGTGAAATCCGGGTGCGACTCGCGCTGATCGGCGGAGGAAAGATGGGCGAGGCGCTTCTCGGCGGACTGCTCCGGCGTGGGTGGTGCAGCGTCGGCGAGGTCGTGGTGGTCGAACCCGACGAGAGCCGCCGGGTCGTCCTCGGCCAGCAGTTCGCCGGAATCGCCATCTGCCCCGACGCCACCGGTGTAAGCGCCGACGGCGTACTGATCGCCGTCAAGCCACAGTATGTCGCCGAGGTGTGTGCGGCGTTGAAGGGCAATGCCGCACGCGTGCTGTCGATCGCCGCCGGCGTCACGACGGCCAACATCGAGAAATGGCTCGACGACCCAGAAATCGCCGTCGTCCGTTCGATGCCGAACACGCCCGCGCTCGTTGGCTTCGGCGCGTCGGCCATCGCTGCGGGCGCGTCCGCCGGCCCAAACGATCTCGACTGGGCCGAGGAGGTCCTCTCATCGGTCGGCGTCGTCGAGCGTGTGACGGAGTCTCAGCTCGACGCGGTCACCGGCCTCTCGGGTTCGGGCCCCGCGTACCTCTTCCTCGTGGCGGAGGCGATGATCGAAGCCGGCGTCCTCTCGGGGCTCAGCCGAGCGACGGCAACGACGCTCGCGGTCCAGACCATCCGGGGCGCTGGCGAGATGCTTGCCGAGTCAGGCAAAGACGCGGCGACGCTGCGCGGCGACGTCACGTCGCCAGGCGGGACAACCGCTGCGGGCTTGCGGGCGCTGGAGAGCCGCGCGGTCCGGGCCGCCTTCAACGATGCCGTGGTCGCAGCGACCGAGCGCAGCCGCGAGCTCGGACGCTGAACGACGGTGGACAACATCTCCTTTCTCAGCGACTACGGCCTCGCCGACGAGTTCGTGGGCGTCTGCAAGGGGGTCATCCGGCAGCTCGCTCCGCATGCGCACGTGCTCGACGTGACCCACGACATCGCTGTATTCGACATTCGTGGCGGGTCGCTCGCTCTCGTGCGGGCGATCCAGTACCTGCCGGACGGTGTCGTCATGGCCATCGTCGACCCGGGCGTCGGCACCTCACGCAAGGCAGTGGCGGTCGAGGCGGGCGACAGCGTCTTGGTCGGGCCCGACAACGGATTGCTTGCGCCTGCTGTTGCCATGCTCGGCGGTGCAAAGCGGGCGGTCGTGCTCACCAACGACGAGTACCACCTCTCAGCTGCCGGCCCGACCTTTGCGGGGCGCGACATCTTTGCCCCGGTCGCGGCCCGACTCTGTTGCGACGTTCCCCTTGAGGCGTTCGGCGACGAAATCGATCCCGTCACGCTGCTCCCCGGAATCCTCCCGCTGACCCGGGCGGAGGAGGACGGCCTACACAGTGAGGCGCTGTGGGTCGACCGGTTCGGCAACGTCCAGCTCAACGTCGACCCCTCCGAAATCGATCAGCTCGGTGACACGGTTGCCCTCTCGTGGGGCGGACGCACCCGCACGGCGCATCGCGCAGAGACCTACAGGCGGATCAAGTCGGGTGAGATCGGTCTCGTGGTCGACTCCTACGGGCTTGTGTCGGTGTGCCTCGACCAGCGCAACGCATCGGTCGAGTTGGGGCTCGGCAGCGGCTCCGCCGTCCGCATCCACCCCGCTGAGTAACGCTCATTGATTCCGGCCGCGAGTGACTCGCCCGACAAGGCTTGGGGTTGGGGGTTGGGGGTTGCGCGCAGCCGTTGGGGGCTCAGGACATGCTGCGCGCAACCCCCAATGCTGCGCGCAACCCCCAAGGATGCGTACGCCATGGAAACCGGCCGATCGACACGTCCCGAGCAGGCGCGAGAAGCGGCGAGAATGGGCAGATGCGTCCAGCCACGACGATCGTGCTCGCCCTCCTTCTCGTCGCCCTCTTCAGCGCGGCGATCTATCAGCTGTTCTTCCTGAAGACGTCGCCCGTGACCGGCGGGTCGACGACGGGAGTCGTTCGGACGCTGCTCGTTCACTGAGCTGACAAGCCATGGACTGAACAGACCAGCCGTGGGACAGGCCATGGCGTACCGTGCACAGGCCATGTCTGCAACCGCACCGCAACTTGTGAACCGCAATCTCGCTTCAATCATCGACACTCACCCCGACGCCGCACCCGCGGTCATCAGCGCCGGTGAGATCACGACCTACGGCGCACTCCGCCAACAGGTCGCGGCGGTCCGAGGTGGGCTGATCGAGTTGGGCGTGCGACCGGGTGACCGCGTCGCGATCGTGATGGCGTCGAACTGGTATTTCGCGCTCACGTACCTTGCCGCGCTTGGCGCGGGTGGCGTGGTCGTTCCGATGAACCCGCAAAGCCCCACGGCCGAACTGCAGCGTGAACTGCGAGTCGTGCGTCCGAAGGTGGTTGTGGTCGGGCCCACGGCGCAGAACGCGTTCGCCGACATCGACCGGGCCGACGCTGGTATCGAGTACGTACTCGTGCCCGAGGGCGTCGACCTTTCCGACACACGGCCGATCGAAGACCTTCTCGTCGCCGACGCCTCCCCGCTGGTCGAGCGCGAAGACGATGATCTCGCCGTGCTGATGTTCACCAGCGGAACTGCTGGTTCCCCGAAAGCCGCAAAGCTCACCCACGGGAACCTGCTCGCCAATCTCGAACAGGTAGCGGCCAACACCGACACTGCGATGACGTCGGACGACGTTGTGCTCGGGGTCCTGCCGTTGTTCCACATCTACGGGCTCAACGGCGCGCTCGGCCAGGCGTTGTTCTCCGGCGCGTCGATCGTGCTGATTCAACGCTTCGACCCGTTGTCGTCGCTGCAGACAATTCGGGAACGCAACCTCACCATCGTCGTCGGCGTCCCGCCCATGTACGAGTCCTGGGCTTCACTGCCCACGGCCGAGGCCACGCGACGTGACTTCGAGAGCGTCCGACGCGCTGTTTCTGGCGCGTCCAAGCTTGACCCCACGGTTGCCGCACATTTCGAAGACCGCTTCGGCGTGGCAATCGGTGAGGGTTACGGACTTACCGAGGCGTCGCCGGTTGTCACCGCCGCGTCGCTGGACGCGCGGCGCGGCACGATTGGCCTACCCGTCAGCGGTGTTGAACTGCGACTTGTCGACCACGACGGACACGATGCGCTCGTCGGCGACCCCGGCGAGATCTGGGTCAAGGGACCCAACGTGTTCCACGGCTACCTCGACGATCAGGAGGCGACGGCGCGGGCGCTCACGAGCGACGGGTGGCTACGCACCGGCGACATCGCCGTTGCCGACCACGATGGCTACCTCACGATCGTCGACCGCGAAAAAGACCTCATCATCGTGTCGGGTTTCAACGTGTTCCCGAACGAGGTCGAGGAAGTCCTTGCCGACCATCCCGGAGTAGCCGACGTTGCCGTGATCGGAGCGCCACACCCCCACACCGGCGAGACGGTCAAGGCATATGTGGTTGCCAGATCGGACCGGATGCTCGAGGAGGACGACCTCATTGCCTTTTGCGGCAAGGAACTTGCCCGTTACAAGTGCCCAACGAAGATCACCTTCGTGCCCGAGATTCCCCGCGGCCTCAGCGGGAAGACGCTGCGCCGAGAACTGTCGTAGTGCTGCCACCGGCGGTCGACAGAACGAACCCCGCGAACAGGATTACGACGCCGACCATCAGCGTGACCGAGAAGGCCGCCATCGCGTTGAGCACACTATTGAACAAGCCACTCATCCCCAGCACGACGGTGCCGAGCGCGAGGAACACGAGTCCGGCCATTTGCTGACGGGCTGCGGGCGCTCGGTCGGCTCGGGCAATGCGAACGATGCCAAGAACGGTGCCGACGATCAGGACCGTCGCACCCACGCCGGACCCGACCGCCGCGAACACGCGTGGCCAAACGTGGAACACCTCATCGCCCTGCGGGAGACGGTCCGTCGGTACCGAATTGGTGAGCGGGTCCGCCATGACCACCCCGACAGCGAACGCAGTCAGCAAGCCGAGGACTCGGGCAATACGGTCAGCAGCACGCCGATCCACGAGCAGGTACAGCTGTCCGAGGGCCAACACCGGGACGTTGGCCACGGCACCGGCGGCGTAAAAGACGCGGAAGGCAAGTGGCGACCACCCGACCGCCGATCCCCAAGCCAGCGCCCCGGCCCCGACGACGAACACCGTCAAAGCGATCGTCCATATGAGGTGCTGCGGCGAACGTCGCAGCAGCCAACGCTCGTACGTGGAAAAGGCGAACGCCAATGCGACCAGGGCAGACGCAACGGCGAGCGCAGTGGTCATCATCGCCGTCCAGTCTGGCGCGGCCTCGTCCCGACGAGTCGAAACCTTGTGAACGCGTGCACAAGCGGCGTAGGGTGGCCCCGTGTCCCGCTCCCCCCGGCGCATCCCGGACGCGACTGTCGCCCGCCTCCCGATCTACCACCGCGGCCTCCAAGCGCTGCTTCGTGCCCGACACCACACCGTGTCGTCCGAGGAGTTGGCCGACCTCGTCGGCGTCAACGCTGCGAAAGTCCGCAAGGACCTCAGCTACCTCGGTTCTTATGGAACTAGGGGCGTCGGGTACGACGTGAAGAATCTTGTGGTCGAGATCGGTCGTGAACTCGGCCTGAGCGAGAACTGGGCGGTGGTCATCGTTGGGATCGGAAACCTCGGGCGCGCGCTCGCCTCCTACAGCGGCTTTTCCGACCGCGGGTTTCGGATCGTCGCGCTGCTCGATGCCGATCCTGCGAAAGCAGGCTCGATGGTCGGGCCGCTCCCAATTCGCGCCACGAGTGAACTCCGAGAAATTGTGGCCCGCGAAGACGTTGCGATCGGCATCATCGCCACACCGGGTTCAGCCGCCCAGGCGGTTGCCGACCAGATGGTCGGGGCGGGCATACGATCGATTCTCAACTTCTCACCGGGGACCCTGACCGTGGCCGACGATGTTGCGGTGCGCGGTGTGGACCTGGCTGTGGAGCTCCAGGTGCTCAGCTACTACCAGCATCACCGAGACGATTCCGAGCCCGGCGTGCACAACACGGCAAGGACGTGACGAGGGTCATGGTCCGAAATTGCGATCGCTGTTTGGCTAGGTCTCCCGCAGCGGCAAGAATAGGACCGATGTCCGCCTGCGCGCTGATCGCTCCGAGGACCTGATGTCGGTCGTCGTCGTCGGGCTCAACCACCGCAGTGCTCCTCTCGACGTCCTTGAGCGGATGACGGTGGCACCAACCGCACTGCAGAAGGCGCTCGATCACCTCCGGCGCGGGGATCACCTCGCCGAGGTCGTCGTCCTATCGACCTGCAATCGCACCGAGGTGTATGCGGTTTGCGAGACGTTCCATGGTGCCCTCAGCGAAATCCACGATTTCCTCTGCGGTGTGTCGGGGCTGCCTCGGGACCGTTTCGCCGAGCACCTCTTCACCAACTACGACGAGGCGGCCGTCAAACACCTCTTCGGCGTCGCGTCGGGTCTCGACAGCGCCGTCGTCGGCGAGACGGAAATACTGGGACAGGTCCGACGTGCCTGGGAGTCCGCACGCCTCGGCGAGTCCAGCGGTCCGAACTTGGGTGGATTGTTCCGCCATGCTTTGGAGGTCGGCAAGCGGGCGCGTACCGAGACCGCAATCGCCCGAGGCACAGCGAGCATTTCACACGCCGCAGTGCAGCTCGCCGCAGCACGACTCGGCGGCAGTCTCGTCGGACGTTCGGTACTCGTCCTCGGCGCTGGTGAGATCGGCGTCAGCATGGTCACGGCGCTCCAGCACGCCGGTGTGAGCGATGTTGTTGTCGCGAACCGTACGCGCCAACGAGCGGTCGAACTAGCCAGTCGCCTCGGTGCCGTGGCGGTTCCGCTGCACGAACTGCCTTCCGCGCTTGAACGCGTCGACCTGCTTCTCACGGCGACGAGCTCGGACGTGACCGTGCTGGAGCGCGACGACGTTGCCCAGGTCATGTCCGCTCGCAATGGCATGCCGCTGCTCATCGTTGATGCCGCGCTACCCCGCGATGTCGACCCGTCCGCAGCCGCAATTCCAGGAGTGACGCTTCTCGATCTCGACTCGATCCGCGCATTCGTGGAGGTGGGTATCGACGAGCGCCGACGAGAGATCGACCGCGTCCGAGAAATCGTCGATGAAGAGGCAGAGCGTTATGCAGCGAGCGCTGCCGCCCGCCAGATTGCGCCGGTCATCCGAGCGCTGCGCGACCACGCCGAGGCGATCCGACGAGCAGAGATTGAGCGCATCGGCTCGCGGCTCACCGAGCAGGAGCGTGAACTGCTGGACCAGGCGAGTCGGCAGATGTTCGCCAAGCTGCTGCACGAGCCCACTATGGCCCTGCGCTCCGGTGCAGGCACGACGAAAGGCCAGCGGATGGTCGATGCCACCCGCTCCATGTTCGGCCTTGAGGGTCACGATTTCGGGTTCGATCTCCCGGGCTTGGATCACGTGGACGACGGGCCCGCTGCCGGGTCTCTCGGCCACGGCCACCCGTGACCCACACATCCCCCCTTCGCGCTGCCACCCGATCGAGTCCGCTTGCTCGTTGGCAGACCGCAACCGTCACAGCGTTGCTCGGAGCGGCGCACACTGGGCTGAAGGTCGATCCGATCTTCGTCGATACCCTAGGCGATCGAACGCAGGCGATCGGAACGCCGCTGCACGAACTCGGCGGGCAGGGTGTGTTCGTGAAGGAGGTACAGGCAGCCGTGCTTCGCGGTGACGCGGACATTGCTGTCCACAGCGCGAAGGACCTGCCCTCGACACCGACGCCGGGACTCGTGATCGCTGCGATTCCCCTCCGCGGCGATGTCCGGGACCTACTCGTCGGGGCCACACTCGAAACCCTTCGAATCGGGGCGCGCGTCGGCACCTCGTCGGTTCGTCGGATTGCGCAACTCCGGGCGCAGCGTCCAGATCTTGAGTTCGTGCAGATTCGAGGAAATGTCGGAACGCGGGTAGCCCGTGTCGGCGAGCTCACCGGGCGGGTGGGTGGGGAGCTCACCGGGCGGGTGGGTGGGGAGCTCGATGCGGTGATCGTTGCCGCAGCCGGTGCGGAGCGTCTCGGGCTGATCGCGGAGCTCGCCGAGCGTCACGTCCTGGAGTGGCTCCCGGTCGAGAGCATGCTGCCGATGGTCGCGCAAGGTGCGCTTGCGGTGGAGTGTCGCTCTGACGACGGGCGCACGCGCTTGCTCGTGGAGGCGATTTCCGATCCTGTTGCCGCCGTGTGCGTACTCGCCGAACGAGCGTTTCTGGCGCGGCTCGGCGGGGGTTGCGACCTGCCGGTCGGGGCGTTGGCCGTCTTGAGCGGGCAAGGTGACACGATCGAGATCGACGCCCTTGTTGCTGAGCTCGCTAGCGGTCGGGTCGTTCGCACCCAGATGACCGGGCCTAGCAACGACCCGGAGGGGCTCGGCCGCGCGATTGCCGAGACGCTCCTGTCCACCGGCGGACAGGATCTTCTCGATGCCCGCTGACTCGATCCGTTTCGACGTGGCGTCGATCGATCCGCTCCCGCTCCAAGGCGCAACGGTGGCGGTGACCCGAGCCGCTGAGCAGGCCGGGCCATTGGTCGACCGGCTCGTTGCCCTTGGTGCCGACGTGGTCGAGATACCAATCATCGCCATCGTGGACCCGGCCGATGGCGGGGCGGCTCTGTCAACGGCGATCACCCATCTCGCCACCTATGACTGGGTTGTATTGACCTCACCGAACGCAGCGCGGCGTTTCGTTGAAGCCGTGGACGCCGCCGGCGTGCGGGCTTACGTTTCGAAGGTTGCGGCCGTCGGGCCCGGTACCGCGTCCGTCCTTGCTGCGGCGGGTCACAGCGTCGAGCTCGTGCCCCGTCGAGCCATCGGCGAAGGGCTTGTGGAAGCCTTCGCCAACGGTCCGGGACGCGTGCTGCTCCCGCGTGCGGCCGTGGCGCGCGACGTCGTGCCGGATGGCCTTCGTGCCAAAGGCTGGGAGGTTGAAGTCCTGGAGGCGTACCGGACCGTGCCGGTCGCGCCTGACGACGCCGATCTCTCACGGCTCGGCGCAGCCGACCTTGTCTGCTTCACCTCGTCCTCGACGGTCGATGCCTTGGTGAAGGCCGCGGGCCTCGTACGTCTCCCCGGGATCGTCGTGAGCATGGGCGTCGCAACAACGGCCACCGCGATGTCGCACGGAGTCGCGGTCAACGCCACTGCGGAGCCGAGCACGCTCGACGGCCTCCTCGACGCGATCATTCGCGCCTGGAGAACCGCTGGCACCAATTACCCTCTTCGGCCGTGACGACCGAAATCGCAAGCGCAGCGGAGTTCAAACAGCACATCGACACCGTTCAGGCCCGGGACGGCTACGCCAACGCGTTCGCGTTCGGCGTCGGCACCGCAGTCATGGCACCGAGCGGCAAGATCCTCGACACGAGCTACCCGGTCGTGAACCGTGAGGAGAACTACGGGTCAGCGGCCGTACTTGCGGATGTCGTCGGGCACCTTTCCGGTACTGCCACCTATGTTCTCGACGCCGCGGGCCTTGACGGGGCAATCGCGTGCTTCGGCTGGACCGAGGGCGACGGAAAAGCGCACCACAACGTCGAGGCCTTGAAGACTGCACGCGCCGCGCTCGACGCGCCCGCTCCACTCGGTGGCGTCCGTCGAATCGTGGTCTCGTTCATCGGTTCACCCGACGATGCCCCGGTGAACGCGTACGACGTGTACCTCCGACTCCACCTGCTCTCCCACAGGTCCACGAAGCCACACGAGGTGTCACTGGATGGTGCGTTCGGCTTGCTGAACAACGTCGTGTGGACGAGCGTCGGCCCGTTCGACCCAGATGGGTTCGATCTCGTCCGTGCCCGCCTGAGTGCCTCGGGCCACAACGTCTTGGTGCACGGCGTCGACAAGTTTCCGAAGATGGTCGACTACGTGATTCCCGGTGGCGTCCGGATTGCCGACGCAAGCCGCGTCCGACTCGGCGCGCACCTCGCCGACGGAACAACGGTCATGCACGAGGGCTTCTGCAACTTCAACGCCGGCACGCTCGGTGCATCAATGGTGGAGGGACGCATCAGCGCTGGCGTCGTCGTTGGCCACGGGTCCGACATTGGCGGCGGGGCATCGGTCATGGGCACGCTGTCCGGAGGCGGGAAGCAGGTCGTGAGCATCGGCGAAGGCTGTCTGCTCGGTGCGAACGCGGGCATCGGCATTTCCCTTGGCGACAACTGCATCGTCGAGGCTGGCCTCTACGTGACTGCGGGAACTCGTGTGAAGCTGCCAGACGGCACGATCGTGAAGGCCCGCGAACTGTCCAAGGAGAGCAACCTTCTGTTCCGCCGCAACAGCCAGTCCGGGGCTGTCGAAGTGGTCGCCAACGGTGCCGTGTGGACGGGACTAAACGCGGAGCTTCATAAGAACTGAGCCAAGCGGTCCGCCTCCGCTCCGATGAATCGAGGCGTCGGACTCAAGCGTGACGTGATCGGAGGAACAACGATGGACGACGTGTCAACGACCAGCCGCTGTGATGTCGCCGTCATCGGTGGAGGCGCAATCGGTCTGGCGACCGCGCACGTGCTCCTCGAACGTCGACCGGACCTTTCGGTGACGCTCGTGGAACGTCGCAGCGAAATCCGAGTCAACGGCGGACGCGGCGACCGCGAGCTTGCTGGCGACACCCTGACGTCGATTGCGCCGACTTCCGGAACCGGTCGACGGGAGTTGCAGGACTTCCTTCGTAGTTTCGACGTTGCCCTCACTCCGACGGCTCATCTGATCGTGGCGACCGGACCCGACCAGCGCGCACGTCTCCGCGAGCTCTTCGACCGAGCCGCTACCGAGCTCTCGCCGGAGTGGCTTGACGGCGAGGAGTTGTCGACCCTCGAACCTGCGCTGGTTGGGTCTGCCGCTGTTCGTATTCCGGGCACGTTGCTTGCCGACGCGCGTACCGTCTCGCTCGCCCTGAGCGCTTCAGTGCTTCCGCGCGTCGATGTGCGCCTCGGGACCGAAGTGGACGGCATTGCATTCCGCCGCTCGGAAGCCGAGGTTGCAACCTCGAGCGGAACGATCGTCGCCGGTCGGGTAATCAACTGCGCGGGTCGCAACGCGCATGCCGTGCTCAAAGCGACCGCGGGCTGCCCGCAGCTCAACGTCGCTTCGTTCCAGGAAGACATCGTCGAGCGTCGGTCCCTCGGACCGGTCGGGTCGCTGCCGTTCCACATCGTATCCACGATGCCGATCTCGCAGACGGACCGGACTGGCGGCTTCATGATGGCCCGACCTGACGGTCTGCTCTCGGTGAGGTCACAGCAAGTCCGCGTTCGCGCCGCTGGGCTGGCCCGATATGGCCGCACGGACCGTCGTACTGACGGTGACCTGCTGCTGCGGCCGGTGTTTCGTGACCTCGCCCGCATCGATCTGCGAGAGGTCAACCGCGAACGGCGAATTCGCACCGTGCTGCACAGCGTCGGGGACGCAGGCCCCTCGACCCTTCGCCACCGCTGCTCGACGCACATCCTCGATCTCGGGGAGCGCAGCCTGTCCGCAGCGTTCCGTGCGGCCGTCGAGGCGGTCGAGGCGCTCGACGGCGACACCGTCGGCCAGCGCCTCGTCGGCTGACTTACGGGTCGATTTGTCGTACCCTCGATGCGTGTCGATTTTTTCCCGCAAGCCAATGGACCTGCCGAATGTGGACTCGGCACTGCCCGGCCGCGCCGACCCGATGCCGGTCGCGTCCCTCCATCATGTGCTTGGCACGTCGATCCTCCCGCCGTTCCCCGACGGTGCCCATCAACTGATCGTCGGAATGGGCTGCTTCTGGGGTGCCGAGCGGAAGTTTTGGGAAGCGCCGGGCGTGATCACGACCGCCGTCGGCTACGCAGGTGGGATCACACCGAACCCCACCTACGAGGAAGTTTGTAGCGGCCGCACGGGGCACAACGAAGTTGTCCTGGCCGTGTTCGACCCGGCCGTCACGTCGTTCGACGCGCTGATCCGAGTCTTCTGGGAAAGCCACAACCCAACGCAGGGTATGCGTCAGGGCAACGATGTCGGCACTCAATACCGCAGCGGCATCTACGTGTCCGACGCCGCGCAAAGCACATCGGCGCACGCCTCGCGCGAGTTGTTCCAGAAGGAACTCAGCGCCGCTGGATACGGTGGAATCACGACGGAGATCGTCGATTCTCCGGTCTTTTACTACGCCGAGACCTATCACCAGCAGTACCTCTCCAAGAACCCGAACGGGTACTGCGGCCTCGGAGGCACCGGGATCAGCTGCCCCGTCGGCCTCGCCCGCTGAAGATCGGGTTCGGCGACCGGCGTCACGCTGACGCCTTCCGGCGAGTTCCCTGGCACGATGGGGGGATGATCCACCGTCCCCGTCGTCTGCGCGTCAACGCCGCGATGCGCCGCCTTGTGGCCGAGAGCCGATTGGGCGTCGATGACGTCATCGCGCCGCTCTTCGTGCGCGAAGGCATCCACGAACCGAACCCAATTTCGTCCCTGCCGGGAGTGATGCAACACACACGCCAGTCGTTGCGCCAGGAGGTCCGCGAGCTGGCCGATCTTGGGGTGCCGGGCGTCATCGTTTTCGGCGTGCCGATGCACAAGGACGCTGAGGGCAGCGAATCGTGGAACCCGTACGGTATCGTGCAGCTCGCGTTGCAGGACCTACGCGACGACTTGGGCGACGACCTCGTGCTGATGGCCGACCTCTGTATCGATGAGTACACGAGCCACGGCCACTGCGGGGTCCTCGACGCGAAAGGTGGCGTCGACAACGACAAGACGCTTGATATCTATGCGCGCATAGCAGTTGCACAAGCGCGCGCGGGCGCGCAGGTTGTTGCGCCGAGCGGCATGATGGACGGTCAGGTCGGAACTATCCGAGCGGCACTCGACGCGAGCGGGTTCTTCGACGTTGCAATCCTCGCGTACTCCGCGAAATACGCGACGGCGCTTTACGGCCCGTTCCGCGAAGCCGTCGATGTTCGCATTGCCGACGGGGGAGATCGCAAGGGATACCAGCAGGACTGGCACAACGCCCGTGAAGCCCTGACAGAGGTTCGCCTCGACATCGAACAGGGTGCCGACATGGTGATGGTCAAACCCGCGATGACCTACCTGGACATCATTGCCAAGGTACGGGCCGCCGTCGAGGTGCCCCTCGCCGCCTATCACGTGAGTGGGGAGTACGCGATGATCAAGGCCGCCGCCGAACGAGGATGGGTTGACGGTCCCGCCATCGCCGTGGAACAGCTCACGGCCATAAAACGCGCTGGGGCCGACTTCATCCTCACCTATTTCGCCCGCGATTTCGCCGAGGCATCCCAATGAGCCACATCGCAATGCGCAAGGGTGAGATGACGAACGCGGCCCTGTTCGAGCGGGCGCAAAAGGTGCTCGTCGGCGGCGTGAACTCGCCGGTCCGTGCCTTCCGAAGCGTCGGCGGCACCCCCTACTTCGTCGAGCGAGGCGAAGGGGCGTATGTGTGGGACGTCGAGGGCACGAAGTACATCGACCTCGTACAGTCCTACGGAGCCTCACTGGTAGGACATGCCCACCCGAAGGTCGTGGAGGCGTTGCAGGCCGCGGCCGCCCAGGGCACCACATTCGGTGCCCCTACGCTGCGCGAGATTCGGCTCGCCGAAACGATGTGCGCTCGCGTGCCGGGCCTGGAGATGGTGCGGATGACGTCGAGCGGCACGGAAGCCACGATGAGCGCCGTTCGCCTCGCCCGCGGAATCACGGGCCGCTCGAAAGTCATCAAGTTTGCTGGCTGCTACCACGGGGCGACCGATTCGCTCCTTGCTGAGGGCGGGAGCGGTGTTGCCAATCAGGGCCTGCCGGGCTGCGATGGCGTGCCGCTCAGCGCCGTGGCAGACACGATCGTTGCGCCGTTCAACGTCGTCCCCGAGATCGGTTCCGACGTTGCGCTCGTCGCCGTCGAACCTGTCGCCGCCAACATGGGCCTCGTCGCCCCCGACGAGGGGTTTCTCCGGGGCCTTCGCGACGCCTGTGACCGTTCGGGTGCGCTTCTTCTCTTCGACGAAGTCATCACCGGCTTCCGTCTGGGCAACGGGGGAGCGACCGCATGGAGCGGCGTCCGGCCCGACCTCTGGTGCTTCGGCAAGGTCATCGGTGGCGGCGCACCAGTCGGTGCCTTCGGTGGGACCCGTGCGGCGATGCTCACTCTCGCCCCGATCGGGCCCGTGTACCAGGGGGGGACGTTATCCGGAAATCCACTCGCCACCGCTGCGGGTCTTGCCGTCCTTGACCTCGCCACCGACGATGCCTTTGCCGAGCTCACTCGGCGCGTCGCTGACTTCGGCCGAGCGCTCGAAGGTGCCATCCGGTCCGGTGGACTTCCGGCCCAGGTCCCGGTGGTGGGAACGCTTGTAGGAGTCCATCTCGGCCCCGGCCCGGTGCGCAACTACGACGACGCCAAACGGACCAACTCCGCCGGGCTCTACGGACCGTTCTTCCACGAGATGCTTAACCGTGGCATCGCAATGGCCCCTGGTGCCTATGAGGCACTCTTCCCGAGCTTCGCCCACTCCGACGTTGACCTTGCACGGGTTGTCGAAGCGGCGGCCGAATCGGCCGCCGCTGTCGCACGTACGCTGTGAGCCAGATTATCGGGTGAGACCCCGTAGATGGGTGCCGATGAGGTGATCGGTGAGCTTGTGGTTCGCCGGCCAATCGACGTGGGGCTTGGCGATTTGGAGCGACACTAGGCCGTGTACGACGGACCAAACGCCATAGGCCATCAGCTTCGGATCCTCGCTCGTCACGACACCGGCCTTGATGCATCGGCGACAGCGGTCGACGAGCGGATCGAGTCCGTTCACCCCATGGCGTCGGAGTTCGTCGAGCTGATCGGGTGTGAGGATCGACTTGCCCATGAACAGAATCCGGTAGTGCTCGGGATGATCAAGACCGAAACGGACGTATGCCCGCATCCCTGCCTCAAGGCGTCCGAGCGGGTCGGAGTCTGGGACCGCCGCCACCGCAAGATCGACGGCTTGGTTGAGTTGGCGAAACCGGCGCGCGCACACGTCGAACAGCAGTTCTTGCTTGTCGAAGAAGTGGAGGTAGATGGCAGGCGGGGTGCAGCCCACCCGCTCCGCAACCGCTCTGATCGAGACGGCGTCGGGGGTGGCGTTCGCCATGAGTATCGCGTCGACAGCGTCGAGGATCTCGTCGCGAAGGCGGTCCCCTTCTCCTCGTTTGGACCGCTGTCGTCGTAAAGGCGCGTCGGACGGGTCAAGAACGTCGAGCGTCGCAGGCGACGGACGGAGCATTGTGGACATGGCGGAACCTCCTGGGCCGAAATCGATCTGGTTTCGATTTGGTTACCAGGAGTCAACGCACGCCCCATGAGGGATTGATGACCCTGCGGTGAGCGCCCCGCAATTCGGTGCCTTCGTCACCGCAGCCGCAGCCGGGACGCAAGACGCAGCTATGGGCAGACTTGGAGTGTTTCGGGAATCTGGAACGTAGCGGCGTCGAAGGGTTCCTCCGCCGCGATGGTCGGATCCTCCCCAACCTTTGCAAGGACGTTCACGGGGAAATCTTTCGGCGTCGACTGCAAACGATTCCGCTCATAGTTGACGAGGTAGATCAGTTGTGCGTCGCTCAGTGTGGGGAAGCCCGGCATGCCGGTTTTCGCCGCGTGTTGCCCGCCCTCGCGGTTGGGGTCGCCATAAGGCTGTCCCGCACCGCAACTGCCGTGCTTCACGAATGCTGCCTGCTCGATGGGGTCGGGGAAGGTCTTCTCGGCTTCGCCGTTGTACAGCGGACGTCCGACAAGTCCTTTGTCCGAACCCGCTCCATCGCCGCCATGACAGCTGGCACAGTTGGCGTTGTACAGGCTCTGGCCGATCGACTGTGGGGTGTCGGCACGCGCCTGCGGGGTTGACCATGTGTTGAACATGAATATCGCCCAGACCGGGAGCCCGGCCAGGAGAAAGACGGACGAGATTTTTGCGAATGCAGCACCCCGAACCTTCTCCACCCTGGGTGCTGCGGTTCGGCCGCCTGCTTTCGGCACCTTGGGGGCAGCGGCACCGGCGGCGTCCGCGGCGCTTGGATCGACCGGTGCGGCCGGCACAGATGCAACCGGGGAGGTGGTGTCGGTCGGAGTCGGGCTCGGGGCCTCGACGCCTTCACCCGATAGGGCGGCGCGACGCGCTTTGGCCCGATCAAGCAGGTGCGGGGGTACTTCAGCCACGTGGTCCTCCGGAGACAGCGCCCGACTTCCGGGCGCGCTATTCAGCGTTGATGTAACCCGCGCACGGGCTCATGCCCTGTTGAATCTAGGCGCGTTTGGAGGTCACGCCCAATCATCGATCGAAGTGCGATTCGGCGACCCCGGGTTCGGTCGTGGTAGAACGGCTCCCGAGAAACGGCGTTCGTACGCACGACGAGCGGCGACCGAAGTACAATGTGATTTGATTCACAAGGTGGCTGTCGCCGCCGAGCGCGAGAGTGTCAAGCAGGAAAGACCCGAGAAGGAAGAGACTTGAGTGGTTGCGTTCTTCGCCTCGTTGCTGGCACTCATCGTGTTCATTGCTCTCCCCGCCGCGTACGGCAAGCGTCGCCCTGTCGGCACGCCCGTCACGTGGGGCGAGGCCATGGCAGGCAGCCTCTATTTGTTCTTTGTGATGTTCTGGGCATACGGAGTGGTACCTCACCAGTTCCTCTCGTGGGCCGACGGTCCGCTGAAGTGGCGTGCCGATGCCTACGGCATCCCGGCGGGCAAACTTCGCGAGCTGATCGGCGAGAAGGAAAACCACTTCTACAGCTACAAGAGCAACGCGTTCTGGCCGAGTGGGGTCACCTTTGGCGGGCGCGGTCGAGTCTTGGTCAGCAAGGAACACGTGCGGGACTTCGTCGCCGCAAACATTTACATCGTCTTTCTCGGTGTTCACATCGCGCTCTGGGGTGCCTGGCAGAAGCGTGGCAAGAAGGCCTCTGCGAAGGCCGCCCTGGCACCGACATCGACCTATGGGCGTCCGCTCGTGAAGAAGGCCTGAGGTCGCAATGGCCAAGACCGATGCCAACCCACCGATGCCCTATTTCCCGGGCGGCTATACGCTCGCGGAAATCACCGTGGATGACCTCAACAAGAGCGTCAAGCCCAAGCAGTTCCTGCATATCGATCAGTCCGAATGCATTATGTGCGAGGGCTGCGTGGACATCTGCCCGTGGAAGTGCATCCATATGCTCTCCGCTGGCACCGTCGAGGACTCGGTCAACGTCGTTGCGCCGGGAACTGATCCCGACGATCACGTCGTCTTCGTCGTGGACGAGGACGTCTGCACGCGTTGCGGTCTCTGTGTGGACCGGTGTCCGACCGGCGTCATCATCATGGGCAAGGCGGGCGTGGCCCCTCGCGATGGCGACCAGCACATGCGCGACAACAAGCACGGCTATTCCTACGGGATGCGGTTCTAGTGCGTTCCCAGCCTTCCGCTACCGGTCGCGATATCCAACCCTGTAGGGAGGAGGGCGAAGCACGACGTACGCCGTCCAACCGGCGGCGGAGCTGCTTCGGTTCGACGGAACTGTCTCAGCGCGCCCGAAGGGCGCACAATCCGGTGATGACTCCGAAGGAGCGCGAATGGCAACACCGATGAAGCCAGGCATCGGCGACAAGGTCGCTGAACGGGTGGACAAGGTCCAGGGCAGTCAAGCCTGGAACTCGATCTTCCGACCAGGATCGATCTTTCGCAAGGGTTACAGCGACTCGCCGCGTAACCGCAGCTACGTCATCATGAACTCGCTGCTCTATCACCTTCACCCCGTGAAAGTGAAGCGCCACGCGGTCAAGGTCAGCTATACACTGTGCCTTGGCGGGCTCTCGTTCTTCCTGTTCATCGTGCTGACCGTCACGGGCATCTTCTTAATGTTCTTCTACCGGCCCACCGAGGCGGCAGCGTGGACCGATATCAAAACGCTGCACACCGCCGTGACATTCGGGCTCCTCGTGCGAAACATGCATCGGTGGGGTGCGCACCTCATGGTGCTCTCCGTTTTCTTGCACATGGCCCGCGTCTTCTACCACGGTGCCTACAAGGCACCGCGCGAGTTCAACTGGGTTATTGGCGTCATCCTCCTCATGCTGACGCTGCTGCTTTCGTTCACCGGCTACCTCCTCCCCTGGGATCAGTTGGCACTCTGGGCGGTAACGGTCGGAACGAACATGATCGGCTACACCCCCGTGTTCGGCCCGCAGTCGCGATTCGTCTTGCTGTCAGGTGTTGAGATCGGCACGGACACGCTCTTGCGATGGTATGTGTTGCATGTGTTGCTGTTTCCCTTCGTCATTGTCATCTTCATGGCGATTCACTTCTGGCGTGTCCGCAAGGACGGCGGTATCTCCGGTCCTCTGTGACCTGAGAGCCGCCTCGAATCGAACAAGGAGTCCACGTGGCAGACGTCCCAGAGCACCTGTTGAAACGGGCCGAAGAGGCCAAGGCTCGCGCCGCTGCGAAGAAGGCGGCTGCGGCTGGAGAGGCCGTGCCCATGCCAGTTGTCGCGGCGCCCGACTCCGGTGATGCGGCTAGCTATGCGGAGGCGGAACAAACCGGCAAGATTCCTGCGCACCTGCTCGCCCGGAGCGCGGCTGCGAAGGCGGCCAAGGCCTCGGGCGGGGGCGAGGCCCCATCGGCGGGTGGTGGCGGGGTCGCGGTACTCGACAAACCGACGGGTGGGGCAACCGCCGCTGCCGCAGCGATGGCGACCCCAGCGTCGGCTGGTCTTGTGGGGCCGGCTGGCCACAACCAGCGGCTGCTTACCGTCGTCAAAGCCGGTTCGATTCAGGACGTGAAGGCAACGCCCACCGACAAGGTGAGCACGTGGCCCCACCTCCTCGTCGGTGAGTTCGTCGCTTCGCTCGCCTGCTTGACCGTCTTGATGATCATGTCGGTGTTCATCAACGCCCCATTGCTCAAATTGGCGAACTACAACCAGACGCCGAACCCTTCGAAAGCGCCGTGGTACTTCCTGGGTCTCCAGGAATTGCTCACGATGTTTCACCCCATGGTGGCCGGTGTCACCATTCCCGGCATGGGTCTGTTCATCCTGATTCTCGCGCCTTACGTCGACAAGAATCCGTCCAACAAGCCAGAAGACCGCAAGGTGGCGATCTCGCTGTTCTCGATCTTCATGATGTTTTGGGCGGTCCTCGTCATCATCGGATCATTCTTCCGAGGACCTGGCTTTATTTTCATCTTTCCCTGGCAAAAGGGCATCTTCTTCGAGCTCTGAGCTCCAAGAAGACACCTCCGCACCGAGATCCCAAGCGCACCGAAATAGATATGAGCACTGGCACCACACTCCTCATCGCCATCATCGTTGTCGTCGTCCTGGCAGTGCTGTTCTTGGCCGTCACGGCTCGGAGCAGCGACCGTAACGCCGCGACCGGACTCCTTGCGCGGGAGACAGAACGGCGCGACCGTCAGCGCCGTCATCGCGCCGCGGTCGGCGACAACGAGGCACCTGCGGCATCAGGTCGCACGCTGGAGCGTTCCGTGGCGTTGGCGCAACGTGGTGGGAGTGCGGTCGCTGTCGTCGAAGCGGCGAGCGTGCCCGACATTCTCCGTCCACCAATGGATGCCGACCAACTAGGCGTTGTCAGGCGTCAGTTCATGAACCGCAGCATTATCGTCCTGTTCTTGGTGAGCCTCGGCGGCTTCGGTGCGTCTCTCTTGGCGTTTCTCTGGCCAAGCCAGACGGGTGGTTTCGGCGCGACCGTCAAAGTCGGCAAGCTCGATGACATCCTCGCCGACATCAAGACGAAGGAGGAGCCGTTCTACGTCGCAGAGGCCCGCACCTACCTCGTCCCGTATCCGAAGGAAGCGCTCGCGAAGGGCAAAGCCAGCTACGGCGAGACGGTGTACAAGGGCATGGAGCAGGGCGTGGTTGCCCTCTACCAGAAGTGTGTGCACCTGGGTTGCAAGGTGCCGTGGTGCAAGAGTTCGCAATGGTTCGAGTGCCCGTGTCACGGTTCGCAGTACAACCGCGTCGGTGAGAAGAAGGCCGGCCCGGCACCGCGCGGACTTGATCGATTTGCCGTCAGCGTGGATGGCGGAATCGTGAGCGTCAACTCGGGTGCCCGTACCAACGGTCCCGCAATTGGCGTCAACACCACCGGGCAAGAGGCCGAAGGCCCCCACTGCGTCTCCGAATGATGGCTGCTGAGGAGAACATGAACGTCATTGACACTGTGAACGTGCTCGCGGCGACGCCGCAGAAGGCCGTCGGACTGACCATCCTGGTGGTCGCTCTGCTGGCCTGGGTGCTGTACCTCATTACCGAGAATCGGCGTACGCCGAAGTCGAACATCGAGAGCTTTCTCGGAGCGCCCAACCGGAAAGTGCCGCCGGAAGACGACGAGTTCGAAGGGCCCCGCCTCGATCGATTCCTCGGCTGGGCCCTCATCGGCATCGCAATCATGGCCGTGTCACTGCCCGCCTATTTCTTGGCTGAACCGGGGCGTGAAGTGGGCGCGATTCGGGGCTTCGACAAGCGAAGCGTCCATCGCGGCGAGGAGTCGTTCGGCGCCGAGCACAACGGATTCAACTGTGCGAAGTGTCACGGCGCAGACGGCGGCGGCGGCGTCACGTCCTGGTCCGTTGCGCAGTACAACGCCGATGGAACTCCCAAGATCGACCCTTCAACGAAGAAGCAGGAACTGAAGCAGGTCACTTGGTTAGCACCGAGAGTCAACGACGTTGCCCTTCGCTATCGGAGGGAACAGATCCGCAACGTCCTGATCTATGGGCGCGGCACCAACAAGCCAATGCCCGCGTGGGGGATCAAGGGAGGCGGACCGGCCAACGAACAGCAGATCGATGACCTCGTGAATTACCTCCGCTTTGCTGCATTGGAACAGGACGAAGAAGCGGTAAAGGTGTACAACGCTGAATGGAACAGCAACGGTCATAGCGCGGACAAGGCGTTCGACAAGGCGTTCGAGGCAGCCGCCGAGAGAGCCCAGAAGGAATCAACCGACGCTCTCGCGAAGATCAAGACGGACTCCGCAAAAGCGGTGCAGGCAGCGTCCAACCCAACGGGACCGCTCCTGACCGCCACGAAGGGTCTCGCCGATGCCAAGACTGCGAACGATCCAGGTTTGATCGCAGCCGCCGAAGCCAAACTTGCTGAGGCAACCCGAAACCTCGACAACGCGAAAAAGGTGCTCGCCGCGTCGGATGGTGAGCTCCTGTTCAACTCGAACTGCGCTCGCTGTCACACGAATGGCTACAGCTACGGAGAGCCCAACGGATCCGGCGGCGGCTTCTACGGTCCGCGGCTCTCCGAGTCCAGCCTGACCCAGCAGTTCCCCGAGAAAGTCACTCAGATCGAATACATCAAGAACGGTGTGGAGGACTCGAAAGCCTACGGTACCGGTGGCGTCAACCATTGGTCCGGCGGCGGAATGCCCTACTTCGGGACCATCCTCACGGATGAACAGATCGAAAAGATCGTCGACTACGAGCGGAGGCTGTGATGTCGGCCGTGCTGTCCACGCTCGTCAACGACGGTGGGGTCGTGGCGAACCTCCGATGGAATCCGACGTTTCGAGGCATTCTCTTTCCCACCATCCAGTTCTTGGTGCTCTGTGGGAGTTGCTACCTCATTCTTGCTACGAATATTGGCAACCGTCTCGGTTTTCTGGTGGCGTCGGCCGCGTTTTGGGGATGGATGGTCCTGATGACCCTGGTCTGGATGATTTACGGCATCGGACTGCTCGGCTTCGCTCCGAAATGGGTTGTGCAGGAGGCAATCACCGACAGCAAGACTGCGCAGGTCGAGGTTGTCACGCGAATACCGAACGAGGCGACCACCATTGTGCCGAAGGGCTGGAAGGCCGTCGCCGACGGTGCGCCCGCGCGTGGCGAGGCTCAATCAGCGATCGATGCACGGCTCGTACCCGAGGGTCAGACGGCCACCTACGTGCCGATTTCCGGGTACGAGATCGGTGGCGAGCAGCGTCTGAAGGTGTGGCCGAAGATCGAGCCTGGTGGCAAGTGGTACAACCCGGCGGACTATGCGTTCCGCGGCCTCCTGCACTCGAAGCACTACTACGTCGGTCAGGTCCAACCAATGTTGTTGGAAGACGTCACCGTGAATGGTGTCGTGCAGTACGACGACAAAGGCAAAGCCAAGCAGACGGCGGTCAAGAAAGACGGGAAGGAAGTGCCCGATACTGCAAAACCCGTCACGACCGTTGTCTTGATTCGCGATCTCGGCTCGCGTCGTCAGCCGCCTTTCGTTATCTTTCTCTGTTCGCTCGTCCTGCTCAGCCTGTCGCTTTTCAACCTTCATCGACGCGACAAGCAAGTCATGGCTGCCATGTCACAGTTCGCGAAAGCAGCCTGACGGCTCATGGCCGATTACCTCCCGATCGTTCTGCTACTGATCGTTTCGACGCTCTTCGTTTTCGGTTCTTTCGTCGCAAGCGCCGTGCTTGGGCCGACGCGTCAGGAAACGGCAGCCAAGATCGGGCCGTACGAATGCGGGATCGTTCCAGACAAAGAGACGGCGGAGCGGTTCCCCGTCCGCTTCTATCTCGTCGCGATGATCTTCATCATCTTCGATATCGAGATCATTTTCCTGTACCCGTGGGCTGTCCTGTTCGGGAGGCTCGGCACGTTCGGTCTGGTTGAGATGGTCATCTTCTCGATTGCCGTTCTGGTGTCGTTCGTGTATCTCATTTCCAACGGCGCGCTCGACTGGGGCCCGATTGCGCGACTTCGTGAACTCGAAGGGTCCGTAGCACTCCGGGTCCCCGATGAACTTCGGACGTCGGCATCGTCGATTCGGCGAATCCCGAAGCCTCCACGTGAACCACAGGAAGCGGCCTGACATGGGCCTCGAGGATCTCAACCACAACTTCGTCACGGGCACAGTCGAATCGCTTGTGAAGTGGAGTCGCCAAAACAGTGTGTGGCCGGCGTCGTTCGGACTTGCCTGCTGCGCCATCGAGATGATGGCGACCGGTGCTTCGCGGTTCGATCTCGCCCGTTTCGGCATGGAAGTCTTCCGCGCCTCTCCGCGCCAAGCCGATCTCATGATCGTTGCCGGACGCGTCTCCCAGAAGATGGCACCGGTACTTCGTCAGGTCTACGACCAGATGATGGAACCGAAATGGGTGATCTCGATGGGTGTTTGCGCGTCTTCCGGCGGGATGTTCAACAACTACGCCATCGTTCAGGGAGTGGACCAGATTGTTCCGGTCGACGTGTACGCGCCAGGTTGCCCACCTGGACCGGAGACGCTGATCTACTCAATCCTCACGCTGCACGAGAAGATCAAGACCGGCGAGATCACGAAGAGGCGTCAAGACAGCGGTGCCGGTGCCGGGATCATGCTGGACGCACCTCCGCCCACCATCGCGATTGGTCGGCCCAAGTGATATTGCACCAACTCCAAACCGCCGGCTGGTAGCGAACATGAGCGACCAGACCACTGCCGGAAGCACCGACGAAACGTCTGCGGCGCCCGATCCCGAGACTCTTCACGGCGCGCCCATCACGTACAGCCGCGGCCAGAAGACAGCGCACGCTTCCACCTCCGGGTACATCAAGCTCGTCACGGAACTCAAGGAGACCGGGTTCAACATGTGTGTCGATCTCACTGCGGTCGACTACCTGATGACTACCGATCGGGACCTCCCGGCAGGCACGGTCGGTGAACGATTCGAGATCGTTGCCAACCTTCTGTCTCACTCGAATCGCCAGCGGATTCGCGTCCGCGCGCAGGTTCCAGAGTCTTCGGCGTCAATTTCATCGCTCTACGATCTCTACCCGGGAACCGAGGCAATGGAGCGCGAGGTCTACGACCTGCTCGGTGTGACCTTCGACGGCCATCCAGACCTGACCCGAATTCTTCTGCCCGACGAATGGGAGGGTCATCCCCTCCGCAAGGATGACCCGATGGGTCGCATTCCCGTGCAGTTCAAGTCCGCACCCCAGGCGAGATGAGTCGGTTCGACATGAACACCAGCCAGGAAATGCAGGACCGGACCGACACGTCAGCCAAGGAAATCGAACGCGAGGAGGGCGCAGTATTGCGCGGTGTGTCGGACTCCGACGCCGCTGTCTACAGCGCCGAGGATTACAACATCGAACTCGGCGACGACGAGACGATGATCATCAATATGGGCCCTCAGCACCCAAGCACGCACGGCGTCCTGCGCGTGATGATGGAACTCCGCGGCGAACAGGTACTCCGCACCAAGCCAGTGATCGGCTATCTCCATACCGGCATGGAAAAGACGGCTGAGAATCTCACCTTCCTGCAGGGTGGCACCAACGTCACCCGAATGGACTATCTGAGTCCGCTGTTCAATGAGTTGGCGTTCTCGATGGCGACCGAGCAATTGCTGGATATCGAGATTCCGGACCGTGCAACGTGGATCCGCATGCTCATGTGCGAGCTCAACCGGATGGCAAGTCACCTTCTGTTCATGGCCACCAACGGCATGGACCTCGGCGCCGTCGGCATGATGATCTACGGATGGCGCGAACGCGAACTCGTGCTCAGCTTCTTCGAGCGCACGACCGGTCTTCGGATGAATCACAACTACATCCGCCCCGGCGGGGTTGCAGCGGATCTTCCACCCGGCTGGCAGGCGGAAGTGCTCTCGCTCTGCGCAGAGATCGAGCCCCGCCTTGATGAGTACGACACGCTGCTGACCGGGCAGCCGATCTTCCTCAATCGAACTCAGGGCGTCGGCGTCATCTCGGCCGATGAAGCGATTGCGCTCGCCGCTACCGGTCCAATCCTTCGTTCGACCGGCGTCGAGTGGGATCTCCGGCGGCACATGCCGTACCTCGCCTATGACAAGGTCGACTTCGACGTGATCGTGGGCACACATGGTGACGCGTTCGACCGTTACGCGATCCGCCTGCATGAGATCCGTGAATCGATCCGCATCGTCCGCCAGGTCGTTGACATGATGCCCATGGGTGACTACCGGACGCAGAACAAGAAGGTAACCCCGCCGCCGCGCGGCCGCATCGATGAGTCGATGGAAGCGCTCATCCACCATTTCAAACTCTTCACCGACGGCTTCAAGGTTCCCGCTGGGGAGGTCTACGCGCCCGTAGAGTCGCCCCGCGGCGAACTCGGCTGCTACATGGTCAGCGATGGTGGGACCAAGCCGTACCGGATGCACATGCGTGGTCCGAGCTTCGTGAACCTGCAATCGATGCCCACCATGATGAAGGGTGCGATGGTCGCCGACGCAATCGCGATCATCTCCTCGATCGACCCCGTCCTCGGTGAGGTCGACCGGTAGGTCGAACAGTAAAGAGATACGTACGCATATGGCCCGCTTCACTCCCGCAAATCTCGAACGCGCCCGCGAGCTCGTGGGTCATTACCCGCGTCCGAAAAGCGCCACGATCCCGCTCTGCCATCTCGCGCAGGAGCAGGACGGTTACCTCAGCGATGCCGCAATGGAGCAGATCGCCGAGCTCGCAGGGTGCACGCCCGCCGAGGTCTACGGCACGGCGAGCTTTTACGAGATGTTCAAGTTTCACGAGGTAGGCAAATACCTGATCGGCGTCTGCACGAACATCTCCTGCATGCTGCTCGGAGGCGAGGAATTGCTTGATCACGCAGCCGACTCGCTCGGCGTCCGACCTGGCGCAACAACGTCCGACGGGCTGTTCACGCTTGAGGAGATGGAGTGCCTCGCTGCGTGCACCGAGGCACCCTGCCTGCAGGTCAACTACCGCTACCACCACAAGGTCACCAGCGCAGACTTTGACGGCCTCGTCGCTGACCTGCGACTCGGTAAGCGTTCCGAGATCCCGCTGCATGGGACGCTCTCCAAAGTCCGACAGTCCATCCCGGCCGACCGCCGCGCCAGCCACGACAGCATCTGAGGAACTAGCTCATGCCGGCACCTCTCAAGATGATCACGACCCGCTGGGATCAACCCGATGGTCACACTCTCGACGGCTACCTCCGTACCGGCGGCTACGACGCTCTCCGCAAAGCGCTTGCGACCGATCCGGGGGCAGTGATCGAGGAGGTCAAGACGGCCAACCTTGCCGGTCGCGGCGGCGCGGGCTTCCCGTGCGGCACGAAATGGTCCTTTCTCCCGAAAGACGTGTTCCCCCGCTATCTCGTCGTCAACGGCGATGAGTCCGAGCCCGGCACCTATAAGGACCGCATCCTGCTGGAACGCGATCCGCATCAGTTGATCGAGGGCGTCCTCATCACGAGCTGGGCAATTCAGGCGAAGCAGGCGTTCATCTACATCCGAGGCGAAATGCCGCACGCGCACGAGCGCATGGCGCAGGCGCTGAACGACGCGTACGCCGCTGGCTTCATCGGCAAGAACATCTGCGGCACCGACTTCTCGATCGACGTCATGCTGCACTGGGGTGCCGGGGCGTACATCGTCGGCGAGGAAACTGCGCTCATCGAGTCACTCGAAGGCAATCGCGGTATGCCGCGATTGAAGCCGCCGTTCTTCCCGGCTTCCAAGGGCCTGTATATGCAGCCCACGGTGGTCAACAACGTTGAAACTCTTTCGAATTTGCCATGGATCATCAACAACGGGGCCAAGGCATTCACGGCGATCGGCAACGAGAAGAACTCTGGCACCCGATTGTTCGCAGTTTCGGGCCACGTGAAGAAACCCGGTGTGTTCGAAGTCGAGTTCGGCACCACGACGTTCCGGGAACTGTTCTACGACCCACAATTCTGCGGCGGGATCCGTGCTGACCGCACGGTGAAGGCATTCATCCCCGGCGGCGGGTCGGCACCGTGGTTCTTCGCTGAAGACCTTGATACGCCCCTCGACGCAGGCATCGTAGCCAGCAAGGGATCGATGCTCGGGTCCGGTGCGATTATCGTGATGGACGACACGACCGACATGGTGAAAGCCGCGTGGCGACTCGTGAAGTTCTTCGCGAAAGAGAGCTGTGGGAAATGCTCGCCGTGCCGGGAGGGCACGAACTGGCTTGAGAAGATTTACCGTCGGATACTTGAGGGCCACGGCCGTCCCGAGGATATCGACCTCCTCCTCGACGTTGCCGACAACATCAGCCCCGGGCTCACCTGGCCCCCGAAGCAGACGACCATCTGTCCACTCGGCCCGTCTGCGGCGGGTGGTGCCCTCGTGAGTTCCATCCGTCATTTCCGTAGCGAATACGACGCCTACGTCTCCCATACCTCGGTTGCGGCCGCGCACTGATCCCGCCTGACTTCTCCGGAACCACCATGAGCGACACGACCAAAACCACATCCGAGGCACCTACACCCGAGGCGCCGAAGAAGACCACGCTGACCGTCACGATCGACGGCACGGCGATGGAGGCAAACCCCGGCGAGCTGCTCATCGCGGCCGCGGAGCGCACGGGCACCTACATCCCCCGCTTCTGCTGGCACCCTCGCATGCGCGAGGTCGGCATGTGCCGGATGTGCCTCGTCGAGGTCAGCGGCCCGCGCGGCATGTCATTGCAGCCCGCCTGCATGCAGCCGTGTGGCGAGGGAATGGTCGTCGACACGAAGTCGGACACAGTGAAAAAAGCGCAGGACGGCGTCCTGGAATTTCTTCTCATCAACCACCCGCTCGATTGCCCAGTCTGCGACAAGGGTGGCGAGTGTCCGCTCCAAGATCAGACGCTCACCTTCGGACCGGGCGAGTCGCGCTTCGTTGAAGAGAAGCGTCACTACGAGAAGCCTATTGCCATCAGCGATCTCGTGCTGCTCGACCGCGAGCGCTGCATTCTCTGTGACCGTTGTACTCGCTTTTCGAAGGAAGTGGCCGGCGACCCGCTCATCCATTTCGTCAACCGTGGCAACATGACTGAGGTCAACACGTTCCCCGACGACCCGTTTGCCAGCTACTTCAGCGGAAACGTCGTCCAGATCTGCCCCGTGGGAGCGCTTACCGCGAAGCCATATCGCTTTGCCGCCCGGCCGTGGGATCTGGACCAGGTCGAGTCCACGTGCACAACCTGCTCTGTCGGTTGCAAGACCGTGATCCAGTCGAGCGGCGATCGCATCACCCGGTATCAGGGTGTGGACTCCGACCCGGTGAACTGGGGATGGCTTTGCGACAAGGGACGTTTCGGCTTTGAGGCGGTCTCGTCGCCTGAACGCTTCACGAACCCGCTGATGCGCTCCTCGGCGGTCGCCGCGCTCGAACGGACCACCTGGGCCGAGGCGCTCGGTGTTTCGGCGGATCGTCTGCGCGCGTATCAACCGTCGGAGATCGGCGTCATCGGCGGCGCACGGCTTACGAACGAGGATCAGTACGCGTGGGCGAAGCTGGCCAAATCGGTTCTGCGTACGGACAACGTCGACGCTCAGCTCGGCGATGGACTTCCCGCCGAAGCGGTCCTTGGCCTGCCGGGTGCCACGATTGACGATGCGATGAAGGCAACGGCCGTCGTGCTGCTGAGCGCCGATGTGAAAGAAGAACTGCCGGTCCTGTTCCTCCGGCTGCGCGATGCGGCCGCGAACCGTCACGTGCCGATGGTCGAACTGTCGCCGATTGCCACGGGGATCACCAAATATGCGGGGGTCTCGGTACGTTACCGACCGGGCGAAGTGGTCGGCGCAACCCACGCGTTGCTCGCTGCGTTCGGGGGCTCACCGGCAGAGCGTCAGATCGCTGGCGTTGAAGGCGAATCGCTGAATGCTGCGGCCGCGTTGCTGAGCAAGGCGATCGAGTCGGGCAAAGGAAACGGCAAAGTCGTCGTCGTGCTCGGGCCGACGGCCGATTCTGCGAGCGCCGTACTTGAGGCAGCCGCTGCCCTTCACGCGGCCGTGCCGAACGTTTCGTTCCTACCAACGCTTCGCCGCTCGAACGTGCGCGGCGCGCTCGACCTCGGCCTCACACCGGGGATGCTGCCCGGCCGAGTCACCCTGACGGATGGCGCAGCCTGGTTCGCGTCGCATTGGTCGGCCATTCCGAGCGGTCGAGGGCTTGAGACGGTGGCAATGCTGGAGGCCGCAGCCGCCGGGACGCTGAAGGCGCTCGTTTTGCTCGGTGCCGATCTCGCCGACTGTCCGGATCATGGACTCGTGGAGCGAGCCCTCGCCAACGTGGAGTTCCTCCTCTGCGTCGACACGCTTCCGAACACCACGAACCGACGCGCCGACGTTGTGCTCCCGGCCGCCGGTTATGCCGAAAAGGACGGCACGACCACGAACCTCGAAGGACGCGTCACGCGGGTCGCGTCGAAGGTAAGTGCGCCAGGTGTGGCCCGCGCTGACTGGACGATCGCGGCCCTGCTTGCCATGGAGCTCGGTGCGGACCTTGGATTCGAGAGTGTCGCCGACGTGACCGCAGAGGTCGCCCGAGTCGCGCCCTCGCATGTCGGGCTCGTGGCAGCAGTACTCGATGCTCGGGCCAACACCGACGGCGTGTTGCTGCCGCTGGCGAGCGTTGCTCCGTCGGTGCCTGAGACCTCGGACTCCGAGGGGCCGGCTGGACCGGCCCTGCCCGCGCTGGTCACGTTCCGCGCCGCGTCGACGACTGCCGTAGTTCCGACGCCGGACTCCTATTCGATGCGCCTCGTCACGGTGCGTTCGCTGTACGACCAGGGCACGCTTGTTCAGGCGTGTGAGTCGCTTTCGCACCTCGCTCCAACGCCTGGCGTGCACCTGAACCCCGGTGAAATCGAGCGCCATGGGCTCCGAGCAGGGGGCTCGGTGAAAGTTCTTTCGCAGTCGGCAGATCTGACCGCAACCGTCATCTCCGACGATCGCGTCCCGCGCGGTGTCGCCGTACTGCCGCTCAACCTTGGTGGCGGGGCGGCAGGCGCGCTCGTCGATCTCTCGACGACTGCCAAAGAGGGCATCACCAAAGTTCGCCTGGAAACGGCGGGGAGCTGATGGGTATGAACGCGCTGCTTTCGGTCGTTCGCCTTCAGGAGCAGGGAGACCCGCTTCTCACACCGGGAAACAGGCTGTGGATCGCGCCCTTTCTCATCGTGCTCGTCAAAGTGCTCGTTGCTTTCGTGATCTTGCTCGTCGGCGTGATGCTGATGGTCTGGTTCGAACGCAAGAAGATCTCGGACATGCAGAACCGAATCGGTCCGAACCGGGCAGGACCGTGGGGACTCCTGCAGACGCTTGCCGACGGAACGAAGCTCTTCTTCAAGGAAGACCTCTTTCCTGACCGGGCCGACAAGGTTGTGTTCCGGATCGCCCCCTATCTGAGCGCGGTTCCGGCCTTCCTCACGTTCTGTGTCATCCCGCTGGGTGGTCTTATCCACCCGTTCGGAGAGGCCAAATGGGCCACGTATCTCCAGGTCGCCAGCCCGCCAATGGGTGTGCTCTTCAGCCTTGCGATTTCGTCGATTGCCGTGTACGGAGTGATGCTCGCCGGTTGGTCTAGTGGTTCTAAATATCCGCTGCTCGGTTCCATCCGAGCAAGCGCCCAGATGGTCTCGTACGAGGCCGCGATGGGACTCTCGCTGGCCGCAGTAGTGCTCGCCACGGGGACACTTTCCACCCAGGGGATTGTGAATGCGCAAGCCGGGTTCAGGTGGAACATCTTCTCGACCGGACTCATCCCTTTTGTGGTCTTCGCGATCGCTGGCACCGCTGAATTGAACCGTCCACCGTTTGACCTTGTCGAGGCGGAATCCGAACTGGTCGGTGGGTTCCATACCGAGTACTCCTCGGCGCGATTCGCATTCTTCTTCCTCGCCGAATTCATGAACACGATCACGATGTCGGCCTTGATCGTCACGCTCTTCCTCGGTGGCCCACGCATCCCGTGGGACATTCCGTTCTTCTCCGCCGTGTCGCCCGTGTGGTTCGCCATCAAGCTCTACCTCCTTCTCTACGGCTACGTGCTCCTTCGGGCGACGTTGCCGCGATATCGCTACGACCAGCTCATGGACCTCGGCTGGAAACGTCTCATACCCGTTTCCCTGCTCTGGCTGCTCGTCATTGCGGCTTTCCGTGCTGGCGAGGGCGCAGAGCGCGTGCGCAACGGTGCGCTCACGCTCGCCGGGGCCGGGTTGGCGGCGGGTCTACTGTTTGCGGCCATGCGCGTCGGCCGTCAAAGTTCGGAGATCGAACGGGCCAACGCACCCAAACCGACCGGACGCGGCGCGGAAGGTCGGTTCTAAGATGATCATTTCGAGTCGAGTGCAGCGAGTCCGTTGCCCCCAGCGGGAGCTGTGATGGGGTATCTCGACGGCTTCCGAATCCCGCTGCAGGAGGCGTTCCGCAAGGACGTCCGGACCGAGGCATACCCCGACACGATCCGCCCGAAGCCGGAGCGCTTCCACGGACGTCACGTGCTGAATCGCTACGAAGACGGCATGGAGAAATGCATCGGCTGCGAGCTCTGCGCGGGGGTCTGTCCAGCGAAGTGCATCTACGTTCGCGGTGCGGACAACGATCCGGAAAACCCGACGTCACCGGGCGAGCGATTCGGTTTCGTGTACGAGATCAACTATCTCCGCTGTATCCACTGCGACCTCTGTGTCGAGGCGTGCCCGACCGAGGCAATCACCGAGTCGAAGATCTTCGAGTTCGCGTTCACCAACCGTCGTGACGCGATCTATACGAAGGCCGAGCTTGTCGTCGGTGATGACGGCCTCCCACAGGTGCAGCCGTGGGAAGACGACCGCGGTGCGACGATGGGATTGAGCGGTTGGATGCGCGCAACCGCACCCGGCGGCGACGCCGACTTCCGTGGTGAAGAGCTGTGGTCGGGTGATCTGGTCGCCGGTGTCCGTGCCGCTGAAGCAGGCCCACAGGTCGAGGCCGACGAGCGCGCCGCCCGCCTTCACGTAGCCGAGTCAACCGACGCTTCTGGGCACGATGGCCAGAGCAATGGTCACGGTCACGGAGGTCATCACTGATGGTCGTCGACACCATCGTCTTCGCCGCGGGCGCGGTGCTCGCAATTGCCGGGGCGCTCGGGGTCATTGCCGTTCGCAATCCGGTCCATTCCGCGCTCCTGCTCGTGCTCACCCTCTTCGGCGTCGCAATCCTGTTCGTCGCCCAGCAGGCCCACTTCCTCGCGGCCGTGCAGGTCATCGTGTACGCAGGCGCGATCGTCGTGCTGTTCCTCTTCGTCATCATGCTCCTGGGCGTCGACCGAACAACCGATGATGCTCGCAAGGAGACGTTGCGCGGGCAGCGTCCCGCAGCATTCGCCTTGGGCGCGATTGCGCTGGCCGAGCTCATCCTGCTGACCCGGGTGCACACGATCGTTGGCCGACCCTCGCTCTCCGGTGCCGCGAACGGACCCGGCACCAACGTCGAAAAGGTCGGCAAGGCCTTGTTTACTCAGTACCTATTTGCCTTCGAGATCACGTCGGTTTTGTTGGTGATCGCCGTGGTCGGCGCAGTGCTGCTGTCCAGGAAGCCGGAACCGCTCCCCGTTGAATCGGCAACGGGAGGTCGGCAGTGATTACCGCGGTTGCGGAACCGGGAGTAGCAGGCGGTGCCTATCTCGCAGTGGCTGCAGTGCTCTTCACGATTGGTGCTGTGGGGCTGTTGATCCGCCGCAACGTCCTTGTCATGTTCATGTGTGTGGAGCTGATGCTCAACGCGGTGAACCTCACGTTCGTCACGTTCAGCCGCATGCTGAACGACATCGGCGGCCAGGTAGCCGTGTTCTTCTCGATGGTGGTCGCAGCGGCCGAAGTAGTCGTCGGCCTCGGCATCATCGTGTCCATCTTCCGGCGCAAGAAGGTCGGCGCCACCGCCGACAGCGCGAACCTCCTGCGCGGGTGACCTGAATGCTTCAGTACGTCTGGCTCATCCCCGCGCTTCCGCTCGCTGGATTCGTTCTCCTCTTGTTCGGCGGCAAGCGGATCGGCGAACCGTACGCCGGGTACATCGCCGCCTCCGCGGTCGGCGCGTCCTTCCTCGTGGCGCTCGGCGTGTTCCTCGACCTGGTCTCGAAGAGTGAGTCCGAGCGGGCATACACAAAGGTGCTGTGGTCGTGGATGCCGTCGCTCGGCGTCAATGCCGCGCTGCTCGTGAATCCACTTTCGATCACGATGGTTCTCTTCGTCACGGGCATCGCAACGCTGATTCATGTGTTTGCGATCGGCTACATGCACGGCGACCCCCTGTTTCCGCGGTTCTTCACCTACCTGAACCTCTTTGTGTTCTCGATGCTGATGCTCGTGCTGGGCGACAACTTCGTGGTGATGTTTCTCGGCTGGGAGGGCGTTGGCGCTTGCTCGTACCTGCTCATCTCGTTCTGGTTCGAGCAGGATTCGGCGGCGTCGGCCGGCAAGAAGGCATTTGTCACGAACCGCATCGGCGACTTCGGTCTCATGGGTGCGATGTTCCTGATCTTCCAGCACACAGGCTCGCTGGAGTATCACGCCGTGTTCCGTCATATCGAGGAGCAAGGCATCTCGCAGGGCACGGCTACCTGGATCTGCCTTGCGTTGTTCCTCGGGGCTTGTGGCAAGTCGGCCCAGTTGCCGCTGTATGTGTGGCTTCCCGACGCCATGGAAGGTCCGACCCCTGTGTCGGCCCTGATCCACGCGGCGACCATGGTGACTGCGGGCGTGTACCTGATGGTGCGCGTCCATCCGTTCCTCGAAGCGGCCGACCCGAACGTCTCGACGCTGATCGCGTGGGTCGGTGTGCTGACTGCGTTGTTCGCGGCGACGATTGCCACCGCGCAGGACGACATCAAACGTGTGCTCGCCTATTCCACGATCAGCCAGCTCGGCTATATGTTCCTAGCTGTCGGTGTCGGCGCGAACGTTGCCGCGATCTTTCACATGGTCACGCACGCGTTCTTCAAGGCGCTGATGTTCCTTGGTGCAGGCTCGGTCATCCACGGCATGCATCACGAGCAGGACATGAAGCGGATGGGCAACCTTCGCAAATGGATGCCGGTCACCGCGGGGACGTTCCTGATCGGCTGGCTCGCCATTGCCGGCGTGCCCCCGTTCGCTGGTTTCTGGTCGAAGGATGACATCCTTCTCGGTGCCTACAACGAGAACAAGGTGCTCTGGTTCCTGGGGCTCGTGACCGCACTCCTCACGGCGTACTACATGACCAGGCAGATCCGGCTCGTGTTCTTCGGGAACGAGCGGTTCGTTCACTCCACCAACGCGGGATTCGCACCGGCTCATGATGAGCACGACGACCACGCGCACGGTCCAATTACCCCACGCGAGTCGCCGGTGTTCATGGTGCTGCCACTCGTGGTGCTGGCCGCACTCTCACTCGGTGGCGGGCTCATCAACCTGCCGTTCTCCAAGTCCACCGAGTTCCTGGCGAAATGGCTCGAATCCGCTCACATTCCGGGCACCGAAGTCGCTGCCTTTGTCGGCCACCAGACCCACGTTTCGGGTGGCACGAAGCTCATCCTCGCGGCCATTGCCGTTGCCTGTGGTCTCGTAGGAATCGCGTTCGGCTGGACGAAGTGGGGGAACGCCGACCCCGCCCGGAGCGCGTCTCTGGAACTACCAGTGCTCAAGCGTGCCTACGGGGTCGACGCGATCTACTCGAAGTTGATCGTGGCGCCAGGTCAGGCGCTGTCGAACCTTCTCGCCTTCACGGTCGACAGGAAAGGCATCGACGGCGTGGTGAACGGCGTTGGAACCGGCGTTCGCGGCATCGGCGGTCAACTTCGGAAGCTTCAAACGGGCTACGTGCGCAACTACGCGCTCGGGTTGCTTGGTGGCCTTGTCGCTTTGCTTGCGTGGGCCTTCTACCGGGGCGGGATGTGACCGTGCAGTCGTTGTTGTTCGCCGCGGAAACTCATTCCGCGCACGTGTCGTTCCCATTGCTAAGCGCGCTGATCATTGTGCCGCTCGTCGGCGCGCTGCTCACCTCGCTCATCCCGAAGACGCGGAGCGAACTCGTTCCGATCGTCGCCATCGGATCTTCGGCGATCACGCTCGCCCTCTCGGTCTGGCTGATGACCAACTTCGACAAGTCCGACGCTGGCTACCAGTTCGCGTCGAAGCACGAATGGATCCGCCAGTTCGGCATGTCGTGGAACCTCGGTGTGGACGGCATCTCGCTTTGGCTCGTTGTGCTTACGGGTTTGCTGTTCCCTATCGCCATGATCGGACCTGACGAGCGAAAGAACGTCAAGTCATACATGGCCTGGCTATTGCTCCTCGAAGCCGGGGTCATGGGCGTATTTCTCAGCCTCGACTTGCTGCTGTTCTTTGTGTTCTTCGAGGTTGTGCTCGTGCCGATGTACCTCTTGATCGGCGGCTGGGGCCACGGCAACAAGACCTACGCAGCCACGAAGTTCTTCATCTACACGATGTTCGGTTCCGCGTTGCTGCTCGTCGCCACGATCACGTTGGCCTTCCTCGCGAAGGGCAAACTCGGTGTTCTGACCTTCGACGTACGTGAACTCGCCAACGCTGGGCTCGGTATCAACACCTCACGCTGGTTGTTCCTTGCGTTCGCCCTCGCGTTCGCGATCAAGGTACCGCTGTTCCCGCTTCATACCTGGCTGCCCGACGCGCACACCGAGGCGCCGACCGCTGGCTCCGTCATCCTTGCGGGCGTCATGTTGAAGATGGGCACCTACGGGCTCATCAGGTTCGGGCTGTTCCTGTTCCCGGAGGCGAGCGATTGGTTCGGTCCTGTGATGCTCACACTCGGCGTGATCGGGATCATCTACGGTGCCCTCACAGCCGTTGTGCAGAAGGACCTCAAACGTCTCGTCGCGTATTCGTCGGTAGCGCACCTTGGCTTCATCGTGATCGGTACGTACTCGCTGACCAATCAGGGCATCAGCGGCAGCGTCCTCCAGATGATCAACCACGGCCTTTCGACCGGAGCGTTGTTCCTACTCGTCGGCTGGATCTACGAGCGGTGCCACACCCGGGAGATCTCTCAGCTGAAGGGTCTCCAGAAGCTCGCTCCGGTGCTCGCCGGCGCGTTCACGATCGTCATGCTCTCCTCGATCGGTGTGCCGGGGCTCAACGGTTTCGTGGGTGAGTTCATGATCCTGGTCGGCACGTTCCTCACGGCACGCTGGTGGGCGGTCGTTGCAGCTACGGGGGTCATCCTCGCCGCGTTGTACCTACTGTGGGCGTATCAACGGACGTTTCATGGCGAGCCGGATGAGGAGAACCGGGCGCATATGCACGATCTCAACCTCCGCGAACGCCTCGCGATTGCACCGCTCCTCGTGTTGATCGTGTTCATTGGCGTGTATCCGAAACCATTCCTCGATCGTATTGATCCGTCGGTGAAGGCTCTGATCGCTCACATCGAGGAGAAAACCGGTAAACGCGAGCCTGGTGTTGCGAAGAATCAGGGTGCCGTTGCGGCGTCAAATGAGTCACCAAGTGAGCCAGCAGACGAGTCATCCGATGATTCATCTCATGGGGAGGAGGCGAAGTGAGTCTGCTGGCCCGAGTTCTTGGGCAGACCACCGATACGGTCGCCGACGTCGCCGCCGATGCGGCCGACGGCATCGGCACGATCGTCATGCCGGCCATCCAATGGCGTGCGCTCGCCCCGATCAACGTGATGATCGGCGGCGCGCTTGTGTTGCTCGTCCTGGCGTCACTCGCACGTCACACGAAGTGGATCGGCCATGTGTATGTGTGGGCCACGTGTGCGATCGCCGGGGCGGCTGGCATCTTCGCTCTCGACTACGGATCAACGGCCCGCGACGTCACGAAGCCTGCAAGCGCGGTCTCCGATGCCCTGCGAATCGATGGTTTCGCAACCTTTGTCACCGTTCTCATCTGCGTGTCCGTCATCCTTGCCACGCTGATCGCGGATGGGTTTCTGAAGCGGGAGGGTCTTCATGGCCCGGAAGTCTTCGTACTGACGCTGCTTTCCGCGTCGGGTGGCATCGTGATGGCGTCGGCCAACGACCTCATCGTGATGTTCCTGGGGCTCGAAATTCTTTCAATCGCCCTGTATGTACTGGCAGGATCGCACCTCCGGCGTCAGGAATCACAGGAAGCGGCGCTGAAATACTTCGTGCTGGGTGGCTTCTCCTCGGCGGTCTTCCTGTACGGAAGCGCCCTCATCTACGGAGCGACCGGGTCCACGAACTTCACCGCTATTGCCACCTACCTCGGCGAGAACGTCTTCTTCCAAAACGGATTGCTGGTTACGGGCATCGTGCTGCTGCTCGTCGGTCTGGGCTTCAAGATCGCCGCGGTGCCGTTCCACATGTGGACACCCGACGTCTACCAAGGATCGCCGTCGCCGGTCACCGGCTTCATGGCGGCGGCGGCCAAGGCAGCTGGCTTCGCCGGACTGTTGCGAGTGCTGTTCACCGCGCTCGATTCCCGTCGGCTTGATTGGCAGCCGGTCGTCTGGGTACTCGCGATCATCACGATGATCGTCGGCGCGATCCTGGCGGCTACCCAGACCGACGTGAAACGGATCATGGCGTACAGCTCGATCAGCCACGCGGGCTTCATCCTCATCGGGCTGCAGGCGGCCAACGCTGCGGGCCGCTCCGGCGCGCTGTTCTACCTGTTCGCGTACACCTTCATCGTGCTGGGCAGCTTCGCCGTGATCTCGGTCGTTGGCGGCCGCGGTGACCGGGCACATTCTCTGGACGACTACAAGGGCCTCGGCAAGCGTGCACCCGTGCTCGCGGTGTTGTTCACGCTGTTCCTGCTCGCACAGGCCGGCATCCCGACCACGAGCGGTTTCATTGCAAAGTTCGGAGTGATCCGTGCTGCGGCTGATGCGCATTCGTACGCGATTGCGATCATCGCGATGTTCGTCTCGGTCATCGGCGCGTTCGCGTACCTGCGGGTGGTCGTGGCGATGTTCATGTCGGACTCGGATACCGACTCGGACACGGCCTCTGATGCCGGTGCACTTACGGTCCCGATCGGCACAAAGGTCGCGCTTGCCGTCGCCGTTGCCGCGACGCTGTTCTTCGGCATCGCTCCGCAGCTCCTCGTGAACTTCGCCGACAAGGCCCTCCTCCGGTAGGTTTGATCTCCGTGTCGCAGTTCCTCCGCTCCTATCTGACCATCGCCTTCCTGGCCGGGGCCGCGTTTCTTCTGGTCGGCGGCACGCTCGCACTCTCGCGACTGGTACGCCCGAAGCGTCCGAGCGCTGAGAAATTGGTGGCGTACGAGTCCGGCGTCGATCCGGTCGGCACCGGGTGGTCGCAGTCTCAGATTCGCTATTACATCTTTGCCCTCCTGTTCGTGATGTTCGACGTGGAAGCGGTCTTCCTCTTCCCGTGGGCGCTGCGACTCGAGTACTTCGGTGTGTTCGGTCTCGTGGAGATGGGTGCCTTCGTTGGCATCCTCCTGCTCGGTCTGCTCTACGCGTGGCGCAAGGGCGTGCTGCGCTGGGTCTGACCCCGACGCATCACACGAAATATCGCCGGAATCTGAGGAACCAGTCATGGGCATTGTCGAAAAGGGTTTGCTGGGAAAGAAGGGCGCAAAACCGCTCACCTGGCTGTTGAACTACAGCCGCAAGTACTCCCTCTGGTGTTACCAGTGGGGTCTCGCGTGCTGCGCGATCGAAATGGGGGCTGCGTTCGCATCGCCTCGCTACGACGTGATGCGCCTCGGGGTCATCCCGTTCCCGGCATCGCCGCGCCAAGCCGACCTCATCGTTGTGTCCGGCACCGTGACCGACAAGATGGCACCGGCGATCAAGCGCCTCTACGAACAGATGCCCGAACCGAAGTACGTGATCTCCATGGGGAGCTGTGCGAACTGTGGCGGTCCCTACTGGGATTCGTATTCGGTCATGAAGGGTGTCGACCAGATCGTGCCCGTCGATGTGTACGTGCCGGGCTGTCCTCCGCGTCCGGAAGCCCTTCTCGAAGGGATCGTGCTCCTCCAAGAGCGCATCCAGAATGAGGACATGGCCACGAAGTGGCGTGGCGATCCCATTGTTGTCGGGGAGTAACCCGGAATAGTCCCGAGTAGCCCGGTTCGGGGACCGATGCGGGTAGCCGGTCGGTAAGGGCGCGTCGCCCTCGCCCGCGATGCGTCCTGAGCGAATGGCGGGATGACTGTTCGGTACGGTCGGCGGCCGTGGAGAAGTCGAAAGCGCCGAGCGATGCCGACGACGGTATCCATGTAGCGGTCGACGTCGGCAGCTTGCGGCGAACGGCGGTAGTTCGTCCGGGTCGCGATGTGACCTGGGCCGACGTACTTTCCGCGCTTCGACCGGGTGCGGTGGACGACCTGTCGGTGGACGGCGTCCCCGTCCGTTGCGGCTGGCCGGTGGTCGCGCTGCAGCGTGGCTCGTTGCTCACCCTGGGCGTGGCGAAGACACGACTGCTACCCAAGTGCCCGGATTCGGTGCCGCTCGTGGTGCGCGTGCTCACGGGTCCGCTCGCTGGATCGACCATCGGCCTCCCCGCGGGCACGACCGTATTCGGACGGGAACAGTTGGGCGATCCGACCGTGTCCGTTCGCCACGCCGCATTCCACGTCATCTTCGCACCGGACGGTGAACCCGTGGTGCACGTCGCCGATCTCGCTTCTACGAATGGCACGACCGTCGAAGGTCTCCCAATCGGACAGGGATGGCATCCGATCGAAGACAACGCCTCGATGGTGGTCGCATTCGGCCGATGTCTCCTACGTGCGGAAGCCGCGACCGAGGTAACCGCCGCACCACGTCTCCTCGGTCGCGACGGCCGGATACCGGTGCAGCGATCGCCACGTCTCAACATTGTTGAACGTGCCCAACCGATCGGCGTACCCGCGGCGCAAAAAGCACCCGGGTTGTCGCGCCTGCGCCTCTCGACCATGTTCCTCCCGCTGATTCTGGCCGCGGTGATGGTGAAGGTCACTCATCAGCTGACGTTCGCCCTGTTCGCGTTGCTGTCGCCGCTCACCATGTTGGGCAACCACCTTGAGGATCGTGGCAAGCGTCGGAGCGTTGGCCGACGCGGTGCGGCGCAGAGCCGTGCAGAGCTGGCGGCCTTCGAGGCCGAAACACGAGACAGTCGAGCCGTCGAACGGCGTCGCCGCTTCGATCAGTTCCCTGACCTCGCGCGAATCGCCGAGACGTGCGCTATCGCGGACGCTGCATTGTGGGCACGACAACCTGACCACTCCGACTCACGAGCCGTCGTGCTCGGCTATGCATCGCAGCGTTGGCAGCCGCCGCTTCGACCGGAACCGACGGGGTCCGAGCCGGATCACATCATCGAGGCCATCGAACGGACGAAAGACCTGGGCGAAGTGCCGCTCGTAACCGAGATCGTCGCGGGTCGTTGCATCGGGATCCACGGCGAACGTGAAGCGGTTCGAGCGATGGCCAGATCGCTCCTGATCCAGGCGGCGGCGCACCGGAGCCCCGCCGATCTCGCCATCTCGGTTGCACCAACCGCGGCGCGAGAGAGGTGGGCGTGGACGCATTGGCTTCCACACCGCGGAGTTGGCGACGGCGAGCCTGCGGGGGACGACAGAAGCGAGACGACCGATGTACGGGATCAGCTTTTCCTGCTTGACCTTCTTGACGAACCCAGGCCGGTTCCTCACAGGTTCGATGCCGCCAGATCTCGCTCGGTGATTGCCCTCGCGCTCACGCCCGAACGGCTTCCGGCGGGTTGTGGGGTAGTCATCCACACCAACGGACAGCTGGCGGAGGTCATCGATCTCACGCATGGGGTGCGGTTCTCCGAGACGGTCGCGTTGGCCGCATCGGCTGAGTTCGCCGATGCGGTAGCGAGGTCGCTCGCCCCCTATGCAGATGTCGATCTCGTGGACGACGCCGCGATGATTCCGATTGCGGTGCCGCTCGTCGGAATGCTCGGTGTTGAAGGCGTTACTCGCGACAACTCGTCGTCCGCTGCAATGCCCGTCCAAGGGCGATGGGAAGCTGCGCGCGGCCAGACCGGACTCGCTGTCCCCGTCGGTCGTGATGAGAACGGGCTCGTCGTTGTCGATCTGGTCGCCGACGGACCGCACGCCCTCGTGGCCGGAACAACGGGATCCGGGAAGAGTGAGCTTCTACGCAGCTGGCTGGTCGCTCTGGCCGCAACCTATTCACCGGATGAACTCAACTTCGTGCTGATCGATTACAAGGGAGGAAGTGCGTTCGCCGCATGCGCAAGCCTTCCCCACACGGCCGGGCTGGTGACGGATCTCGATGGTCACCTCGCGGCGCGGGCGTTGCGGTGTCTCGATGCGGAGATCGTGCGCCGTGAGCGGATTCTCCGCGATGCCGAAGTGATGGATCTCCCGGCCCTGGTCGTTGCCGGTGGGCACCTCCCCCGGTTGGTCGTCGTGATCGACGAATTCGCGACGCTTGCCGCCGAGGTCCCGGGATTCGTTGATGCTCTCGTCGGCGTCGCGCAGCGGGGCCGGAGCCTCGGGTTGCACCTCGTGCTGGCGACGCAGCGTCCATCGGGGGCGGTCAGCGAGAACATTCGCGCGAACACCAACATGCGGATCTCGTTGCGTGTCCAGTCAAGCGCCGATTCGGTGGACGTGATCGGCGACCCGGCTGCAGCGCGTCTTCCTCGTCGAGTGCCCGGCCGCGCCCTGATCCGACTCGGGCCGGGAGAGCTGACGACGTTTCAAGCCGCGTACTGCGGCGGTTCGGCAACCGCAGCGGTGGCGCTTCCGGCGGCGTCCTGGACGGACGAAGATCATCTGTGCACCGATAATCAGCGTGCTGATGATATGCGTGCTGATGATATGCGTGCTGATGATATGCGCGCTGAGTTCACCAATGGCGCGACTGCCGCGATGCCGAGAGACGACGACCTCACCAGTCTGGTAAGCGCGATCTGCGCCGCCGCCATCGACGCGGGGACAACCCCGCCGCATCGACCATGGCCGGACCCGTTGCCTCCCGCGATCGCGCTCCCGCCGACACGGTCCGAGCCTGCGGAGACTTTGGGCCTTTCGGTCGAGATCGGTGTTGCGGATCTTCCCGACCAGCAGCGATGGGAATCGCTCATCTGGCAACTCGATCGGGGACCGCTTCTCGTGACGGGACCTGTCGGCAGTGGCGTCACCTCGACCCTGACGGCGGCGGCGTGTTCAGCAGCGCGAGACCACTCGCCCGATCACCTCCAGCTCCACGTGATCGACTTCGGTGTCGGAGCGTTGCTGCCCTTACGCGGCCTTCCCCATGCCGGCGACATTCTCGGCCTGGCTGATCGGGAACGACTTCGACGCTGCGCTCGCTGGCTCGACGGCGAGCTTTCGGTTCGTCGTGCGGCACTGGTCACGGCTGAGCTGTCACGTTGGTCCGACCTTGTCGGGCCGGACACACCGCCGCGAGTCCTGATCGTGATCGATCAGTATCAAGCACTGCGCTCGGAACTCGACTCACCCGACGGGCATGCGACCTTGGAGACGTTGCACCGCGTCATCGCAGACGGAACCGCGGTGGGCTTGCACGTCGCCGTGGGCGTTGATCGTCTCCAGGCCGTACCCGCAGCGGTCCTCGGCGCGTTCGTGCAGCGCCTCGTGCTTGGTGCGCGGGAACGCTTCGAGGTGGCCATGGCCGGCGCGAAGGTCGATGAACTCCCGCCGCCAATTCCGGGACGTGGGATCGACATCCCCGAGGCTCGGGAGGTTCAGATATTCCAGGTCGAAGGGTTGGTCGAAGTGGTCGCTCACCTGCATGAGACGTGGGGGGCACCGTCCGTCGCTGCCCATCGATCACCCGTGCTTCCCACTGCGGTGGCCCGTGCCGACCTGGGCATGAGCGGTGTGGCTTTGCCCGTGGGTCTCGGAGATCGCGACGTGGGCACTGTCGGCTTCGATCTCGTGAGTGGCGAAGGTCTGATGGTGGTCGGCCCGGGACGTTCCGGCCGCAGTTCGACGCTCGCGCTCCTGGCCAGACAGGTTCGGTCGGCGGACCCAGAACGGGCTCTGATGTTCGTCACACCACGGACTTCGACGCCGATGGAGCGGGCGCGAGAAATGCTCGGCGATGCTGTGGCAGTGGTGGCGTCGGATGCAGCCGCCGTTGCAGATGCAGCGCGTGCGGTTCTCGATCTCGGTCACCGCGTCGCGCTCTTCATCGACGACGCCGAGCACCTGGACGACCCGACGCGGGCTTTGGAGCGACTCCTCCTCGCACGTCCTCCGGGCCTGTGGGTCTGCGCTGCCGGTCGAGTCGATGCGCTGCGCAGCGCCTACGGACATTGGACCATGCCGATCAGACGGACTCGAACGGGTATTGCGTTACGCCCGAATCTCGACACGGACGGAGACGTGTTTGCCACCCCGCTCCCACGTCGCGGCGGGCCGTTCCCACCCGGCCGCGGGTGCCTCATCCGCGATGGCGACGTCGAGGTTGTGCAGCTCGCACTGTGGAACGAGGTCGCACGAGAGTTAGGGTCGCTCTGAAACGAGGAAGGGACGACATGGGCAGGTTGGATGGACGAGTAGCGATCGTGACCGGCGCGAGCCGAGGGCTGGGCCGAGCGATGGCACTGGGTCTCGCGGCCGAAGGAGCGTCCGTTGCCGTGGTCGCACGGACGGAACAGGTGTGGGACGAGCGACTGCCCGGAACGATTGGTCAGACCGTCACCGATATCGAGGCGGCGGGCGGTCGAGCGGTTGCGATTCGCGCCGATCTCCTCCAGCCGGAAGATCACGTCCGATTGGTCAACGAGGCGCGAGCCGCCCTCGGCCCGATCACGATCCTTGTCAACAACGCGGCGTTCACGGCACCAGGGCGTCCGCCGAAACCCGGAGCGACTCCAGTAGCGGCGCGCAAAAAGGTCGCCGCCGAAACCGGTCCGGCAACCGCGAAGGCAGAGTGGCCGAACTTCGCCACGACGCCGCTCGGAGCGTTTCGTCGCCACTTCGAGATCGGCGTCTTTGCGGTTTACGAGCTGATGCAGCTCGTGGTTCCGGACATGGCAGCGGCGGGTGGTGGAGCGATCGTGAACGTGACCTCGGGAGCGTCGAGGATGCCAGGCGACGGTCCGTATCCTGACCGGTCCAGCGGGATGCTTCCGGGCTACGGCGGATCGAAGGCGGCGCTCGAACACCTCACCCAGTGTGCCGCGTTCGACCTCGCGGGGATGAACATTGCCGTGAACTCCCTGTCTCCGTCCAAGGCGATCCTGACGCCAGGCGTTGCCTTCTACGCACGGGAGTTCGATGATCTCGGTTCGGAGACCGATTTCGCCGAGGCCGCCGTGCGCCTGTGTCTGGTCGACCCGACCACTGTCACCGGCCGCACGATCGGGCACCTCGACGTCCTCGACGGAACCTACCGCGCGTACGGTCATAACCCCAGGTGAGGTACCCGTAGCTTGGTGCGATGGTCGTGCGCCCCAACACCCCGCTGGTTCAGGCGCTCAAGATGGTCGCCCCCGGTTCGACGCTGCGCGACGGTCTCGACCGCATCCTCCAGGCCAAGATGGGTGCGCTCATCGTGGTCGGCGATGGACCGGACGTCTTGGCGGTCTGCTCGGGCGGGTTTCTTCTCGACGCCGAATACTCGCCGCAGCGTTTGAGCGAGCTGGCCAAGATGGACGGCGCGATCATCCTCGCGTCCGACGCAAGCCGAATCGCTCGGGCGAACGTGCACCTGCTGCCCGATCCGGGCGTACCGACCACGGAGACCGGGACGCGTCATCGCACCGCAGAACGCGTCGCACGTTCGATCGACGTGCCGGTGATCTCGGTGTCGGAAGAGATGTCGATCATCGCCGTTTACCGGCAGGCCGACAAGGTCCAGCTCCAAGGCATCGGCGAGGCGCTCGATCGTGCCGGTCAGGCGATTCAGACGCTGGAGCGGTATCGGTCGCGACTCGACCAGGTCCTCGCACTGCTCTCGCTCCACGAGATCGACGGCACCGTGACCGTACGTGACGTCGCCGTTGCTTACCAGCGCTTGGAAATGGTGCACCGGGTGAGCGAGGAACTCGGCGGCCAGCTGGTGTCACTGGGTGACGAAGGCCGTCACGTCGAACTGCAACTCGACGAATTGCTCGCCGGGCTCGACCGCGAACGGACCCTCCTCTGTCGCGACTATGCGATCGACCCGGACGTTTCTGCTCGGTCGCTCGCGAAGCTCGACTCCCACGAGTTGCTCGATCTTGGCCAGGTCGGTCGTGTGCTCGGTCTCGCCGACCCATCCGGCACTGGCTCGGGCGCAGCGGGTTCGAGGTTGGTGCCGAAGGGCTACCGCTTGCTCTCGCGAGTCCCACGCCTCTCCGATCCGGTGATCGCCCACGTTGCGACGCACTTCGCCGGGATACCCGATCTGCTGATGGCTACCGTCGCGGCGCTGACTCGCGTGGACGGCGTCGGCGAGGTTCGAGCCAGGGCAATCCGCGACGGTCTCAGCAGGGCGTCGGAAACGATCCTCAGCGAGGCTCGCGGCCGCTAAAACGTGTCAGGTCGAGCGGTTGGCGAGACGCTTGCGGTCAACGATGCGGTAGGTACGATCGCGCTGCTCAAGCCAGCCGAGGCGGATGAACGCAGCGATCGCCTTGTTGACGCGCTCACGAGAGGCACCGATCATCGAGGCCAATTCTTCCTGGGTGATCGGAAGGCTGAACTCGTCGGAGGTGCCCGCGATCTCCAGGAGACGTTTCGCGGTGCGTCCGGTCACGTCGAGGAAGACCGAGTCGGCGATCGCTTCGTTGGCGGAACGGAGGCGATCCATGAGCAGCGTGATGACGCTCCACAGGGCCTTCGCGTGCGTCTCGAAATGCGCGCGAACGGGTTCGAACGGAACCCGGACGACCTCGCTCGACTCCAGCGCGCGGGCTCCAGCGGAGCGTCCCTTGCCGTCAAACATCGCCATCTCGCCGAACAGATCGCCCGGGTCCATGAGGTCGAGCACGGACTCGCGGCCGTCGACCGAGCGGTTCCCGATTGCAATGCGCCCGGACACCGTGATGTACAGCGCGTCGGCCGGATCCGTCTCGGCGAACACCATGTCGCCACGCTGGTACGACTGACGCGTCGCTCTAGAGGCGACCTCCACGAGCGCTTCGTCGGTAAAGCCGGAGAAGAATGGGATGCTTCGAAGGAACTCCGCGGTGACCACGGCGGTGAGCCTATGCGCCTGTGACGTCCGTCGCTCGTCAGGGTCTCGGGCTGCCCTGGAACGGTTGCAAACAAAAGAAACCCGACGAAAACCGAGCCCGGCCAGGCGTTTGCTACAATCGTAGGTCGCAATTTCCGATTCAGTTTGGGTCGGTCGCTTCTGAGGAGCCTCATGCCGTTCGACGTCGGTGACAAGGTCGTGTACCCCCATCATGGGGCCGCGATCATCGAGAAGCGTGAGATGAAGAAGTTCAACGACGAGGAGAAGGAATACTTCGTCCTTCGCCTCGCGTTCGGCGACCTGAAGCTGATGGTTCCGATCGAAAATGCCGACGCGGTTGGCCTTCGTGAGGTCATCAACGACGAAGAGGTCGAGGAGGTGTTCGCCGTTCTTCGCAAGAAGGAGGCGCGGATGCCAACGAACTGGTCGCGTCGGTTCAAGAACCACGTCGAGAAGCTGAAGTCGGGCGATATCTACCAAGTTGCCGAGGTCGTGCGGAACCTGTCGATTCGCGACAAAGACAAGGGTCTTTCCGCCGGCGAGAAGCGCATGCTCGTCAAAGCACGGCAGATTCTCGTGAGCGAGCTGACGTTCGCGCTGAACGTCGACGAAGAATCGGCGGAGAAGAAGCTCTCCGAAGCGCTTGTCTGATCGTCAGCGGGCTCGACGCTGATGACCGATCACCGCTGGCAGGAACGTCCCGGCGCTGACTCAAGCGCGCACGACAACGAGCGGGTCTGGGCGATCGTCGTCGCTAGTGGAAGTGGGACCCGCTTCGGCGGTCCGAAAACGCTTGAGATTCTCGGCGGGCAGCGAGTGCTCGACTGGAGTCTTCGTGCCGCTCGGGCGTACGCGAATGGACTGGTGCTGGTCGTCCCGGCCGAACGTATGCGCGCTGAGTATGGGCGCGCCGAGCATGTTGTCGAAGGCGGTGCCACGCGTGCCGACTCGGTGCGCTGCGGACTCGCCGTGCTTCCCGCCGACGCCGACATTGTGGTTGTGCACGATGCAGCCCGCCCCCTTGCCACGCCCGCGTTGTTCCAACGCGTCATCGATGCCGTTCGCTCGGGTGCCGATGCCGCGATCCCGGGTCTTCCCGTCGTCGACACGATCAAACGTGTATCTGGCAGCACCGTGCTGGCCACGCTCGATCGCGCCGACCTCGTTGCGGTACAAACCCCCCAGGCGTTTCGAACCTCGATACTTCGGGCGGCGCACGTGAGCGGTTCTGACGCGACCGACGACGCTGGGCTTGTCGAAGCAGCTGGTGGAACCGTTGTGGTCGTCCATGGCGAGGAGCGCAACCGCAAGCTGACGACCCCGGAAGACCTCGCCGTGTTGTCCGCACTCGCTGCGATGCCGCCGCTCCCGCAGGATGACGAACGTGTCTGACACAGCTCAGATTGTCAGGCCAGAGCCGCAGGTTGAAACCCCGCAGGTTGTCTGGCCGGAGCTTCGCGTCGGTCAAGGTTTCGACGTTCACCCCTTTTCCCACGATCCGTCTCGGTCGCTCGTGTTGGGGGGCGTCGTGTTCGAGGGGACGCAGGGCCTCCTTGGACATTCGGACGCCGACGCGGTGGCCCACGCGATCACGGACGCTCTCCTCGGTGCCGCCGGACTCGGTGACATCGGCGAGCACTTTTCCGACGCCGACCCACAGTGGAAGGGTGCCGACAGCATGGGCTTGCTCGACGCCACCGTCGACCTGGTTCGGGCCGAAGGCTGGAACGTCGCGAACGTTGACTGCACGGTCGTGCTGGAGGCACCGAAGCTTGCACCGCATCGAGCCGCCATGGCGCAGCGCCTGACGTCGGTGGTCGGAGCGCCGGTCAGCGTCAAGGCGAAGCGTGCAGAAGGTCTTGGGGCGATCGGTCGCCGGGAGGGGATCGCATGTTTCGCCGTGGCGCTCCTTGTACGGACCTCGCCCGGTGCCCATGAACCGATGAACGATGAGAAGGTGAACGCATGAACCGACCTGGTGGACGTGGTGGAGCGGCCGGACGCGGCAAAGCCCCGCGAGGCAACAGCGGAGGGGCGCAGCGGGCAAGCGCGCCGCGCGGGAAGGGTCAGGCGGCGACCGGTGGCGGCGGTAGCGGCCGCGGAACGTCGCGTCCGAACGCGGGTGCCCCGAGTGCCCGACTATCCGGTCGAGGTGGCAACGGTGCGCAGCGATCCGGTGGAGGGCGTCGACCGGGCCGACCCGGGACGCGTCCCGAGCCCATGTTGCCTCGCGAGGAACGTGGGCTGGGCGGCGACCTTGTCGAAGGACGCCAAGCCGTGCGCGAGTTACTCCTCGCAGGTCGTCGCAAAGTCCGCGACGTGTGGATGGCGGAAGGTACCGACGACGCTCCGATCCTTGCCGAGATCGAGGAACTCGCGGCAGGCGCGCGTATCGCAATCCACCGCGTGAGTCGTGACCAATTGTTCGCGGCCGCTCGCACCGAATCACCACAGGGTGTGCTCGCCCACGCGGCCCCGCTGCAGGAGTTCGAGTTCGACGATCTGCTCAGCACCCGCAACGCACGCGTCCCGTTCCTCCTCGCGGTCGACGCGGTGACCGATCCGCAGAATTTGGGTGCCCTTCTCCGCAGTGCCGACGGGGCCGGAATCACGGGCGTCGTGCTGCCACGCCATCGCACCGTTCACGTCACCCCGACCGTCACGAAGACGGCTGCCGGGGCGATCGAGCGGATGCCGATGGCACTGGTCGGCGGACTCCCTTCGGCGCTGCTTCGGGCCAAGGAGCGATCGGGAGCGTGGATCATCGGTCTTGCCGCCGAAGGTGAGCGCACGGTCTACGACCTTGCGTCGCTCGCCACCGAGCCGGTCATCGTTGTGATCGGCGCAGAAGGTTCGGGTCTCTCGCGTCTGGTTCGCGAACGCTGCGACGAACTCGTGAGCATTCCACTCCGCGGTTCGCTCTCATCGCTGAACGCGTCGGTCGCCGGTGCCGTTGCGATGTTCGAACTCGGCCGCAATCGCGTTTGACCCCACTACGATTGTCGCCGATTCCGGGCAGTGTTCGGTCTCGCCGGGTTAGCTCAGTGGTAGAGCAGCTGTCTTGTAAACAGCAGGTCGTCAGTTCAACTCTGACACTCGGCTCCATATTCGGTGGCTGGCGGCTAACGGGTCTTGTGGCTCAGGTCGCCGAACCGCGAGAAAAGCTGTCTGGACATGTCACGCGTCATGCCCGCGTGCAGCGCGACCATCCGGTGCGGTCCGGGAAGACCCTGGCTAGTGACTTCGTTTGACGACGCCATTCGCCCTCGGGGACGATCGAAATCCGGTTCGCAGTCGCAATGACGGAGGGCAGCTTCGCTCCGGGGCCGAAGACCGTAACGGATGTTCCCGGGACGGGATTCCACGATACGTACGGGATGTCGCCGTCGGCAGTCGAAGAGAGACCAGACTTTGTGCCGACCATAACGCGCTTCCCGCCGAGGACACGTTCGACCGGGTTTAGCCGAGACGGGAAACCGACGACGCGGACGAGCGTCCGATCGGTTTTACTGCCGACAAACGAGAATTCGTAGAAAGGCAGGTATTCACCTTCCAGCCATCGGCCGTCATAGACGACTCGCTCTTCGGGAAGGCGTTGATAGGCGATCGAATTGAGGGAGACAATGGCTAAAGAAGCGACAGCTGACTCGAGCGCGGATCGACTCGCACCGGGTCCTTTGACAGTCACCTTCACCCACCATTTCTGATCGACGAAGATCGCGCCCCACGCCTTCAGGGTAGCGACGTCGACATGGTGCACGTCCGCCTGGAACCGGCCGAGCGTTGTGTTCGGTGCGACTGGTGGCTGGTGAGTAGCGACGGTAACGGAAATGGAAACGTCACGATCCGCTGAACGCAGTTTGATCTCCCTCCCGTCCGTTCCCGAGCCGATTGCTCCGTTCGGGTAGTCGTCAGCGCAGACAAGGTGCTGACCCGTGGGCGCTGCAACCCACACCCTGGCGGGGAACGTCGCATCGCGGACGTCCTTAGCCGGGCCTGCGTCGTTCACAAGTGAGGAAGCGATCGCGAAGATGACGAACAAGGAACGAATCATGGCGAGCTGACCTCCGCGCGTGCCGCTGCGAATTTCGATGGTTCTACAGAATTGACCTTGTCAGAATGGAACCGCCAGTCGGCTGATCGCTTCCTTGTCCGAGGTCAGCATCGTCCTCGACGGCAGCCTCGTCAGAGAGCCGCCTCATCCCACCGACGACTTCGACGAACCAACGAACCACGAACCCGCCACTCCACCCACTCCTCGCCGAACGCACCATCCAGATTTGCCGAGCCGACCCTCGACGACGAGACCATTGCAAAGCTCGACAAGATCTGCCAAGAAGTACACGAGCGACTCTTCCCGTACTCGGACAAACCTGTGGATAACAAGGGGTTGAACCTGTGGATGATGCTTGAAATGCGTACACTTATGTGCATGGCAATCACACGCACGGACCCCGTGAAGCAGCTCCACGAACAACTACCCGACGACCTCTACGCACTCTTCGTCGACGAACTCGGTGCCGCTATCCACGACGTCTGCGCAATGGTCAACAAACCCAACGAAGTGGGACCGCGCGTCCAAGCACTCGCCGAAATCATTCGCTCCTGGCACATCACCCTCGCGCTCCGTTCCAACGAAGAATGGACCGCCGCAATGGAAGAGACAGTGACACCGACGGCGGGCGACATAGGAACCATCGAGCAATTTCGCCAGCTCGTCGCGTCGTGACACACCGGCTCTACCGGCCCGAACTGGTAGCAGCCCTCGTCAAAGCAGCACCCGAACAAATCCAACATCTGCTTATCGAAGCGGTCAACCGGATGGTCGCTAACCCCGCCGCACCAGCCGGCCACATCCGCGACACCATCAGAGGAATCAAACGCGGCAGCAACGACCGCTACGTTGTCGATGCCTGTATTGGCTGGTACATCACTTACGAAGTCCTCGTCATCCCCCCACTCGTATCCGAACATTTCGTCCGCATCATCACCATCACCGCACTCGGCGAATACCAACGCCCTCTCTGACCACAAAGGGCGGAACCATGGCACCCACCCGACACGAGACGTCCAGGAACTCGACGCAGTGCTCGGTCTCGCTCGGTTAGCTCAGTGGTAGAGCAGCTGTCTTGTAAACAGCAGGTCGTCAGTTCAACTCTGACACTCGGCTCATGTCTCCGAGGTTTCGGCCCTTGGCGTATTGGGTCCGCATCGACACGACGAGACACGCGTCGGGATGATCGGCCGCTCGTCAATGAGAGCGCCCTCGATATACCTTGGGCGCATGGCTCGTTCGAAAAATCTTGACTGCGGAGGACCTCTTTAAGCTGACTCCGGCCGAGCAGGACGCACTTTTCGAGGCGAGCATCGTGCGCGACCTCGCCGACGCGCCGCCCCACCTCGTCGCTAGCGCTCGTGCCCGCATCGAAGAGCGGATCGCCCGGACCGAGTCCGCTCCACGGTGACCCCCGAACGGCGTCTCGTCAGAGCGACGCTGGAGTTCTTTCAAGACCTCGACCCACAACTCGGCTCCGATTCAGTGCAGACCGCGCGCTACGGCAGCGCACGCGGTTCGCCGTAAAGGAAGTCGTCCATGACTGCGACGTCCACGCGACGCGACTCGTCGGGACCGAGGGACCGGTTGCCGTACACGATTCGGACGCGGGCCACGACTGGATCCCGGAACACGACGCCGAGGAATGACAGCGAACCGGGCGCCGCAGGGACGCGGTAGGTGCCGAGCAGGCGACCCTTCGCGTCGTAGTAGCGAAACGCTGCGCTTTCCGCTCGGTCAACATCGGTGTACACCGCGCCGAATCCGCGAACAGCCGCTCGCGTCGACGTGCCTGGCACACGGAAGGTGAGATCGACCGTGTTGGACCCGACCGGCGAAAAGAGGCGCTCTGCGCTGAACGTCTGGAACTGCGCCGCGTACGACGGGTTGATGTTGCCGAAGCGAGGTTCGACACCAGCCGGGTTTCCTTCACGTGCGCTGACGGCGAGGCGGCCGCCTCCGACGCTCCGAAGGACCGCTCCCCGCGCCCTCGGCGCGACCGTCGCGTTGAAGAAGTCGCCGACGTAACCGTTCGGTTCGGCTTGCTCGTCGGGAACGCCGTCCCAATTGATCTCGCGATGCCCGGCCGGGTCACCGCCGGGCGCACCGCCGTTGTCCGGTCCGAGCAGCGCGCGGAAGCTAGCCACTGCGGTCGCAGCGTCAGACGCCGGGCCCGAGCGCACGATGGTCGGACCGACGGCGGCACCGACCTGTTGTGTCACCGAGGAGATAGTCAACGCGGTGCCGACGGCGAGGAGCAGGGCGAAGGGGCGGGATCGGTATGTAGTCATGGTGTAATGATGCGGCCTGAAGATGTCGCCGACACCCGTGCGCGCACGGATTTCATGCCGTG
>JAYSSR010000041.1:0-37413 GCA_043720395.1 Acidimicrobiia bacterium
CGGGTCGGCGCGGCCATCATCGACAGCATCGTCGCTGTCCTGTTCTCGATTCCGCTGCTGATCGCATCCATCGATGGGTCCCCGATGGAGAGCCGGGCGCGAACCAGGTCTCCACCACGATGAAGATGCTCCCAAGCGTCCTCACCGCCGTCTACATGATCCTGCCGGTCGCTCTTTGGGGAGCACGCTTGGAAGGCGCATCGTGGGCATCGAGGTGATCCGAGCACGGAACGGTGGGGCACCAGGCATCGAGGGCGCGTTCATGCGCTACCTACCGTCGCTTGTCCTCGCGCTGCTCAGTCTCGTGCTCACGCGTTCCGGCACAACGCACAACGGATTTTCCGGCTCGACGAGCGCGCTCAGCGGAGCGGCATTCCTCCTGCCGATTGTGTCGCTCATTCTCGTCGTTACCGACTCGCGCCGACGGTCCGTCGGCGACCGCGTCGGCGGAACAAACGTCGTGGTGCGGAGGCCATGGGCCGCATCGGTACCTCAAATCTGCGTCTTTTCGGAGAATCGGGCCTTGTCGCAATGGGCAGAGAACCGTTCAGTAAGACTGACGGGGTGGACGAACCAACGATCGAACCGTTGCTGATGGTTCAAACGCGGTACGAGCCGTTCGCCGGATTCGAGGCGTGGGCCGACCTCACGGTGAATGAAGCGCTTTGGGACCGGTTCAACGTTCGCCTCCGACTTCGTCGAACCGCCGCAGGCCCGGCCGTCGAGGAACTCGGATTGCGCAGATCGCTCGTTGCCGCCGCTCTCAATACTGGGGCTATCGAAGGATTGCACCGTGCCGGACGAGGCCTCACGCAAACGGTGATCGACCACGTCCTCGATTGGCAGCCGCACGTTCGGGCCGCTGAAGGCCCGTCCGCCGAGGCGTTCGTCGAGGCTGCGCTCGATGGCTTCAACATGGCCCTCGATGTTGCGACCGGCCACACGCCCAAGCTCACTGAAGCGTGGATACGACAGGTGCACGCTACGGCGTGCGCTCCTCAGGGCACGTTCGACGTGGTTGTCAACATTGGGGGCGAGTGGCGAAAGCAGCACCATTCGCTCGCCCACGGCAGCTACAAAAAGGTGCCGAACAACGTCTCCCTTGGCGACGGGTCGGTCCATTGGTACTGCCCGGTTGCAGACGTCGGCTCCGAGATGAGCCGTCTCGTCGACGAAATCCACTCGGAGCGCTTTCTCAATGCTCACCCGATTCTGCAAACGGCCTTTGCGCACCACGCGTTCGCTTCGATCCATCCCTTTCAGGACGGAAACGGTCGCGTCTCAAGGGTGCTCGGGAGCGTGTTCCTGTTACGGGCCGCTTCCGTACCGCTTCTCGTTTACGACGACCAGCAGGTCGAATACTTCGACGCCCTCTCCGCCGCGGACCGAGGCGACCGCCGCTCGTTTGTACGGTTCATTCAGGAACGCGCGCTCGATGTAGTCGGGCTAGCGGCAGAACTCCCGGGCGAAGACGACCAGCTCAACGATTCGCTGCGCATCGAGACACCGTACGAGCGAATTTCCAGCGTTCTGATCGAAGCCGCAGAACGGCTGTTGGACCTTGTGTCAACGGAATTCGAAGCCGCGATCCGGAGAATCAAATTCGGGGAATCCATCGAACTCTCGGTCTCAACACTGCGTCTGCAAGGCGGCCACCGGGACATGGCAGGACGACATACCCTGAACAGCCCGTTCCCGATGGCCCGGCTCGAAGCCAAGGAGTTCGGCCGCGTTCTCCAGAGGTCCGTGGTGACCTTCGTTGCGGAGGACCCCTACGACGAGTACCCATTGACCGTGAGCGTCGACGGAGGAAGCGACACCGCTGAGTTCCGAGCGAGCGACGTACACCCAATTTTGACGACGGCGTCAAGACAACTGGTACACGCTTTTATTGGTCGAGTGGCAAGGGAGTTTGCGGCCGAGATGCAGCGATTGGTCGACGAGCACTGACCGGAACTGAGCGAAGAACGCGCCCGCAGGCGCTAGGCATCGGCAAAGCTGTGGTGTGATCGACATCACCTACCCCGATTTGCCGATCACCGAACGGCGAGACGATCTGCTCGCCGCGATCCGTGACCATCAGGTCGTGATCGTGGCCGGGGACACGGGTTCCGGGAAGAGCACGCAGCTCCCGAAGTTCTGCCTGGAACTCGGTCGAGGACTCGGCCGCGCCGCTGGGGGCACCGGAGACCGCGCTGGCGGGATGATCGGACACACCCAACCCCGACGCCTCGCGGCCCGCACCATCGCCGAGCGAATCGCCGAGGAATTAAAAGTCCCCTTGGGTGGACTTGTTGGCTACGCCGTGCGATTCAACGACAAGGTCGGCCCCGACACGCAGATCAAGGTGATGACCGACGGCATCCTCCTCGCTGAGATCCAGCGCGACCGGACGCTGAGCCGTTACGACACGCTCATCATCGACGAGGCCCACGAGCGCAGCCTCAACATCGACTTTTTGCTCGGCTACCTCACGACGCTGCTGCCGAGACGTCCGGACCTCAAACTGATCATCACCTCCGCGACCATTGACACCGAACGGTTCTCGGACCACTTCGCCAAGGTCACGCAGACGCAGGTCCTACAGGTCTCCGGTCGCACCTACCCGGTCGAGCTGCGGTACCGCCCGTTCGGGGCCGACGCCGCAACCGCGGACACACCAACGGCGCGCCAGGCCGACGATCGCGACCAGATCCAGGCCATCGCCGACGCTGTCGAGGAACTTTGCGCCGCTGGCCCCGGCGACATCCTCGTATTCCTCTCCGGCGAACGCGAGATCCGCGACGCCGAGGACGGCCTCAAGGCAGTCGCCCAGCAACGTCAACTCGACCTCATCCCCTTGTATGCGCGCTTAGGGTCAACCGAGCAGCACCGCGTGTTCCAGCCCCATACTCGGCGTCGGGTCGTGCTCGCCACCAACGTCGCCGAAACGTCGTTGACCGTGCCCGGCATCCGCTTCGTGATCGACGCCGGTACGGCACGCATCTCCCGCTACAACCGGCGCCTCAAGGTGCAGCGTCTTCCGATCGAGAAGATCAGCCAGGCATCAGCGAACCAACGGTCCGGACGCTGCGGCCGAGTCGCGCCGGGCATCGCGATCCGCCTCTATACGGAGGACAACTTCGACACGCGTGACGAGTTCACCGAGCCGGAGATCCTCCGCACGAACCTCGCGTCGGTCATCCTGCAGATGGCGGCGCAACGTCTCGGCGACATCGCGGAGTTTCCGTTCGTGGAACCACCCGACTCGCGCAGCGTCCGCGACGGTGTCGAACTGCTCACCGAACTCGGCGCGTTCGACACCGAACAGCAGCTCACGAAGATCGGACGTCGCCTCGCCCGCGTGCCGCTCGACCCCAGACTCGGGCGCATGATCCTTGAAGCAGAACGGCTCGGGTGCGTGCGAGACGTCCTCGTGATCAGTGCTGCGCTGTCGATCCAAGACCCGCGGGAACGTCCGACCGAGGGACGCGAGGCCGCCGAGGCGCTGCACGCCCGCTTCGCCGACGAGGCGTCCGACTTCGTGTCGCTGCTCAACCTCTGGACGTACCTCAAGGAGCAGCAGAAGGAGCGCTCGGGGAGCCAGTTCCGCAAGATGTGCAAGGCGGAGCACCTCAACCACATCCGGGTGCGGGAGTGGCAGGACATCGTGAGCCAGCTCCGTCAGGTCCTCGGCGACCTCGGCATCACGATGGACGCGGCCGGTGCCCACCACGACAAGATCCATCAGGCGCTGCTCACCGGCCTGCTCTCACAGGTCGGATCGCGCGACGAGGCGGAGCGCAGCCAACCGAAGGTGCGCGACCCGCGTGAACAGAAACGTCTGCGCGCTGAGTATGTCGGTGTGCGCAACGCGCGGTTTGCAATCGCACCTGGTTCGACGCTCACGAAGAAGGCCGGACGCTGGGTGATGGTCGGTGAACTCGTCGAGACCAACCGGTTGTGGGGCCGCGTCGCCGCACGCATCCAACCCGAATGGATCGAGCAACTCGGCGCACACCTGTGCACGCGCTCCTACGGCGATCCACGGTGGGAGCCCGAACGGGCCAGCGCAGTTGTCACGGAACGCGTGATGCTACGTGGACTTACGATCGTGGCAGGCCGTACCGTGCAGCTCGGGCGCATCGATCCGTTGCTTGGCCGCGAGATGTTCCTGCGGCACGCGCTGGTGGAGGGTCAGTGGCGCACCACGCACGCGTTCGTGAGCGCGAATGCTGCTCTGTTCGCTGAGCTGCAAGCAATCCAGGAACGATCGCGGCGCGGTGATCTCCTGATCGACGAGCTGGAGCTGTTCGCCTTCTTCGACGCGCACGTCCCCCTTGACGTGACCACGGGCGCGCAGTTCGACCGGTGGTGGCGCAGGACCGCGCAGAAGACACCGGACCTGCTGACATTCACACGCGAGTTGCTGTTGCGGCCCGGCGCTCACATCGATCTCGATGCGTTCCCCGAGCGCTGGGATGCTGGCGATCTCAGCCTGCGACTGACGTATGTGTTCGACCCGCTGGAGGCCGACGATGGCGTGACCGTGCACGTGCCGCTGGTAGTACTGAATCGTCTGCGCGCAGATGATTTCGAGTGGCAGGTGCCGGGGTTCCGCCGCGAGCTGGTCACTGAGATGATCCGGACGCTGCCCAAGACGCTGCGCCGCCAACTGATACCTGCCGCCGAGTATTCCGACCACTTCTTCGAACGGGCGGGCATGAGGGTGGCGCGTGAACCGCTGACCGCGTTGCTCGCCGACGTCCTGGGCAACCTCGCTGGCACACACATTGCGCTCACCGACTTTCGACCCACCGACCTGGCAGGCCACCTCCGTCCGACGTTCAGCGTCGAGAACGGCGGCAACGTCGTGGCGACCGGCAACGTCGTGGCGACCGGCAAGGACCTCCGCATCCTCCAGCGTGACCTTCGCGACCGGGCCCGCAAGGCGCTTGCGGATGCCTTTCCGGACATCGAACGTCACGAAGTCCGCACGTGGGATTTCGGCGACCTCCCGAAGGTCGTGCAGACGACCCGCGGCGGTTCGGTCGTGCGCGGCTACCCGTCATTGGTCAACGAGGCGGGACGCGTAGCCGTACGTGTACTTACGAGTCCAGCGGTGCAGGAACGGGCGATGTGGGAAGGCACCGCACGGCTGCTCCTCCACGACTTCGAGTCTGTTGTGCGAGGCATTCGCAAGGCCGTTTCGGCGCGTCAGAACGTCGCGCTTGCACTGTCGCGTCATGGCGACCTCGGCGGGGTGATCGACGATTGCGTAGAGGCGTCGGTCGAGCACCTCGTGATCGTGAAGCGCGGACCGGCCTGGACCGAAGCCGGCTTCGACACCCTACGCAAAGCCGTCGCAGCCGACCTCAGCGCAACGGCGCTACGAGCGGCAACGTCGGCGGCCGCGATCCTCGACCACCACGACGCTGTGTACGAGCGTCTGTCAACGCTGAGCGCAGCGGTCTACGACGACGCTGTGGTCGACATGCAACAGCAGATCGAGCGGCTCGTACCGCACTCGTTCGTGCGCGTGCTCGGCGTCGTGCGGCTCGCACACGTCGTCCGGTTTCTCACGGCCATGGAACGTCGGATCGACAAGCTCGTCGGGGCAGCCGACAAAGACCGCGAGAAGATGCGGCGCATCCAGTTGCTCGACCGCGAGTGTGCTTTGGCAACTGCGGTAGTACGCGCCCGCGTCGGCTGGCTGCTTGAAGAGCTGCGGGTGAGCGTCTTCGCCCAGACGCTCGGTACGTCGGAACCCGTCAGCGAGGAACGCGTCCGCCGCGAACTCCGCGGCACGTAGTTCACCTGCAGGCCCCCAACGTCGCGGTACATCCGGTGCTTCCGCGGTACATACGGTGCGCCCGAACGCACCGCAAACGGACCGGATGTACCGCGACGAAGAGCTCCAGGACCATTTCTGCCGTCAGGCCGAGGTTGGAGCGGTTGGTGCCGGTCAATTGCCGCCCGCAGCGACCAGGGCAACCGAGTCGGCGAACTCCGGCGAGGCCATCAGCGTCCGGCACCGCTCGAACCGGCCGAGCGCGTACGCCCAGAAGTCATCTGCCGGATTGCCGTTCGCGTGTTGGATCACACCCCACAGCGTCCACAGCAAGTCGCACAAGCCCTTGAACAGAACCATACGCGCACGCGCATCCGCGGGGACGTTGCCGTCAAAGTAAGCGCGCAGAAGGTCGTCGTCCTGTTCCGCCGTGAAACCGGCCTCCACGGACAGATCCCCGAGATCCCACATCGGATCGTTGTTGCCCGCGTATTCGTAGTCGATCAGGTACATCCGCTCTCCGGTGTCGAGAAAGTTCTCGCACAGCGGATCGCAATGACACGCCGCCAGCTCGACAGGATGTGCCTCCAAAACCGCGCGCGCTTCGCCAGCGGCGACCTGCACAGCGTCGTATCCAATCGGCAGCTCGGCACCTTTCGATGCCAGCAGCGACTTGTACTCGTCGATCATCGGGAAGAGCCGAAAGTCGGAAGCGAAGCGTGCGCCGCTTCGATGGAGCCTCCGCAACACCTCCGCGGCACGTCCGATCGATGCGGGGTCGCCGAACGCGCCGGGCGACATGGTGCGCGCACCGTCGACGTAGCGGGTCGCCATGAGTCCGTCCGCTGCATCGAAGAACAGCAGTTCAGCATTGACACCGACATCGGCCGCGAGCTGCGCGGCGACGGCCTCGTCGCGGCGGTTGATGTATTCGCTCGTACCGTCGCCGGGGAGCCGAACCACGAATCGCCCCGACGCGGTCTCCACGAGGAAGTTGACGTTCGTGAGCCCGCCGATTCGCTCCGCCGTGAAGCTCCCGGCACAACCGGCCAACACGGGTATGCGCCTGATTGCAGACAAGAACCTCACGTCGTCGTCCTGTTCGCTCACCGCCCCAGTCTCGCCTCCAGGGCAGCAGCGGTCGCGGCTCTCTCGATCGAATACATGCAGGTCATGGCACAGGCCGCAGCAATTCGCTCAAGGCCCTCGCAAGTTTCTCCGACAACCACAGGGTGCCACTCTCTGAAGGCGGGCTATCGCTAAAGTCCAGTTCCAATATGGATGCTTCGATCGAAGTTCGAGATCTTTGGAAGGTCTATGGACCTCGACCCGAGCGAATTGTCGACTCTTCCGACGCCGATCTTCCACGTCGTGAACTCGAAGCGAAGACGGGCAATGTCGTTGCGATGCGCGACATCAGTTTCGACGTGCGTCCCGGCGAAGTCTTCGTCGTTATGGGTCTGTCGGGCAGCGGCAAATCCACATTGATCCGTTGCCTCACGCGTCTCATCGAGCCGACCGCAGGCCGGGTACGGATTGGCCCGCTTGAGGTGACCAAGGCGGGCCCCGACGCCCTTCTGCGCCTCCGCCGCAATCAGGTCAGCATGGTGTTCCAGCACTTCGGACTGCTGCCTCATCGGACGTTGCGCGACAACGTCGCGTTCGGCCTTGAAGTTCGTGGCGTGGACAAGGCAACTCGACATGCCACAGCCGACGAAGTCCTCGCACTTGTCGGCCTCGACGGCCTCGGCAGCTCGAAACCCGACCAGCTCTCGGGGGGCATGCAGCAACGCGTCGGACTCGCTCGCGCACTCGCGACCAACCCCGACATCCTCCTCTTCGATGAGCCGTTCTCGGCCCTCGATCCGCTGATCAGACGCGACATGCAAGACGAAGTCGAACGCCTTCAACGCGAGGTCCGAAAGACCATGGTGTTCATCACGCACGATCTCAACGAAGCACTTCGACTCGGTCAGCGCATCGCCATCATGCGCGACGGACGTTTCGTGCAGATCGGTACACCGGAGGAAATCGTTGCCAACCCGGCCGACGACTACGTGCGCGATTTCGTCCGCGACGTCCCGCGGGCACACGTCGTGACCGTCGACGCCATCATGCGCCAAACCGGCGCGGCGCATGGGGCGACGGTGGCCTCGGGCGCCAAGGTCCGTGACGTCGTTCGCCTCGTCGCAACGTCGGAGCTTCCCGTCGGCGTGACCAACGTGCGCGGCAAGGTTCTCGGTGTTGTCGACCGGATGTCGGTGTTGTCGGTCGTGGCCGGCGAGGACCTCTCGCGCCCCGCCGAGCTGGCTACCGGGGCCTGAGAAGCGCACATGGCCGTCGCATTTCCCACCGCTAGTGCACGCATCGACACGAGGCGCTTCGTCGCGCCCGTTGCCGCGCTGATCGGACTTGCAATTATCGGCATGGCCCTCGGGCGCACCGTTCCCACGTGGCTCGACGCACATGTCAGTCCCTGGATCGACGGCCGCTACGACTGGACCGTGCGACACCGCGATACGAATTGGTTCTTCACGCTGATCTCGAAGCCGATCGCCCGCGTGCTGTTGTCGTCGTACGACGCCGTTGGCTGGATCCTGCGCACACTTCGCTGGCCGGGCGTCCTCGTCTCGGTGTTCCTGATCGGATGGCGCACCGGCGGGTCGAAGGCGGCGATCACTGGGACGTTGGCACTCGCAGGGTGCGGCGTGCTCGGCCTCTGGGAACACACGATGGACACCCTCGCGTTGATGGTCGTTGCGGTGGTTCTGTCGCTCCTGATCGGTGTGCCGCTCGGAATTTGGGCGGGGCTCAACGACAAGGTCGACAGGCGCTTGAAGGCCGTTCTCGACGCCGCCCAGGTCATGCCAGCGTATGTGTACTTACTACCGATGGTTGTGCTGTTCGGCATCGGTGCGCCGCCCGCGATCGTTGCCACCGTTGTGTTCGCCGTCGCCCCCGCCGTGCGTCTCACGAGCCTCGGCCTCCGCAGCGTCCCGGTCGTGGCGTCGGAAGTCGGCACATCGTACGGATGCACACGCAGTCAGCTGCTGACAAAAGTGCAGCTGCCGATGGCGCGCCGCACGATTCTGCTGGGGCTCAATCAGGTCATCATGATGGGCTTCGGCGTGATCGTGATCGCTGCTCTTGTCGGCACCGGCGGCCTTGGTGCCGATGTGCTCTCGGGTCTTCAGAAGGTCGACGTCGGCCGGTCGTTCGTGCCGGGCCTCGCACTCGTGTTCACGGCCATCGCGCTCGACCGCATCAGCACGGGGGAGCGTTCGTCCAAGCGGTACCGCTTTTCCGCTCCACCTGCTCTTCGGACGTTCGGCGAAAAGCTCCGCACACGGCCGGATCAAGCCGCTCTGTTCAGCGCGTTTACGGTCGGACTGTTTGCTGTAGTCGCCAAGGTCGCGAACACCAAGGAGTTCCCGAGCTGGCTGACCGTGGACCTTGCGACGCCTGTGAACAAGGCTGCCGACTGGGCGAACAACCATCTGCGCAAAGGCATCCCGATCATCGGCGGGACGGGTCCGATCAGCGACTTCGTTGTCCTTCAGCTCCTCACCCCCCTGCGCGATTTACTGCTGGCTATACCGTGGTGGGCGATCATTGTTGGCATCGCTGCCGTCGCGTGGTCGAGCGGCGGTCCGAAGCTTGCCGGCGTCTGTACAGCGTGTCTTACCGGGATAGCTGCCTTGCGGACCTGGGACCTTGCGATGGACACGCTGAGCCAGGTACTCGTCGCCGTAGTCATCTCGCTTTTGCTGGCAATTCCGATCGGTGTGCTGTGTGGGCGCTCCGATCGCGTCGAAGCGTTTCTCCGCCCGATCCTCGATGCCGCGCAGGTAATGCCGTCGTTCGTGTACCTCGTGCCGGTGATCTTCCTGTTCTCGGTTGGACGCGTCCCGGGCGTCATCGCTTCGGTCATTTACGCGCTGCCACCGGGTATTCGGCTCACGAGTCTCGGCCTTCGCTCGGTTCCCACGGCCACACGCGAGGCTGCGATTTCTTTCGGGGCGACGCCGCGTCAAGAACTCATCAAGGTGCAAATCCCGATGGCCCTTCGGTCCGTCATGCTGGGAGTCAACCAGACCATCATGATGGTGCTCTCGATGGTGATCGTCGCCGCGCTGGTGGGCGCTGGAGCGCTTGGCATCGAGGCCGTGTACGGACTCACGAAGGGCGAGATAGGCCGTGGTTCGGCGGGCGGTCTCAGTATTGTTCTGCTCGCGGTCGTCCTCGACCGCATTACCCAAGCTTGGGGCACCCGTCCCGAGGTCGGACACCGCTGAATTTGGTGCAGCCGACCGACTCCGTCCGTGGCACACCCCGGACGTTTCGACAAGCAGTTCAACAGCTCAAGGGAGAACCAATGAACAAAACGTTCCGTAGATCCGCCGGTGTCGCACTCGTCGCGATCGCATCCGTTGCCGCCGCGTCATGCAGCAGCGACAAGAAAGAAGCCGTCAACCTCGCAGTCAATCCGTGGACCGGTTCAGCTGTCAATGCGCAGGTCGCAAAGGTCGTGCTCGAGTCCAAGCTCGGTACGACGACAAATCTTGTCGATATCGACGAAAATGCCACCTGGCCCGGTCTCGATTCGGGCGAAATCGACGCCGTGCTTGAGGTCTGGCCGTCTGGTCACGCGAAGGACAAGGCGACCTATATCGACGAGAAGAAGACGGTTGTCGATATTGGTCTGCTCGGGCCGAAGGCGCGGATTGGATGGTATGTCCCGTCCTTCGTGATCGATGAGCACCCCGAGCTGGCGACCTGGGAGGGATTCAAGAATCCCGAACTCGCCAAGCTGTTCGCGACTGCTGAAACGGGCGATCAGGGTCAGTTCCTCATGGGCGATCCGAGCTACGTGTCCTACGACGAACAGATCATCAAGAACCTGGGGCTTCCGCTCAAGTTCGTTGTGGCCGGCTCCGAAGCCGCGGAAATCACGGCAATCAATCAGGCAATCGCAGACAAGAAGCCGCTGCTCCTGCAGTTCTGGCAGCCCCATTGGATGCATGCCAAAACGAAGCTGACCGAGATCAAGCTGCCCGACGTCACGCCAGCCTGTGTCGCCTCGGCAGCCGCCAAGGACGGCAAGTTCAACTGTGCCTATCCGGTCGACGAGCTGTACAAGGCAGCGTCGGCGAAACTTGAGAAGAAGAACGACAAAGCGTTCAAGTTCCTGTCGAAGTTCCTGCTCACGACCGACCAGCAGAATGAGATTGCAGCCATGGTCGACGGCGACAAGGTTGCTGCCGACGTCGCAGCGAAGACCTGGGTCGACGCCAACCCCGACACCGTCGAGGCCTGGCTGAAGTAGCCGCCCTTCGATTCTGAGCCGTTGACGCTGGGAGGGTCGCCGATTCGACGGCGAGCCCTCCCAGCGTCGCGTCTGCAGGCGTGCGCTCAGCGCCACACATCGCACAGTGGCACGCCCGGACGGGTGACAACCACGCGGTGCCCGTGCGCTCAGCGCCACACATCGCACAGCGAAACGCCCGGACGGGCAGGATTGGCGTTCCACTCCCCCTTGCCCGATACCTGTGCTCGACCCGGAGGTACTGCGATGAGGCAGACCCTTTCCACGTTCGAAATCGACGCGCTCCTGCGAGAGATCGCCCGACTGCAACTGGGCCTCGTGCCGGTCGCTCAGGCGGCAGAGCACGGCATCGACCGGTATGCCAACTACCGCCGCTACCGGGCCGGTGCGTTGGAACCCGTGTTCGCCGGGGTGGCCCGGCTCGCATCCGTTGCTCCGTCACCGAAGCAACGAATTCTGGCGGCATCGCTGCTCGTTCCAGGCTCAGTCGTCGCGGGACCGTCCGCGGCCGTCGTCCACGAAATGCCCCTACCAAAGTCCCTCCTTTCACCTTCCGCTGACGTGGTCCTGGCCGTCGATTTGGCACGTACCGTTCGCATCGACGGGATCCAAGCGGTTCGCCTTCAGCACCCCGGGCGGAGCACCCCATGGATGACGACGCGTGTCTCGACGCAATCGGCCACACTCGTACTTCTGGCGCGCTACGTGGTGCCATCGACGTTGGAGCGTTGTCTCGACCATGGTCTCGCCGAGCGGACGCTGAGCGTCAAATCGGTACTCGACGTCATCGCGCGATCGCCAACGCGTGCAATCGGAAACCTGAAGGCGCTGGAGCAGATGCTCGCTGACCGATCAGACGGCGCTGTTGGCCACCGAAGTGGACTGGAACAGCGCGTTCGCGGATGGCTCGACGAGGCCGGGCTCAGTGGCTGGGCAGCGAACCTCTCGGTACGCATCGACGAGGACGAAGAGGTGGAGGTCGACTTCGGGTGGGTCGGTCCTCGTGTCGCGCTTGAGGTCAGCCCCTTTTACACACATGGATCTCGTGTCAAACAGGACCGCGACGCCGAGCGTCGTCGCCTCCTCGGGCTCGTCGGCTGGTCGGCCGTCGAGGCAATCGACTGCCACTTGATAGACCAGGCGGCCTTCGCCCCGATCGTGGACTCGCTCCGATTCCACCTGGCCGCCTCAGCCGCGTGACCACGCGCAGGCGACTCGCCGGGCCCGCGTGCGCTCAGCGCCACACATCGCACAGTGAAACGTCGAGGCCGAGCCGATCGGTTCCGCATGATGGACCCGGTCCGAATGGCGGACATGTCCTACAATGCCCCATTGTTCTGACAGAACGACGAACCGCCTGGGGGCATGTCATGGGATTTCCGTCCGACCTCGAAATCGCTCGCGCTGGTACACCGCTGCCGCTGAGCGACATCGCCGCACAGATGGGCCTCGACCCGGATCTGCTGGAGCCCTACGGCAAGAGTCTCGCCAAGATTTCCCTCGACGCCATCGACCAGCTCAAGGACCGACCGAAGGCGAAGTACGTGGTCGTGACCGCGATCACGCCGACGCCACTCGGCGAGGGCAAGACCACCACAACCGTCGGCCTCGGCCAGGCAATGAAGCACATCGGCAAGCAGGCCACGATCGCCTTGCGTCAGCCCTCGATGGGTCCTACCTTCGGTATCAAGGGCGGTGCGGCCGGCGGCGGGTACAGCCAGGTCATCCCGATGGACCTGCTCAATCTCCACCTCACCGGCGACTTCCACGCGGTGACCGCAGCACACAACCTCCTCGCCGCAATGCTCGACAACCACCTGCATCAGGGCAACGAACTCGGCCTCGACCTGCACAACATCACGTGGCGTCGTGTCCTCGACGTGAACGATCGTTCGCTGCGCAACATCGTGATCGGCATGGGCACGAAGGAGGACGGCGTCGTCCGCCAGACCGGCTTCGACATCACGGCAGCGTCAGAGGTAATGGCCGTGCTTGCTCTTGCGACGTCGATCGACGACCTCCGTGCCCGACTCGGCCGAATCGTGGTCGGCTACACGGGGTCCGGAACGCCGGTCACGGCCGAACAGCTCAGCGGTGCCGGCTCGATGGCGGTGATCATGCAAGATGCGATCAAGCCGAACCTCCTGCAGACGCTGGAGAACACGCCGGTGATCGTGCACGCCGGTCCGTTCGGCAACATCGCGCACGGCAACAGTTCGATCGTGGCCGACCTCATTGGCATCCACACGGGCGACTACCTGATCACGGAGGCGGGGTTCGGTGCCGACATGGGAGCGGAGCGGTTCTTCAACATCAAGTGCCGCAACTCCGGCCTCGTCCCCGATGCCGCCGTGCTCGTCGCAACCGTACGCGCGCTGAAGGCCCACTCCGGCAAATACCGCATCGTCGCTGGCAAAGAGCTGCCGGCCGATCTGCTCGCCGAAAACCCGGCCGACGTTGAAGCGGGCGCGGCGAACTTGATCAAGCAGATCGAGAACGTGAAGGCACACGGCGTGTCACCTGTGGTTGCCATCAACGCGTTCCCGACCGACCATGCCTCGGAACACGAGGCAATCCGCCGTATCGCCGAAGCCGCGGGCGCACGGGTTGCGCTGTGCACACACTTCGCCGACGGCGGTTCCGGTGCGACGGACCTGGCGCGGGCTGTCGTCGAGGCGTGCGACGAGCCATCCACCTTCAACTTCCTCTACCCCGACGAAGCATCGCTCAAGACGAAGATCGAGACCGTTGCCACGAAGATCTACGGCGCTGCGAACGTGACGTACACCGCAGCGGCGAACAAACAGCTGGACAACTACGAGCGCAATGGGTTCGGCCATCTGCCCGTCTGCATCGCGAAGACCCATCTTTCGATCTCGGGCGACGCCTCGCTCAAGGGCGCTCCCACGGGCCATACCCTCAACGTCCGCGAGGTTCGAGCCAGCGTCGGTGCAGGCTTCATCTACCCGATCGCCGGTGACATGCGCACGATGCCGGGGCTCGGCACGAAGCCCGCCGCATCGATCATCGACTTCGACGAATTCGGTCAGATCGTCGGCCTTTCGTAGCCGGTCCGCAACCCGGCCGCGGGTGTTCAACGGTACAAGTCTGAACAACGTCGTAGCCTTCGGGAGGACGCTTGCCCGAGCGTCGATCCGGGAGGCTCACATGGCACTCGACGACTACCTCGCCGACGAAATCGCTCTGGACCACCGCGAGGGGATGCTCTCGAGACGCGACGCTCTGCGCCTCCTCGGGCTCATGGGCGTCAGCGTCGGCGCGTCCGCACTGCTCCTGGACGGGGCTGCGGGAGCGGCCGCGAAGACGACCAAGAAGCGCGCAACGACGAAGAAGCGCACGACCGCGACGACCACAACACGTGCCCCGACCACGACTGCAGCTCCTGCCACAACGACCATCGCGGCTGCCACAGGCAAGACGCTGGCTGGCACGGGGCCGGCGCTAGCAACGGCGGCGATCACCTTTCCGGGCGGGGCGGGGGTACTCCGTGCGGCGTACGCAACCCCGGCCCAACCTCGCGGTGCCGTGCTCATCATCCACGAGAACCGTGGACTCACCGACCACTTCAAGGCGCTCCCAGGACGCTTCGCGCGCGACGGCTACGCCGCGCTCGCCTTGGACCTTGCCTCGCGCGCCGGCGGTACGGACGCGGTCGCCGCGCAGATGCCGGCGCCTCTCTCACAGGCGTCGACCGGAGACCTCGTGTCCGACATGCGATCGGCGCTCGACGAACTCGTGCGACGAGCCCCCGACGCCAAGCTCGCCATGATCGGATTCTGTTTCGGCGGCGGCATGGTGTGGAACCTGCTCGCCGCCGGTGAGCCGCGCCTCGCCGCTGCGGCACCGTTCTACGGCACGGGACCCTCCGACGCGGATTTTGCGAAGTCTCCCAACACCGCCGTTCTCGCGGTGTACGCCGAGAAGGACGCACGTGTGCTCGCCAATCGACCGCCGATGGAGGCGGCCCTCAAGGCAGCCAAGGCGACGTACGAGGTGCGCGTGTTCCCCGGCGTCGACCACGCGTTCTTCAACGACACCGGTGCCCGCTACGACGCCACCCAAGCCACGGCCGCGTACGAAGCGGTTCTCGGCTGGTTCGGACGTCACCTCGCCTGACCCTCACGAGGTCCAAGACCGTGCTGTTCCGCATCGTGGACTCGTGCCATGATGTGGACAGGAGGTTTGGCCGTGTCCAGTGTTCAATCGATTGAGCGGGCCTTCGCCGTCCTGCGTTGCCTCTCCGGCGGAGCGGCAGGAGTCACCGATATCTCGGAGCGCGTGACACTTCCCAAGAGCACCGTGTCACGACTCCTTTCGACGCTTGAGGACCTCGGCGCGGTCGAGCAGGTGTCGACGGGCGGTCCGTATCGAATCGGTCCGGGGCTTCTGCGCATAGCCGCGTCCGTTCTCCCCGCACGTTCACTCGTGGACGCTGCACGTCCGCATCTCGTGGAGCTCATGGAGTCGCTCGGCGAGGCCACGGGACTGTCCATCATCGAGGGCCGAAGTGTCCACTATCTCGACCAGGTCGAGTCCCGCAATGCGGTGCAGGTTCGAGACTGGACCGGCCAACGTGTGCCACTCCATGTCGTGTCGAGCGGGTTGGTACTGCTCGCGTCGGCACCGCGCACGGCAGTGGACGCCTATCTCGACCGGCCGCTCGAAAAGCTGACCACACATACGATCGTCGACCACCGAGTGATCCGGAAACGTCTGCGCGAGATCGCGACCGATGGATCAGCATGGGTCCTGCAGGAGTTCGCCGATGGCATCAACTCGATCGCTGCTCCCGTGAGAGACGCCACCGGAAACGTCGTGGCTGCGATCCACGCCCACGGCCCGACATACCGATTTCCCGGCAAGCAGAACCAGGCCGCGCTTGCCGAGCGGGTTGTCGACGCTGCTGACCGGGTCAGCGCCACGCTGAAGAGCTCGACCGCGTGAGTGCCACCCCGACGCCGATGTCATGCGCGCACATCGGTCCTGCGGTCGGCGACAAGAATGGGAATAACTATGCGAACGTATGACTATGTGATCGTGGGCGGCGGGTCGGCGGGAAGCGCTCTCGCCAACCGGCTCAGCGCGGACCCGTCCACAGCCGTGCTCGTGCTCGAGGCCGGGCGTCCGGACTACAAGTTCGACGTGTTCATCCATATGCCGGCGGCGCTGATGTTCCCGATCGGCAGCCGGTTCTACGACTGGAAGTACGAGTCGGAGCCGGAGCCGCACATGAACGGCCGACGGGTGTACCACGCGCGCGGCAAGGTGCTCGGCGGGTCAAGTTCGATCAACGGCATGATCTTTCAGCGGGGCAATCCGCTCGACTTCGAGCGCTGGGCCGCAGATCCCGGCATGGAAACGTGGGACCACGCGCACTGCCTGCCGTACTTCAAGTGCATGGAGAACTGCCTCGCCGCGCCGACGGGTGCGGAGCGGGACCGTTCCTTCCGCGGCGTCGACGGTCCACTTGTCTTGGAGCGCGGACCCTCGGAGAATCCCCTGATCGGTGCTTTTTTGAACGCTGTTCAACAGGCCGGTCATTCGCTCACCACCGACGTCAACGGCTACGAGCAGGAGGGGTTCGCGCGCTTCGACCGCAACGTCCACAAGGGCAGACGGCTGAGCGCGGCCCGGGCCTACTTGCACCCCGTGATGAGTCGGCCGAACCTTACGGTGACCACCCGTGCGACCGCGTCTCGGATCCTGTTCGACGGGACGCGGGCCACCGGCGTCGAGTACGTGCAGCGACGTCCTGGAGGGCGCGGTGGTTCGACGGAGCGGGTGACCGCGGGCGAAGTGATCCTGTGCGGCGGGGCGTTCAATTCACCGCAGCTTCTGCAGGTCTCCGGCGTGGGGAACGCAGACGAGCTGCGTGGCGTCGGCGTCACTCCGGTCGTGCACGTGCCGGGCGTGGGCGAGCACATGCAGGACCACCTTGAGGTGTACATCCAGCACGCGTGCTCGCAGCCGGTGTCACTGTCGCCGAACCTCTCGATGTGGCGTCGCCCTTGGATCGGCGCGCAGTGGCTCTTCCTGCACAAGGGTCCGGGCATGTCGAACCACTTCGAGTCGGGTGGGTTCATCCGCTCCAACGACGACGTTGCCTATCCGAATCTCATGTACCACTTCCTGCCGATCGCGGTGCGCTACGACGGCAGTGCGAGCGGGGGCGGGCACGGATACCAAGTACACGTAGGACCGATGTACTCGAACTCGCGGGGGTCCGTGAAGATTGCCTCGCCCGATGTGGCGGTGAAGCCGAAGCTCCGGTTCAACTATCTCTCAACGTCCGAGGACCGGCGTGAGTGGGTCGAGGCCGTGCGCCGGACGCGGGAGATCCTCGGTGCTGCGGCGTTCGAGCCATATTCGAAGGGTGAGATTTCGCCGGGGCCTCTGGTCGAGACCGACGAGCAGATCCTTGACTGGGTGCGCAAGGACGCGGAGACGGCGCTGCACCCCTCGTGCACGTGTCGTATGGGCACGGACGACATGTCCGTCCTTGACCCGCTCACGATGGGCGTCCATGGCACGACGGGGCTGCGGGTCGTCGATGCGTCGTCGATGCCGTACGTGACCAACGGCAACATCTATGCGCCGGTCATGATGCTGGCGGAGAAGGCCGCGGACCTCATTGCGGGCAACACCCCCCTCCCCCCGGAACCATTGGCCTTCGCCCGTCGCTGACGCCGCGGTACATCCGGTACGCGGTACATCCGGTACGCGGTACATCCGGTGTCATCCCGCGCGGCAATCCGTCAGGGTTGCGGAGCTGCGCGAATCCCACACGGGTGAACGGAAACAACACTCCGCGGCCACGGTCTCCAGTCCAACCTCGACTTCCCTATCGAGATCGGTGTCCCGCCGCATCGGGCACCGATTCTCAAGGGTGTCCAGGTCCGCCGGATCCACCTTCCGGATACTGAAGTCACGAAGGTCAAGTTGCTCACCACCACGACGATCGCTCGGACGTTGCTCGATCTCGCAGCGACAGCGTCGTTTGCCGACGTCGACAAAGCCGTCGACACCGCACTTGCCCGCGACCTGAGCTTGACCTGCGACCTGCGCGGTACTGCTTGACTCACACGCGCGCCACGAGGGAACACCCATGCTGCGTCACTTCATTGGGGAACGCCCCGATGGTCGGTCCCAATTCCTCAGTGGCACGGAACGTCTGATGAGCACGTACCTCCGTGCGGCTGGACTTGGCGATTGTGTCCCGAACTACCACGTCATTGATGCCAACGGCGACGACCGATACATCGACGACGCCTGGCCGGATCAGCAGGTCGGGCTTGAACTCAATACGTTCCGGTGGCATACCGGGAAATCGGCCGTCGCTGCCGATGCCCACCGGTCCAACGCCCTTACGGAAGTTGGATGGCGCATCGTGGTCGCCACCGACGACGATTTTGACGATCGCCTCCGCCGGCCGATCGCATCGCTTCGGACGCTGCTCGACCGGTAGCCACAACCCGCACGAGTCCCACACGAGCGCTAACAATGCCCACCTCCGTGTGGTCGTTCTCGACACTCGTGTGGGATTCGAACGGTCACTTTGGACGCCTTTCGGCGAACCGAGCCGGGGACACCACCGTTGCAGCACGAAACGTCAGAGAGTGCGCAATCTCCACACGATCGCGGACAACCCACACTCCCGCGTGTGGCATTGCTGCAGTCGTGTGGGATTCGCGCCGATACACGGGCCAACGTCCGCGAATGTAGGCCACCCGAACCTGGGCACGCGCTGAGCAGGCTGGTAGGCTTGTTCCAGCATACGGGTCGGTTCCGCATGGTGAAACACGTCACACGCCGAACACGTCAACGGCAGACCACGCGTGACCGCAGACACGACAGAAAGACACAGCCATGAGCGAACACGACGACGAAGGCGGGGAGGACCTCGACCTCGCCAGCCTTCCCGACGACGAACTCGTCCAGCAGATGCACGACGATCTCTACGACGGCCTCGCCGAGGAGATCATCGAGGGCACGATGATCCTGCTCGATCGCAAGTGGAGCGCAGAGCGGGTCCTGAACGACGCACTCGTCGAGGGTATGCGGATTGTCGGCATCGACTTCCGCGACGGCATCCTGTTCGTACCTGAGGTACTGCTCGCCGCCAACGCCATGAAGGGCGGCATGGCGATCCTGCGCCCGCTCCTCGCCGAGACCGGTGCCGAGTCGATCGGCAAGGTCGTCATCGGGACCGTGAAGGGCGACATCCACGACATCGGCAAGAACCTCGTCGCCATGATGCTGGAAGGCGCAGGGTTCGAGGTGATCGACCTCGGCATCAACACCGATGTCGACCAGTTCCTCGCCGCCATCGAGGAGCACAAGCCCGACATCCTCGGCATGTCCGCTCTGCTCACCACCACGATGCCGTACATGAAGGTCGTCGTCGACACCCTCGAAGCACGTGGCGAGCGCGACAAGTACATCATCCTCGTGGGCGGTGCCCCGCTGAACGAGGAGTTCGGCAAGGCCGTCGGTGCCGACGCCTACTGCCGTGACGCTGCCGTCGCATCGGAGACCGCGAAGACGCTGATCCACGCCAGACGCGGCAAACCCGAACCGCCCGGCCCCCACGGTCGCGGCTGAGCCGCTCAAGCACGCCCACCGAACAAGACAGGACCCGCCACATGACCCACACCGTCATCAGCTCCGCGACCCGCGAGGTCATTATCGGCTTCGACCGTCCGTTCGTCATGATCGGCGAGCGCATCAACCCGACCGGGCGCAAGCTGCTCGCCGAAGAGATGAAGCGCGGCGACTTCAGCCGCGTCGAGGCGGACGCCCTCGCGCAGGTCGCAGCCGGCGCGCACATGCTCGACGTCAATGCCGGCATCCCGCTCGCCGACGAGCCCGCGCTCCTGGCCCGTGCGATCCAGCTCGTGCAGGGCATCACGGACGTCCCGCTGTCGATCGACTCGTCGATCATCGAGGCGCTCGAAGCCGGGCTTGCGGTCTACAAGGGCAAGCCGCTCGTGAATTCCGTGACCGGCGAGCCTGAGGTGATGGACCGCGTGCTCCCGCTCGTTGCGAAATACGGCGCGGCCGTCGTCGCGATCTCGAACGACGAGACCGGGATCAGCGAAGACCCGGACGTCCGCTTCTCGATCGCGCAGCGCATCGTCAACCGGGCCAGCGACTACGGCATCCCCGCATGCGACATCGTGGTCGACCCGCTCGTGATGCCGATCGGTGCGATGGGCACGGCGGGCCAGCAGGTGTTCAAGCTCCTCCGCCGCCTCAAGGACGAGCTGAAGGTCAACACCACCTGCGGCGCATCGAACGTCGGCTTCGGCATCCCGAACCGCCACATCGTGACCGGGACGTTCCTCGCCATGGCGATCTCGAACGGCATGACGTCGGCGATCATGAATCCGATGCACGCCGACGTGAAGGCCGCAGTGATGGCTGCCGACGTCCTCGCGGGCAACGACCTCAACTGCGCTGCCTGGATCAGGCAGTACCGCGAACCGGCGGCAGAAGGCGGCGCACGCGAAGCCCGCGAGGCCCGCCGTCGCCGTCGCGCCGAGTAGCGCGGTCCGACCGTGCCAAGGATCGTCTTCACGCCCTCGGGCCTCGACGGTGAGTTCGACGCGGATGCGACCGTTCTCGACGCCGCTCGCGAGCTCGGCGTCGACCTCGACTCGGTGTGCGGCGGTCGAGGGATCTGCGGACGCTGCCAGGTAGTCGTCAGCGAGGGACGTTTCCCGAAGTGGAACATCGAGGTCGGAGCCGATGCCCTCCGCGTCGAGGAGCGGACGAAGAAGACCGCTCGTGCGCTCGTCGACGGGCAGATCCTCGGCTGCGCTGCGCACCTGACGCACGACGTGGTCATCGACATCCCGCCGAGCAGCCAGGTCCACCGCCAGGTCGTGCGCAAACACGTCGACCTCGAAGGCGTCGTCATCGATCCGCACTTCGAGCTGCACTACGTCGAGCTCACCAAACCGGAGCTTGGTCAGGAACGGAGTGCGTCGGGACAACTGGTGGACGCGCTCCTTGCGCAGCACCGCGTCCACGCGGCTGGTATCGCTACGGCCGCGCTGCGACGCGTGCACAAGGCAACCGCGAGTGGGTCGGCCACGGTGGCGGTTGACATTGGGACCCGCTCGATTGTGGCCGTGTGGCCGGGGTTCGTCGACACCGCGTACGGGATTGCGATCGACGTCGGGTCGACCACCATCGCCGGGCACCTCTGTGACCTGTCGACCGGTGAGATCGTTGCGACGGCGGGTCGGATGAACCCGCAGATCCGCTACGGCGAGGACCTGATGAGCCGGGTGTCCTACGTGATGATGAACCCGGGCGGCGACGTGGAACTGACCACCGCGATCCGCGCGGCGCTGCAGGAACTCACGACCGAGCTGCTGGCCACCGAGCTACCCCCCGCCGAGTCCGTCGAGAAAACCACCCAATCTGACCACCCAAACCCCGAATCGGCCTTTTGGGTGGTTCGTTTGGGTGGTTCTGATGCGGAAGACTCCGCGGAACAAGTCAGCGCACAGACAATCAGCGCACAGACAATCAGCGCCGACCGGGTCCTCGACATGACGATCGTGGGCAATCCCATCATGCACCACGTGCTGCTCGGCATCGACCCGACCCCGCTCGGCCTCGCACCGTTCATCCTCGCGACGGACGAGGCAGTGCATACGACGGCCCGCGAACTCGACCTCGACCTGCCGTTCGCCCACGTGTACCTCGCACCCTGCATCGCCGGACACGTCGGCGCAGACACCGCTGCCGCCATGCTCGCCGAGGGTCCACACCGCTCAGCCGAGATGCAGCTCCTCGTCGACGTCGGCACGAACGCCGAGATCGTTCTCGGAAATGCGGCGAGGCAACTTGCCGCCTCCTCCCCTACCGGCCCCGCGTTCGAAGGAGCGCAGATCAGCTGCGGCCAGCGGGCGACCGCAGGAGCGATCGAGCGGGTTCGGATCGACCGAGACACGCTGGTGCCCCGCGTCAAGGTGATCGGCTGCGACCTCTGGTCCGACGACCCCGCATTCGACGCCGCCACCGAACACCTCACGATCAGCGGCGTGTGCGGCTCCGGCATCATCGAAGTGATCGGCGAGATGTACCTGTCCGGCGTCATCGACTCCGAGGGCGTCGTCGACGGGTCGAACGCCGCGCGCACCGCCCGAGTCGTCGCCGAAGGTCGTACGTACGCGTACCTTCTCTTCGAGCGCGACGACATCACGCTCCAGATCACGCAGAACGACGTTCGGGCGATTCAGCTTGCGAAGGCTGCCCTTCGGGCCGGTATCGACCTGCTGATCGAACACGCTGGCAGTCCAAAGGTGAACGACGTCCGACTCGCCGGTGCCTTCGGCGCACATATCGATCCCGTCTACGCACTCGTCCTCGGCCTTGTGCCGGACTGCCCGGTGGGGAGCGTCCGGTCGGTCGGCAACGCGGCAGGTGCGGGTGCCGTACGTGCCCTGCTGTCCATGGGTCTGCGGGCCGAGATGGAGGTCGCGGTGCGCAAGGTCGAGAAGATCGAGACCGCCACCGAACCACGGTTCCAGGAGCTGTTCGTGGCGGCGATGGCGTTCCCGCATGCGACCGCGCCGAGCCCGCACCTCGCAACGGTGATGACGCTGCCCGAACGCACCACATCGGTCGACGGTACCCGCGTGCGCCGCCGCGGACGCCAGCGAGCGGAGGCCGCCGAAGCCCAGGCAACCGCAGTAGCAACACAGCAGCACGACACCACACGTCCAGGGGGACCCGATGAGTGAAGAACCAAGAGGACGCCGCACCGGCGGTCGAGCGGGGCGTCAAGCCCTGCGGGCCTCCCACGCCATCGAGGCATCGGCCTTCCTGACCAGGTCACTCAAGCCGGTCGAAATTGTTTCGGAGGAAGGGCTGTCGCTCCTTGAGGAGAACGCCGATCGCATCCTCGAAGAGGTTGGCGTGCTCGTGCGCGACTACCCGAGCGCGGCCAAGCTGTTCGCCGACGCGGGCTGTACGACCAGCGTCGACGCGAGAGATCCGAACTCGATACAGGTGCGCTTCCCACGCGGCCTCGCCCGACAGATCGTGCAGGGCAGCGCACCGTCGATCTATACGCAGCATGCGCGCAACCCGGCGCACAACGTCCAGGTCGGCGGCGACGCCACAGTGTTCGCACCCAACTACGGCTCACCATTCGTGCACAACCTGGACGAGGGCCGCCGGTACGCAACCATCGCCGACTTCCAGAACTTCGTGAAGCTCGCCTACATGTCGCCGTACCTGCACCACAGCGGCGGCACCGTGTGCGAGCCGGTCGACGTACCGGTCAGCAAGCGCCATCTCGACATGGTGTATGCGCACTTACGATATAGCGACAAGCCATTCATGGGCTCGGTCACGGCGGGAACACGTGCGCAAGACAGCGTCGACCTGGCCCGCATCGGTTTCGGTGGCGACCTTCAGGACCGGACCGTGATCACGAGCCTCATCAACGCGTCGTCGCCGCTCGTGTGGGACGCCACTATGCTCGCCTCAGCCGAGGTCTACGCCGCCAACAACCAGGCGACCGTCATCACCCCGTTCATCCTTGCTGGAGCGATGGCACCGTCGACCAGCGCGGGGGTCGTCGCGCAGACGCTTGCCGAGGCACTCGCGGGCATGGCGTTCACACAGCTTGTGCGCCCCGGCGCACCGGTCATCTTCGGCTCGTTCGCCAGCTCCATGTCGATGCAGACGGGCGCACCCACGTTCGGCACCCCGGAACCGGCCCTCGTGCTTTACACGTGCGCCGCGCTCGCACGCAGGCTCGGCGTCCCCTTCCGATCGGGCGGCTCACTCACGTCGTCCAAACTGCCCGACGCGCAGGCGGCCTACGAAAGCGCGTCGACGCTGATCCCGACCGTGATGGCGGGCGTCAACTTCGTACTGCACGCCGCGGGATGGCTCGAAGGTGGACTCGCGATCGGGTACGAGAAGTTCATCCTCGACGACGACCAGCTCGGCATGGCGTGCACGTTCGCGAAGGGCCTCGACCTCAGCGAGAACGGACAGGCCCTCGACGCGATCCTCACCAACCCTCCGGGACAGCACTTCCTCGGCACGGCGCACACGCTCGCCAACTTCGAGAGCGCGTTCTATCGCTCGGAATCGGCCGACAACTCCAGCTACGAACAGTGGAGCGAAGAGGGCGGACTTGACGCTGCCCAGCGGGCGAACGCGACATGGAAGAAGCGTCTCGCCGCCTATGAAGCACCGCCACTCGACGACGCGATCGACGAGGAACTCTGCGCATTCATCGCTCGCCGCAAGGCCGAATTGCCGGACGAATTCGCATGAGCGCAAACCCAAAGCCATCTGTCGGTGCGTCAAGTGTTCACTCGCTCATCTCAACGGCCCGGTTCGAACTGATCCCGCTGAAGAGCCTCGATGCGGCCATCGAAGCATTGCCGGTAAACAGCCGCGTGTCGGTGACCTGCTCCCCCGCCAAAGGCATCGACGCCACGCTGACCCTCGCAGCACGGCTGCACGCCCTCGGCCACGACGCGGTGCCACACATCTCGGCGCGCCTCGTAACCGGCGTCGACAACGTCCGCAGCATCGTTGGAACGCTTGCCGAGCACGACATGCGCGAGATCTTCCTCATCGCCGGAGACGCCGAGCATCCAGTCGGCCCGTATGACGGCGTCGTTACTTTGCTCCGAGACCTTCTCACCATGGAGCACGGGCTCACCCACATCGGCGTGACCGGGTACCCCGACGGCCACCCATTGATAAGTGAACAGACGATGCAGGCCGCGCTCCTCCGCAAGCAGCAGCTCCTCGCCGACGCCGGTATCGACGCGCACGCGACCACGCAGATGTGCTTCGACACGAAGAAGGTCCACGCGTGGCTGCGGTCGCAGCGTTCCGCCGGTGTCACGATGCCGATCCACCTCGGGCTGCCAGGCGTGGTCGATCGCACGAAGTTGCTCACCCTCGGCGCACGTCTCGGCATCGGCCAATCCCTTCGTTTCGTGCGGAAGAACATGGGCAGCGTCCGTGGCCTGCTGTTCTCTTCGGGCTATGACCCTTCGACGCTGATCGACACGTTCGCGGGCGATGCCGCGCAGTTCGGGATCGAGGGTCTCCACCTGTTCACGTTCAACGAGATCGCGAACACCGTGGCCTGGCAGCGCGCTGCGCTGTCCTTCGCCTGACGTTGGGACACATTGCCTCGCTCAGCGACGTGAATCGCCCCAACGTCGCGGCGCTCGGCGACGTGGGCCACGTTCCCGATCGGCCCGTGCCGCCGCCGTAAAGTGCCCGTCGTGGCAAACGAACGTCGCCTGAGGCTCACCACGGAACAGACCCTGCGGCCAGCGACCGCGACCGGGTACGCGTCGATCGAGGACGCACCCGGCGAACTTCACCTCCACCGCAACGATCTCGGAGGGGACCCCTCAGCCCTCACAAGCACGAGCGCAACGGTGCTGCTCCGACTCCTGCACCTCACCGACCTGCACGTTATGGACGCCGCGTCGCCGGCACGCTGCGACTGGGTCGAAGCGCGGGTCGCGGAACGAAAATGGTGGCCGTTGCTGCATATGGCCCGCTCGTTCGACACGCTGACCAATTGGGGCGCCGCAGCGATGGCCTCAGCTGTACAGGGCAACGGCGCAGAGTTCGCTGACCTCGCGATCGCGACCGGCGACAACATCGACAATGCGCAACGAAACGAACTCGACGCCTTCCTTTCGCTCCTCGACGGTGGCACGTTCAGCCTGCCGTACGACGGGCCGCAACGGTCGGCCTGGGCCGAAGATACGCGCGCTGATTATCTGCGCGCTGATGGTCTTTGGCCGTTCTGGCTCCCCGATGGAGGACCCGACGACATGTGGCGCACGACGCACGGATTCCCGGTCCTGCCGGGCCTCCTCGACGCCACCGGCGAGTTGTGCACTTCACCCGGTCTTGGGCTGCCGTGGCTCGGAGCACTCGGCAATCACGACGTTATGCGCCAGGGCACGGTGTACTCGCCGCCCGCGCTTGAAGCGATTGCGATCGGCGGTTGGCGTGCGATCTCACCTGGACCTGCCTTCGATCCCGTCGACCCGTTCGCCGCGTACATGGCCGACCCGACCGCGTTCTCGGAGGGTGCGCACCGCCGCACCGTGAAAGCGGAACCTGACCGACGCAGCATCACGTCCGCCGAATTCATACGTGCGCATATCGATCGCGGTCGCGGCTTCACCACGGAAGCTTCCGGCGACTACCTCCACGACACCGAGCACGTCCGGCTCGTGGTACTTGACACCAACCACCCGACGGGGCACTACCAGGGCAGCGTCGGACAGTCGCAGCTCGCATGGCTCGACCAGCAGATCGCAGATGCCGCAAGCCGACCGGTCGTGGTAATCAGCCACCACGGCCAAGTCGCAATGGACAACACGTACGGGAATGGACCGGACACCGATAGACGTCTCGGCGACGCTATGGCGGAGGTTTTGCACCGCCATCACAACGTGGTCGCGTGGCTCGTCGGCCATCGTCATGTGCACCGCATTCGCCCGGTGAGCGACCCCGCGGGCCAGGGTTCCGGGTACTGGGAGATCACGACGTCGTCGATCATCGACTGGCCGAATCAGGCCCGCGTCGTCGAGATCATCCGGGGAACCGACGGGTCCGTGGGCGTCCGTACCACGGTCGTCGACCACGACGCCACGGACACCTCGCCGGACACGCCATGGCAGCCCCGGCTCGGCGCGTTGCACCGTGAACTCGCCTACAACAGCGGCCGGGTCTTCAGCACCCGCAGCACCGAAGGTCACCCTGGCGACCGCAACACCGTGCTGGCACGTCCGCTGCGCTGACCTCAGGGCCGGCTGGGACCGCGCGATTCCCACACGAGCGCGAACACGTCACACTCACCAGTGGAGTTTCCATCCACCCGTGTGGAATCAGCGCATTGCGCTGCGTCCGATTCGAGCCAAACCACCTCCCCGCCGTAACCTGCCCGCCATACATCGAGACGGCGACCGTCGAAACGCGCCGAACAACAAGGAGCAAGCAACATGGGTATCTGTGACGGACGCGTCGCCATTGTCACCGGAGCAGGCCGCGGGGTCGGGCGTGAACATGCACTCCTCCTCGCCAAGGAAGGTGCAATGGTCGTTGTGAACGACCTCGGCGGCGCACCGAACGGTGAGGGTGCCGATCTGACGCCCGCCCAACAGGTCGTCGCGGAGATCGAGGCCGCGGGCGGCGCTGCGGTTGCGAATGGCGATGACGTGAGCAGCTGGACCGGCGCAGAGGCCATGGTCCGCCAGGCCATCGATACCTTCGGCGACCTCCACGTGCTCGTGAACAATGCCGGCATCCTGCGCGACCGCATGCTCGTGAACATGACCGAAGCCGAGTGGGACGCCGTCATCCAGGTCCACCTCAAGGGCACGTTCGCACCCGCCCGCCACGCCGCCGCCTACTGGCGTGAGCGGGGCAAAGCCGGCCACGAGATCGACGCCCGCATCATCAACACCACATCGGTGTCCGGCATCTACGGCAACGTCGGCCAGACCAACTACGGCGCGGCGAAGATGGGAATTGCCGCATTCACGATCATCGCGGCGCAGGAGCTGCATCGCATCGGCGTCACCGTGAACGCCATTTCGCCGAGCGCATTGACTCGACTCACCGAGAACCTCATGGGGGAAATCACCGAGGAACTTCGTGAGGCCCGCGGCCCGAACTGGATCGCGCCGATCTGTGCGTGGCTCGCCAGCCCGCTGTCGCGCAACGTCACGGGACGCGTGTTCCAGGTCGACGGCGACAAGCTCGCCATCGCCGAGAGCTTCCACAAGGGGCCGGTCAGGACCAACCTGTTGGACCCCGAGGCGCTCACGCCGATCGTTGCGGAACTCATGGCGGAGGCACGCCTCAACGCCGACATGCAGGGCAACGACATCGAGGGCCCCGGCCGTCCGGTCAAGGCGATCTGACGGCCTGACCTGACACCGGCCTGACCGGCCCTGACCACGCCGACAACCTTGGCACTGACGGATGGTCAGGTCGGTCGGCCCCGACCGGTTGCCGGCTCTGAACCGTGGGCGAGCGACCCTGACCCGACCCTGAGATCGGGTCCGCGATTCTCTGCGCGCTGATCGTTTGAAAGCTATCGTTCGGCTCGTTCGCATCCACACCACCTCGTCGGCGAACAGAAGGAACAACAACATGATCGGAATGATCATCGGCTTCATTGTCGTCGCACTGATCGGCGGGTTCGCCGCCCGTGCGCTCGTGCCTGGCAGGGACACGATGTCCGTCGGGCAGACGCTGCTGCTTGGTGCCGTCGGCTCGTTCGTCGGAGGATTCTTCGGCTGGCTGATCGGCAAGAACAAGTCTGATGGGGCCATGCAGGCTTCCGGCATCATCGGTGCAATCATCGGCTCCGTCGTCGTGCTGCTGCTGTACAAGAAGTTCGGCAAGAGCCTGCTGAAGCGGTAGCCACTTCGTCCTAGCGCGGAAGACGATGCGCCGGGCCCCGCACAGCGGCAGGGGCACCGGCGCATCGTCGCGTCAGCAGGCGTGCAGCACGCGCATGTACGCGTACAGAACGCTCACGAAACGATCGGCAGCCGCACCACGAACTGCGCGCCACCGTCCGACATGTTCTGTGCACGTACGGTTCCGCCGTGCTCGGTCGCCACCTGCGCGACGATCGACAGCCCAAGGCCCGAGCCGGGATGACCACGGTGCACCGTTGAGCGGTAGAAGCGATCGAAGATCTTCGGCAGATCCTCGGCCGCGATGCCAGGACCGTGATCGCGCACAACGAGTTCGATCGCGTCGGCCGAGCGGGTCAGCGTCATCTCTATCGCAGCACCGGCCGGACTGAACTTCGCCGCGTTGCTCACCAGATTCGACGCTGCTCGAGCGAGCAATCGCGACCGGCCCAGCACCTCGAAAGGGTCGCCAAACCCCGAAGCGCCCCGCGCGTCGACCGTGCGGAACGTGACCTCGCGACCGGTTCGCCGTTGCCACCGTTCGCCGACGTCGCGCACGAGCGTGTCGAGCCCGACCGTCTCGACGGGATCGGTCGGGTCGGAATCGGACGCCAGCGCAACGAGTTCGTCGACCAGTTCCGTCAGCTCGGCCAACTCGGCATGCAGGTCATCGACGACGGCGGTGCGCTTCTCGGCGGCCATGTCGGGATGGCGATGCAGGACACCGATGTTGGTCCGCAGACTCGTAAGCGGCGTCCGAAGTTCGTGACCGGCGTCGTGGACGAGCTGGGTCTGCTGCTGCTTCGAGGTACGGAGCGCGTCGACCATGGTGGAGAACGCGCGGGTGAGTCGCCCGGTCTCATCGTTATGGCGCGCCACGGGCAGCGGCACGTCGAGACGGCCGCGAGCGGCGATCTCTTCCGCTGTGGCCGTGAGCTCGGCAAGCGGGCGAGCGGTGCGCCTCGCGACGAGCAGCCCGGCGAGACCGGCGAGGGCCGTCGCTGCGGCGACGAGGAGCAGGAAGCGTTGCACGAGTGAGTTGAGGACCTTGGTGTTCTCGCTCACTTCACGGGCGATCTGGATCCCTCCGCCGTCGACGGCGACGGTCATCATGAGGTAGCGGCGGTCGTCGATGTCGACCGTGCTGGAGCGGCGCGTGCCAAGTTTGGCTGTCACGATCTTCAGGTCAGCATCGCTGACCGGTAGGTCGAGTAGCCGTGGGGAGAGCGTGACGGTGCCGGTCGTGTCGAGGCACTGGACGAGCGCGCCGGTCGGTGGACCTCCCCCGCGAGTACGGGATCCGGGTCGGCCGGTGCCACCATCGCCGTTCGGTCCGGGGCGGCGACGAGTCGCGCTACACGAGCGGGCAGCGTCTGCGGGGTCTTCTGCAAGATGGTCGGCGAAGGCGTCGAGGGACTGCTCGATCTCGCCCTGGAAGCTCGACGCGGTGATGCGAAATCCCGCCACGCCGACCGCACTCGCGCTGAGACCCGCGAGCAATGCGAGGAGCAGAGCGAGACGGGTGCGAAGGTTCACGCGGCTCGCAGCGTGTAACCGACGCCGCGGACCGTATGCAGCAGCGTCGGCGTGCCATCGGTGTCGACCTTGCGGCGCAGATACGACATGTACACCGCGAGCGTCTTCGACTCGGGGCCGAAGTCGTAGTTCCACACGAGGTCGTAGATCGCCGAGTGGGTCAGCACCACACCGGTGTTGCGGGCCAGCGCAACGAGCAGATCGAACTCCGTCTTCGTGAGCTCCAGCTCACGGTCACCGCGCCATGCGCGGCGGGCCTGCTCGTCGACGCGGAGATCGGCGACCGTGAGCAGCGTCTCCGGGGCAGGCGCGACGGAGCGACGCAGGAGCGCTCGCATGTAGGCCAGGAACTCCTCCACGTCGAAGGGCTTGGCGAGGTAGGCGTCGGCACCGGCGTCGAGGCCTGAGATCCGGTCGGTGGTCTCGGAGCGGGCGGTCAGCATCAGCACCGGCGTGGTGTTCCCACTTGCCCGCAGACGCCGACACGCGGTCAGGCCGTCCATGAACGGCATCATCACGTCGAGCACGATGACGTGGGGGTCGAACTCGGTGACGGCTTCGAGGAGCGCGTTGCCGTCGGCCACGGCTTTTACCTCGTAGCCCTCCAGGTCAAGTGCGCGCACGACCGAGTCGCGGACGGCACGGTCGTCTTCGGCGTAGAGGATGCGCTGGGCGTTCGACATGTCCCTATTCCCTCATGGCGGCGTGAGTACGCCCCTCACCGATGGTAAGGGCACGGTGAGACCCGGGCCGTGGCCTTGGCCGTGGCCTTGGCCGTGGACTTGGCCGTGGCCCCCAGGTTCCGCGACGTTGGGAACATCCACTACCTCCGGGGTCGGCGATCTTCCCAACGTCCGGGGTTGGCTCGGGCACCCACCCGACGTTGGGAACATCCACTACCTCCGGGGTCGGCGATCTTCCCAACGTCCGGGACTAGGTCACCGACGAGAGCGAGCCGCAGTCGTAGAGGCTGAACGACGAGCTGGTCGGTCCGCCGGGGAACGAGGTGTCCCCGGTGGTGGACGCCCCACCGCGGAGCCATTGCGTCTGCGGGACTTCCTTGCACTCGGTCGTCACGAACGATGAGGCGTTGGTGCCGCCGAAACCACCGGCACGACCACCGAACCCGCCGCCCTTGGTCGGCACCCGCGCTCGTGCCGACGAGTTCTGTGACGCTCTCCCGGGGAGAAGCCCATTGAGGGGGGACGCTCCGCCGCCGGCGGTGCCCGCGCTCGCGGTCCCGCCTGTCCCGCCTGTCCCTCCGGGCGTGACGCTCGCTCCTGCGGTGCCGGTCGAGACCCTCCCGGTCCCTGTCGGGGGTACACCGGACAGCAAGCCACCAAGCGTCGCACCGGTGATCACGCCGCCCGTGCCGGAACCACCCGCGTCGGCAAAGCCACCGGGACCACCGAACCCGCCGCCACCGAAGCCGCCGCCACCCGGACCGCTGCCACCCGACAGGAAGTACCGCACCTCCCCCGCCGCGACCTTCTCTCGGAGCTGGTCGGCCGTGAGGATCGGATCACTGCCACTGAACCCGCCGAGCACCATGACGGGCTCGCCGTACTCGATGATCAGCGTCTCGGCCTGGGCTGCACTCTGCACGGCCACCGACCACGTCGAGGAACCCCTCTGCGCGCGTAGGTACTCGACGAGCGCCTTCTGATCGCCTGCGAGATACGTGAACCCACCGTTCGGACGCAGCGCGCCGCCGATCGAGCGACCGGTCGCCGCGATCGACGCATACGGGAGCTGCGGGCTCACCGAACGAGCGAGCGACGTCTGCACGAGCATGAAAGGGGCCAGCACCGCGGCGAGCGTGAGCACGCCTACCGAGCCAACCATGATTCTTCGACGCTTGAGCGAGATCGATGCGACACACGCCAAGCCACCGAGCACGAGCAGCACGACGGCGGTCGGACGCAGCCACCCACGCCAGCCGTCGAACGATGCCCGCCCGAGCATCGTCCACTGGGCGAACGCGGTAAGGCCCACCGCGCCGAGCAGCACCGCCGCACCGCGCAAGCGCCATCGACGCGCCAGCGTCACAAGGGCGACCACCCCAATGCCCGTCAACGCAGAGATCGGAGGACCGATGTTTGCCATGTAATAGGGGTGCACGATCCCCTTGGTGATAGAGAACACCCCGCCGCCCGACACCAGCCATCCGCCGAACACAATCAGCGCACTTAGCTTCTTCGAACCACGAAGCGCGCTTACGACCAGCGCAGCGAGCGAACCGACGAGCGCGAGGGGCAGCGTCCACGCGATCTGCGAACCCAGCGACTCGTTGAACAGACGCAGCCGACCCGGCTGGCCACCGTTGAACCCCTGCTGCGGAATCCCACCAGGGCCACCCGGTCCTCCACCAGCGGCGCGGCCACCGGGAAACCCGCCAACGCGTCCGCCCGGAAAGCCGCCGCCCGGACGCCCAGCAGCGCCCGCGCGGCCGCCACCCATCGTCTGCGGCCCATCGACCTGGTTCACACCGTTGCGCTCGAACGCTAACTGGAACGCCGAATTCGTTGCACTGGAACCCACGTAGGGGCGCGAGTCCTTCGGCCAGGCGTCCACCAGCGCAAACCACCACAGGGCCGCAACCGCCATCGTCAACGCGCCCACGGCGAGGTGGCCGAGGCGCACTTTCCACGACCGTGACGCACACCATGCGTAGGCGAGCAGCACGCCCGGCATCACCGGCACCGCGGCGAGCATCTTCGCGGTCATCGCCGTGCCCGCGACTGCGCAGGCGAGCACAAACCAGCGCAACCGACCCTTGCCAACCGCGTAGATCGTGAGCGACGCTGCACTTGTCATCACGAGCACCAGCACAGAGTCCGTGTTGTTCGAGTGATTGACCATCACATTGATCGGCGTCAACGCGAGGCAGATCGCGGCGATCACTCCCGCCCAGCGTCCCCATGCGGAACGCACCCCGAGGTACACGACCACAACCGCCAGCGTCCCCGCAATGGCCTGTGGCGCAAGGATCGATACCTTCGAGAACCCGAAGATACGTGCACCTATTGCCTGCAACCACAGCGAGAGCGGCGGCTTGTCGACCGCAACGAAACCCTCCGAGTCGAGACTCACGAAGAGGAAATTCTTCCACGATGACGTCATCGAACGAACGGCCGCCGCGTAGTACGCGTTGCCCCACCCGACGCTGGTCAGCGCCCAACTATGCAACACCGCAGCCAGCGCCACGACAGGCAGAACCGGCCAGTGCTTGGCCCCGGAACGACGGACCAGCGCAGCGATGTGACTTGGAGCGCCCGTGAGTGGCAGGAACGACTCGACGCGGGACGTCAACAGGTCACCTGCTCAGAACTCACCCGACCATTCAGCACTTCGCTGTTCAACGTTCCCTGAGAACCAACTCGGCCCAAGCGGTGAGTCGCGCAGGTTCAGGCCACCGCCCGATGCACCAAATGTGCGTTCTTGTTCAGGGCACCCGGGAGAATGACGAAATGAATTTGACCGTCGCCATCGACCGCGACAACTCGCACGACTGCGACCGCATGCTCGTTGCCTGCGACGAGATAGGTCCCCGGTCGAACGAGGCCCGGTTCGGGGGCGTCCTCAAGAAGCGACCAGCCGAGCCCATCGTCATCCTGGGCATTCAAGTCCGCTGGCAGATTGATCTTCATCGTCCCCTTCTTGGAAGTAGGGATTCATCGTCGTACGGTGGCTACAAAGCATCAAACGTCGAGTCCCGTCGGCGGATGTACCTCTGCTTCGGCAAGTCCTGAAATTACCTCAGCAAGAAAGCTGTTGTGCTCGAACACCATTCAAGGCGTTGGTTGCGGCACGTGCTACTCACACGACGGACAACAGCAACGACTCCACGCGGGCCCAAGCGCTGAGTCGCGAACCCGGAGGAGGCCAAGCGGGAGGAGACCACGGCTACGAATCTGAGCCGATGTAGATCGACGGCTGCCCCTGCCCTCCGCACGTCACCAGGACTCCCTTCGCCCGCAACGAAGTCAGGCGCTTCCGCGCTGCGCAACCGTGATCCGGGCGCTTGCGATAGTGATTCGCCGTCCCTGCGACGGCGCAGGCGAGCACGAACCCGCGCAACCGCCCCTTGCCAACCGCGTGGATCGTCAGTGACGCCGCTGCCGCCATGACGAGCACGAGCACCGAGTCGGTGTTGTTCGAGTGATTGACCATCACGTTGACCGGCGTCAGCGCGATTCCACCACCAGCTTCGAAAACTGGGCGACTGATACACCCACCAAACACCGCAACTGCGGCTCAGCAAACCCGGCAGGACGACGACCATTGATCATGAACTGTTCCACTACGCGACCCCGACCACAATTGTGCGACTGTCCTAGTCAAGGTGTAACCAGCAGACTGGCATACTCGTCAGAGTTCATCAACTCTATTTTCAACTCACGACCGGACTCGGACACCGTTGCGGCCGTGCATGAGACGCCATGCACGAACTGCGCCATCACGTTCTCTATAAACGTTTCACGTCGAGATTCTGGAATTGTCACGTCCCCTGACTCCGAGGATCCAGTAATGGAACCCGCAGTGATCACAAACTTGAAATGACGGTCAACGATTTTAGAATCCGAATTGGCAACGTCACTAAGATAGTTGGTTCCCTCGAAATAGTAATGCGACTGGGCCACACGCTGAAGTACTAGATTCAGACTCTGCAGTTGATCTTCGTCCTCCACTCGCTTAGTGTCAGAAAAGACAACTGAGCTTCCGACCTGCAGTCCGCCCCATGACGGCAGCCGTCCTTTCACGAACTCGCAAGCATCAGACGTCTTATAATTTTCCGTCCTTCTGGTGCTCGGGGACTGACACGATGATAGTATCATTACTGCCAGTAAACCAAGGGTGAGTCGCCTTCTCGTGCTCGTCTTTTGCATGCTCGCTGCATCCTCGCACAAACGTTGTGGCGTGACGCGCAGTGTTACCATGGGTAACTCTTCCATGGGCCTTTTGGAGCTCGGTACTCGAGCCGGAAATTAGCATGCGCCCCCGCTGGAGCGCCAGGGATGCCATCGAGAGCGCCGAAGTCCGCTCCTGGAGCGATCACTCCACCACGATTGTCGATGAACTCTGCCGTGGACGCCGCGTTTCCGACCGTTGCCACCAATACAACGTCGCTGCGTCCGTCTACTTTAAAGTACTTGGAATACATAACCTGACTCGCGATTAGGAATTTCGTTTGAGAAGATCGGTCACCCGAGATGCATGCTGTCGAACACTTCAGCCCGTAGGAAACGTCTCCCCCAAAATTGACGCCGATCGGCTCGAGTGGCCAAACAATTCGAACGAAATATCGTTCCTGGCGGAAGCCGTTTGGCGATCTTTGAAAGATTCTATGAATAGCCAGCAGCTTTGACCTCGGAACTCCACGAAGGCCACGGTTCGTAAGGGATCGCGGCGAGGACGTCGACGAGTTCGGGGCTGACGACGAGGAGCCGTTCCGCGTCGGTTTTCGACGGGGCGATCTGTAGCAGCGGGACCAGTTCGCCGGTGAACGGCAACCGGTATTGCACGAGGCTGTGTTGGCTGAGCTCACGGAGCTCTTCGATGCGGATGCCGGTGGCGCGCAGCACCATGGCCATCCGCGGGAAACCGTCCACGGGGAATCCCACTGGCCGCCTACGGGGAAGAACTCATGTCCGTTGACACCGTCCGGGCCAAGGGGCACCGTGAGCGTCTGAGTTGCTTGTTCACCAGCCGACCACACCAACGTCGACACGCCCGGTGCCGGAGTTCCTGATGCCCACGTCGACGCCCAACTCGCAACACCACCGTTCTTTACCATGGACTGCGGACGATTCCCGGTGGACGTCCTTCAACGTCGGTCTGCAACTACGCTTCGAGAGTGCCTGCTATCCAAGGTTCGGTTCGTCCCGGGAAGCCTGACTCAACCCCTTCGCCTGAAGTCACTATGAAGAGCATGGAACATGTGCCTAGCTCGTTAACCAGCTTCCCCAAATAACGATGGCCGGGATCTTGGCCAGGCGGTATTTCGCGAATGTGAAAACCCGACGGCACTTCGACGACATCCGGTATCGTTTCAGGACGGCGCTTGTCGGCAGCTGGCACAATATCTAACACCGCACCCTCGTTCTCGCCATATTCGTCGCCGAAATCCACAAATGAGTATTCTCGTGAAAGGACCATCTTTCGGCCGCACATTGCATGTCTTTGCGGCAGAGTGTGGCGGACTGCTAGGCCCACACCGAGAGTTGAACAAAACACGATTGCAACGATCACAGCGATTCGTCTTCTACGATTTCGGGACATATCTCTACCCTTTTTTCTTGGAATACAAGGCTGCGAGTCGCGCGTACTCGCTTCGGAAGAACTGGATTTCTTGCGCGACGTTTGGGCCATAGGGTTTACTGCTTTTAGAAATGGACCGAGTACGCGAACGACTCGAACCCCACAAGTTCCATGGCGACTGGACTACACCATGCGCTCAACCCGACAACGAACTACATCAACGTAATTTCGCAGTAGTTATTTCTGCGCGCTTCCAAACTAAGCACGCTTAGCAACACGCTACTCACCAAACGCGAACAGCTCCGGAAGCACCGCTTCCGTGAAGATATCTCCGTCACTACGAAACCGCTCGACCTGAACTTCGCCGTCCACGAAGAACTCAACCTCCCAGCGCTCGCCCGGAACCGCCACATCGACAAGTAAGGCATCCGTCCTGACAGACGAAATGCGGTAGCTAAGACGGTGCCGCTCTAACTGAGCAACAAAATCGAGCACCGACTCCAACCCGCTCACCTGTCGAACCGCTTGTCAGTCAGCAAATTCTTGATCGTCTTGAAACCCGGCGTGTTCGCCTTAGCAGCAGCTTCGATCTCGGCGTACGTCATGCTCGAAACAGCATCCCAACCCGGAGAACCCTTAGGCAGTTTCGCTTGCCGTATCGAACCGTTCTTGCCTTCAAAATGTCACTCACCAAGTCATCTCCACAAACGTTGTGCACGAGCACAGTATCCGTCCCGAAGAGCACGTGATACGTATGAACCCCTTCAACGGTCAGGTTGTAGGCCGACCCTCGACCAGCGGACCCCAACAACACACCTACTCTAACCCGCCGTCCCTCAGCCGTAAGAACCTTGTCCCCAACGTCGAGTCGATCGGCGCGTTGCCACTCACGGTCGGTGTCATTCCAGAACGGATGATCCTCCGTCGTCCTAACAACATCCCCGTCGATCTCCAAGCGTGTTGAGCGCCGCGGTCGTTGAGGACGCGCGGTTGATGTAGCGACATTGGCGGTGGGGATGGCGTTGGGGTGGGGCTCGGGTTGTGTTTGT
>JAYSSR010000042.1:0-10828 GCA_043720395.1 Acidimicrobiia bacterium
TGCTGCTTGCCGATCTCGGCACGTTCACCGGAGACCACCGACTGATCGTTCGTTCGGGTGGCGTGGCCGTGCTCGACCTATCGACCGAGTTCCTTCACAACGGACGCCCACGCCGCGAAATGGTGGCGGAACTTGTCGGCGCACCGTGGCCATCGGTCGACACTTTTGTGCGTGATGGGTTAGTAGCAGCCGATCCGACCGGCGTCCTGGAGCGTCTCCTCGCCCATCCGAACATCGCCTCCAAGCAGGCCACGATCCACCGCTACGACCACGAGGTGCAGGCGTCGACGGTGGTCCGTCCCCTCACCGGCGCCGCGCTCGACGGTCACTCCGACGGTGTCGTGATCGGGCGTCCGATGGACACCCACGGCTTCGCGCTCTCCGTCGGCGTGAACCCCTGGTTCGGTGAGCGCGACGCCAAGCGCATGGCGCATTCGGTCGTCGACGAGGCAATCCGCAATGTCGTCGTGGCGGGCGCCGACCCTAGTCGCATCGCGCTGCTCGACAACTTCTCTTGGGGTGACCCTCGTCGGCCATCGACGCTGGGCCAACTCGTGGCGGCGGTCGAGGGCTGCGTTGAGGCGGCCGCGTTGTACGGCGCACCGTTCGTGTCCGGCAAGGACTCGTTGAACAACGAATACGTCGGTGCGGATGGTGTCCGTCACGCCATACCGCCGACGCTTGTGATCACGGCCCTCGCACACGTTCCCGACGCCGCGGCTGCGGTGACCACGGACTGCAAGACGGCCGGAAACCTCTTGGTGCTCGTCGGTTCGACCGCTGATGAGTTCGGTGGATCGCACCTCGACCTCGTGCTCGGATGTGATTCTGGTGGCACGGTTCCCGGGCCCGACCTCGCAGCGCCCGAGCGGTACCGCGGCTTCCACGCCGCTATCCGGGCGGGGCTCGTGCAGTCGGCCCACGACTGCTCGGAGGGTGGTCTCGCCGTTGCTCTCGCAGAGATGGCGATCGGCGGGCGGCTCGGTGTGGACGTCTCGGTTCCGGCCGAGGACCTGCACGCTGCGGTCGTGGCCCTGTTCTCCGAGTCCAACGCCCGCATCGTCGCCGAGATTGTTCCGGTGGACCTCGACCGTTTCACGACGCTGTTGCCGGGCCCGGTCACCGTCCTCGGTTCGGTGACCGCGGGTGGCTCGGTCGTCATCACCGCAGGTCCGCTCCGCATCGAACGAACCGTGGCCGCTCTTGTCGCGTGCTGGTCGGGGGAGTCCTGAGGGTCGCACGCCGCTCGACGCGAATTCCGCCCAACCATCCTCCCGACCGGGTTGGGGGTTGGGCGCAGCGGTTGGGGGCTCGTGACATGCTGCGCCCAACCCCCAATGCTGCGCGCAACCCCCAACCGCAAGCGGGGACGCCGCATGCCGACCGACCAGAGGGGTCCGCCCAGTCGTGCTGGCCGCAGACGTGAACGGTTCGTTCATGCCTTCGTGGAACGTCAACGGCGAGCGCACCTACGGTCGAGGCGTGGGCATCGTCGCTGTGCAAAGCCGTCGGACGAACGACAGTGCGTGATGCGTAACGTCCCCGCCCTCGTGGTGCGCTCGCCCGGCACGAACCGGGACGAGGAGATGGCCTTCGCCCTCGAACAAGCCGGTGCCGAAGCCACGCGCATTTCGATGGACGAGCTGTGTGCAACGCCGAGCCTGCTCGAATCGAACCGCCTGCTTGTTTTCGCCGGGGGGTTCTCCTACGGCGACGCCCTCGGTTCCGGTCGCATCGCCGCCCTCGAACTGGAGCCCCTCACGGATGCGATCAGGTCGTTCGTGGCCAGCGGGTGTCCGGTGCTCGGCGTGTGCAACGGCTTCCAGACGCTGGTGCGCGCGGGTCTCCTCCCCGGTGCCGGAACCGCCGTGACGCTCGCACCCAACGAGCGCGGCCTCTTCGACTGCCGGTGGATTCACCTCGACGCTCCACCCAGCCGCTGCGTGTGGACCGAGGGTCTGGCCGAGCCGATGTTCGTGCCGATCGCGCATGGCGAGGGTCGCTTCCTCTGCAACGACGCTGCCCTCAAAGCGTTGCAGGACAACGGTCGTGTCGCCCTGCGCTACTGCTCGAACGACGGGCGCAACGCACGCGGCCACTGGCCGACCAACCCGAATGGTGCTGTCGACGACATCGCTGGGATCTGCGACGAGACCGGCCTCATCCTCGGCCTCATGCCGCACCCCGAGGACCACGTGTTGACCCGCCAGCACCCGCAACGCTCGCGAGGCGAAACCGGTGGGAACGCCCTCACACTTTTCGCGAACGGCGTCCGCCACGCCGCTCAAACCTGAACCCAGCGCAGACCGACCCGCCTACCCGATCACAACGAGAGACCGAACCATGGAAACCGATACCGCTTCGACCGTGCTCACCGACATCGAGCTGCCCTACCCCGGACGCCGGGTCGGCAAGGTTCGCGTGTCCTACGACCTCCCCGGCGAGCAGCGTCTCTTCATCACCACCGATCGCCTCTCGGCCTTCGACCGGATCGTGGCTGCCGTACCCGACAAGGGCCGCGTCCTCAACGAGCTTGCCTGGTGGTGGTTCGAGAACACCCGCCAAATCGTGGACAACCATGCGATTTCGATCCCCGACCCGAACGCGCTGATTGCGGTGGAAGCACGGCCGCTGCCCGTCGAGGTGATCGTACGTGGACATATCACCGGCGTGACCTCAACGTCGTTGTGGAAGCAGTACGCCGACGGTGCTCGCGTCCTCTACGGGCACAAGCTGCCCGACGGCATCCAGAAGAACACCCAACTTCCGACGCCGCTGATCACGCCGACCACGAAGGCCGAGATGGGTGACCACGATGCGCCGCTCACGTGCGATGAAGTCGTGGAACACCAGCTCGTCGCCCCGAAGCTCTGGGCGCAGGTGCAGGAAGCTGCGCTCGCAATCTTCGAGCACGGACGTCAGGCAGCAGCCCGTGCCGACCTGATCCTCGCCGATACGAAGTACGAATTCGGTCTCGCCCCCGACGGTCGGCTTCTGCTGATCGACGAGGTTCACACGCCCGACTCGTCGCGCTTCTGGGAACGGTCGAGCTACGAGGCCCGCCTCGAAGCCGGAGAAGAACCAGAGAGCCTCGACAAGGAGGTGGTGCGCCGAGCCCTTCTAGACGCCGGGTATCGCGGCGACGGAACACCACCGACGCTTCCCGACTCCGTGTGGAGCGCAACGAGCGAGCGGTACCTCACCGCGTACGAGCGTTTGACCGGTGCGGTCCTCGATCCGGCCGCGCCGCCCACCCGTGAACGCGTGCTCGCGAACCTGCGAACTGCAGGGTGGTGAACGTGCGCCCTCTGGTCGGGATCATGTGCGGCTCGCCCGCCGACGACGCGCACGCGCAGCAGATTGCGTCGGCAGCCCGCGAACTCGGTTGTGATGCGCAGATCCGCATTGCGTCTGCGCATCGGACGCCGGAACACGCGCTCGCGGTGCTACACGCGTTCGAGGATGAGTCCTCACGTCGTCCGGTTGTGCTCGTTACGGTTGCCGGCCGTTCCAACGCCCTGTCGGGATTCGCTGATCCGCAGGTCAGTATCCCCGTTATCGCCTGCCCACCGCCTTCGGATACGCACGGCACGGTCGACGTTTGGTCGAGCCTGCGCATGCCCGCCGGGGTCGCTCCGGTCGTAGTTCTTGAGCCGGCCAATGCCGCACTCGCCGCCGCAAAGATGCTCGGACTCGTGGATGCGACGGTCCGCGATGCTGTGCGCGCCTACCAATCGAAAGCGCGCGAGAGAGTTATGGACGCCGACGCTGCGAGCGCGAGCGGACCGCCGTCAGGAGCGGTCTTAAAGATGACCGCGAGTTCGGCGACGTGCTGATCGACGACGACGGCGACCACCCTCACGACGAGTGCGGCGTCCTCGCCATCGACTGCCCCGATCCGATGCAGAGCGCACAGCTCGCCTTCTTCGGACTCTTCGCGCTCCAACACCGCGGCCAGGAAGCGGCAGGTATCGCAGTCGCCGACGGTGGCCGCGCCCGCCTCCACAAAGACATCGGTCTTGTGAATACGGTGTTCACGCCTGAGACGCTCGCCCCTCTTATCGGGCAGTACGCGATTGGCCACACTCGTTACTCCACGCAGGGATCCTCGTCCGCTCGCAACGCCCAGCCGTTCCTCGTCGAGACCATGCACGGCCCGCTCGCAGTTGCCCACAACGGTAACCTTGTGAACGCCGCCGACCTCCGCGGTGATCTCCTACAGCGAGGCTACGGGCTCACGGCCACGAGCGACACCGAGGTCATTGCCCTCATGCTCGCGAGCGCGAACGGTCGGAACTGGGAAGAGCGTTTGGAGCGCACGATGACGTCGTGGCGCGGCGCGTACTCTCTCGTGCTCCTCGGTGCGGATCGCGTGATCGCGGTGCGCGACCCTTGGGGTTTCCGGCCGCTTTCACTCGGCCGCCTTCCCGACGGCGGTCACGCGATTGCGTCAGAAACCTGTGCACTTCGGACGCTCGGCTGCGATGGGATCCGAGAGGTCGAACCCGGTGAAATCGTGACCTTGAAGGACGGCGAGGTGACGTCGCGGCGGGCGATGGTCGGCCTGCGTCCGCAGAGCCGGTGTGCCTTTGAGTTCGTGTACTTCTCCCGCCCCGACTCGGAATGGGCCGACCAGAGCATCCACGCGGTGCGCCAGCGTCTCGGCGAAGCGCTCGCTCGCCAAGCGCCCGCCGACGCTGATGTTGTGATCGCCGTGCCCGATTCGTCGACGCCCGCCGCGATCGGTTACGGCCGCACACTCGGCATCGAGGTCAACGACGGCCTCATCAAGAACCGCTACATCGGTCGCACGTTCATCGAGCCGACGCAACACCTTCGGGAGCGACGTGTCGCAATGAAGTTCAACGCGCTGTCGGCGAATCTTCGCGGACGGCGCGTCGTGATGATCGACGACTCCCTGGTTCGGGGAACGACCGCCGGTCCGCTCGTGAAGCTGCTACGCGATGCCGGTGCCACCGAGGTGCACGTTCGGATCACCTGTCCCCCGGTCATGCATCCCTGTCACATGGGAGTTGATATGGGTACGTACGATGAATTGATTGCCCATCGGCTGGGTGTCGAGGAACTTCGTCGCTTCATCGGTGCCGATTCGCTCGCGTTCCTCACCAACGAGTCGATGCTCGAAGCGATCGGCCTGCCACCCACGGGCGCCTGCACGGCCTGCTTCACGGGGAACTATCCCATCGAGATCGACGGCGTGTCCGAGAAGCGCGGGTTCGAGGCGGTGCTCGCATGAGCGCAACAACCAGTCGCAGAGTGTTGGTGCTCGGAAGCGGCGGACGCGAGCACGCACTCGCGTGGTCGCTCGCCAAGTCGTCGCGCGTCGCACGGGTCGCGGTCGGCCCCGGAAACGCGGGCACGCGGGACCGGGTGGCGGTCAGCGTTACCGACCCCGCAGCAGTCGTCGCGCTCTGCAAGGCCGAACAATTCGACCTCGTGGTCATCGGACCCGAGTCGGCTGTGGAGGCGGGTGTCGCCGATGCGTTGCAGTCGGCCGGAATCGACGTATTCGGCCCGACCCGCGCCGCGGGTGCGCTCGAATGGTCGAAAGCCCGCTGTCGCGAATTCGCCGATGCTCACGGCCTTCCGTCGCCCATCGCTGCCCGCTTTGAAGACGCTGCGGCGGCCAATCTATGGGCCAACGAGCAGTCCTTCGAGGTCGTCGTGAAGGCTGACGGGCTCGCCGCGGGTAAGGGCGTTGTCGTGCCGTCGTCGGCCACAGAGCGCGATGCTGCGATCAACGATCTGCTCAAGCTCGGCCCGATCGTTCTGGAGGAACGGCTCTACGGCGAGGAGGTGTCCGTGCTCGCGTTTGTCGACGGACGCAACGTCGCCGTGATGCCGCCTGCGCAGGATCACAAGCGGATCGGCGAGGGCGACACCGGCCCGAATACCGGTGGGATGGGTGCCTATGCGCCCGCACCGGTCTGCCCACCCGCGCTCGCCGACGAGATAACCAAGACGATCATTCAGCCGACCGTCGACGCGCTCGCTGCTTCCGGGGTCCACTTCGTCGGCGTCCTCTTCGCCGGGATCATGCTCACGGTCGATGGTCCGAAGTTGCTCGAATACAACTGCCGCTTCGGCGATCCCGAGTGCCAGACGCTCCTGCCGCTGCTGGAGACGGACCTGCTCGATGTCATCGAGGCGTGCATCGCCGGGGATCTTGCCTCGACAGACGTGCGGTGGAGCGACGCCGCGTCGTGCGCCGTCTTCGCTGCGGCACCCGGCTACCCGGCGGCTCCGGAAATAGGCGCGCCCATCACCGGCCTCGACCTCGTGGCGACCGACTCGACGCTGCTCTTCCACGCCGGCACGGCAGAAGGCCCGAGCGACTTGAGCGGGCCGGTCACCTCAGGCGGACGCGTCCTCTGCGCAAGCGCAACGGGTCTAGACCTGGAACAAGCTCGTACGCGCGCCTATGAATCCCTAGACCACGTGGTGTTCCCCGGCAAGCAAGTCCGCCGAGATATCGGCTGGCGTGCACTCGCGAGAACCAGCGGTGGCTATGCAGCGTCGGGCGTAGACATCGACGCCGGCAACGAGGCCGTGGAACGACTCGCCGCATCGGTGACACGCACCCACACTCCCGCGGTGCTCGCCGGCGTCGGCGCATTCGGCGGTGCTATCGACGTGAGTGCGCTGAAGAACTACGACCAACCGGTCCTCGTTGCGTCAACCGATGGCGTGGGCACGAAGGTCATGGTTGCCTCGGCGTCCGGCTCGGTCCGCAGCGTCGGCATCGACATCGTGAACCACTGCGTGAACGACGTGCTTGTGCAGCGGGCCGAACCGCTGTTCTTCCTCGACTACATCGCCTCCTCGCGTCTCATCCCGACCCAGGTTGCCGAGATCGTCGACGGAATGGCTGAGGCATGTTCGGCAAGCGGCTGCGTGCTCCTCGGTGGCGAGACCGCCGAGATGCCCGGTGTCTACGCCAGTGGACACTTCGACGTTGCGGGCACACTGGTCGGGCTCGTCGAGAAGGCGCGGATGCTGCCCCGCACCGACATCGCTGCGGGCGACGTGCTCATCGGCCTCGCGTCCTCCGGACCGCATACCAGCGGCTACTCCCTGCTGAGGCGGATCTTCCGGGGCATCCCGCTCGAATCGTCGCCTGCACCCCTCACCACGACCCTGTACGAGGCGCTCCTCGAACCGCACCGCAGCTACCTTCCGCCGCTCAAGCAATTGCTCACAGCGGATCTGGTGAAGGCCCTCATCCACATCACCGGTGGCGGCCTCCAGGAGAACATTCCGCGTGTCCTCCCACCAGGAACGGCAGTCGAGATCGACCTCGGCTCGTGGCCCGTGCCACCGCTGTTCCAGCTCATCCGTGACGTGAGCGGTCTCGACGCCCACGAACTCCACCGGACGCTGAACATGGGCATCGGCATGATCGTGGTCGCAGCGCCGACCGACGTCGAAGCAGTGCAAACGGCGATCGACGAACCGACCTGGATCATCGGTCGCGTCACCACCGGCGACCGAGCGGTGACACTGCGATGACGACGCGACTCGTCGTCCTTGCATCGGGCAACGGCTCCAACCTGCAGGCGATCATTGATGCCTGCGCGAGCAACACGATCGACGCCGAGGTCGTCGCCGTGGTGAGCGACCGCCCCGATGCGCGAGCACTGATTCGGGCCATCGACGCCCGTATCCCCGCGATCCCGCTCGCGAAATTGAAGAGCGAGAATCGCACCGCCTACGACGCCCGCCTCGCTGACGCCGTCGCGATGTTCGCCCCTCACTGGGTCGTGCTCGCGGGCTGGCTGCGACTGCTCGGCATGCCCTTCCTCGGACGCTTCCCGAACCGGGTCCTCAACGTCCACCCGGCGCTTCCCGGCCAGTTCCCCGGCACCCACGCCATCGAGCGGGCGCACGCTGCTGCTGGCGAGGGCAGCGTCCACCAGACCGGCGTCATGGTTCACCTCGTGCCCGACGAAGGCGTCGACGATGGACCGGTCCTCGCCTGGCGGGCGCTCGACATCGCGCCCGGCGAACCATTGAACGAACTCGAAGGCCGCGTCCACGAAGTTGAACATGAACTCCTCATCCAGGTCCTGAGTGACCTGTGCGACACACGCAAGACCCGCTCCGCCTGATTCGCCTGTCCCGACCGCCGCACTCCAAAGGAACGCCAATGACTGCCCTCGAGAACGACCTGTCGACCATCAACCTCAACGCCCCCGAAGCGCCGAACCACGTGGGCACCAACGACGACCTCTTCACCCGTTTCGAAGCACTCACGTTCGACGACGTCGTCGTGGTTCCGGCCTACAGCGAGGTTCTGCCCGACGACGTCGACCTTCGCACCGTCTTCGCCCGCGACATCGAACTCGCCATCCCCGTCGTGAGCGCGGCGATGGATCGCGTGACCGAATCTGCGATGGCGATCGCCATGGCGCGCCACGGCGGGATCGGAGTCATTCACCGCAACCTCGACATCGAGTCGCAGGCCGCCGAGGTCGAGCGCGTCAAGCGGTCACAGTCGGGCTGGATCACTGATCCCGTCACGCTCGGCCCCGACGCCACGCTCGCCGACGCCGAATCGATCATGTCGCGGTTCCATATCTCCGGCGTGCCGATCGTGGACGCGAATGATCGGCTTCTCGGCATCATGACGAACCGCGACACGCGGTTCTGCACCACCGCCGACGGCTGGCGCTCCGTGCAGGAGTTCATGACGGCCGCGCCGCTCATCACCGCCCCCGCAGGCACAACTCTCGACCAGGCCAAGGAGATCCTTCGACACAACCGGATCGAGAAGCTCCCGCTCGTGAGCGACGAAGGCCGTCTCCTCGGTCTGATCACCGTGAAGGACATCCTGAAGGCCACCGCGTACCCGAACGCCAGTCGCGACTCACAAGGCCGTTTACGGTGCGCCGCGGCGGTTGGCGTCGGCGTCGAACTGGAGAAGCGGGTCGACGCGCTCGTCCACGCGGGTGTCGACTCGGTCACGATCGACACGGCCCACGGGCACTCCGCGGGTGTGGTCCAAGCCATCCGTCGAATCCGGTCCGGCTGGCCGTCGCTGGCCATCGTCGCCGGCAACGTCGTCACGCCGGAGGGAGTTCTCGCACTGCACGAGGCGGGGGCCGACGCGGTGAAGGTCGGTGTGGGTGCCGGTTCCATCTGTACGACCCGTGTGGTCTCGGGTGCCGGGCTTCCGCAGCTCTCGGCGATTCACGATTCGTCGGTCGCCGCTCGCCGTCTCGGCCTACCGCTGATCGGCGACGGCGGGATCACGTTCTCGGGCGACGTCGTCAAGGCAATCGCCGCCGGTTCGTGGACCGTCATGCTCGGTTCGATGCTCGCCGGTACCGACGAGTCACCGGGGGAGGTCGAGCTGTTCGAGGGACGCCGCTACAAGAGCTACCGGGGGATGGGCAGCCTCGCTGCGATGACCACGTTCAGCGCCGATCGCTATGGGAGCGGCCAATCGTCGGAGCGGTCCAACAAACACGTGCCCGAGGGTGTCGAAGGACGCGTTCCCGTGACGGGTCCCGTCGGTGAGGTGCTCCACCAGCTCATCGGCGGCCTTCGATCCGGCATGGGCTACGCGGGTGCCGCCGACCAGTTTGCCCTGCGAACCCAAGCTCGCTTCACCCGCGTCACCGCCGCCGGACGGGCCGAGAGCCACCCCCACGACATCTCCATCACCAAGGACGCCCCCAACTACCCCCGCGCCGCTAGAGCATTTTCTCCATGACGGTCACGTCGATCCAGCGGCCAAACTTGCGGGCCACCTCTCGTTCGACGCCGACGAACTCGAATCCACGCGACGCATGGAGTCGGATGGACGCTTCGTGTCCAGACATGATGCGCGCAAAGCATGCATGGAACCCCGAGTCAGCCGCGAGGCGCAAAACGTCATCGAGTAGCACCCGACCGATACCGCGGTTTTGGTGATCTCGGTGGACGTAGACCGAGTTTTCGACGCTGGTGGAATAGGCCGGTCGGGTACGCCAGGGTGAGATCGAGGCGAATCCAGCCACATAGGAGCCCTCGCCCGCTTCGTCGTCTACGGCCACCACCGCTCCATGGACACCGGAATGCGTCTCGATCCAGGCTCGCTGCACCTCAGGTGTTCGCGCCACGATGTCCATAGTGACGGTGGAGTCGAGGACCTCGGCGTTGTAGATTTCTCGAATCGCTTCTGCGTCGGCCTGAGTAACTCGCCTGGTCCTGATGGCCATGTGCACGATGTTACGGGCAGGATGCCGCAGCAGTCATTCATTCGTCGTCGCATCGGGGGAGGGCTGCTACCATGTCGCCCCGCCGCCCTCTTAGCTCAGTCGGTAGAGCATTTCCATGGTAAGGAAAAGGTCGTCGGTTCGATTCCGACAGAGGGCTCCACGTTCTTGGAGGTGCGTTGGCGGCCGCTGTGGTGGGCGGGTGCCACTGGCCGGACGGGCAACGGAAACTGTGAACGAGCGAGCAGTCTGGTGGTGTAGTCTCTCCGGGCTTCTGTGCAGGCCTTTTGGTCCGCATTGAGGCATCGCCTGGCGGCGTAGCTCAGCCTGGTTAGAGCACACGGCTCATAATCGTGTGGTCGTCGGTTCGAGTCCGACCGCCGCTACCAAGATCCCCATCCCACGGGGGCTCTGCCCCCGTGTCCCCCGACATCAAACAATTCTCCCACGGGTCCTCCCGTGCCCCCACCACCTGCCTCCCGAAGGAACTGCATCGACATGGCTAAGGCGAAGTTCGAGCGGAATAAGCCGCATCTTAATATTGGTACTATGGGTCATATTGATCATGGTAAGACGACGTTGACTGCGGCGATTACGAAGACGTTGCA
>JAYSSR010000043.1:0-36642 GCA_043720395.1 Acidimicrobiia bacterium
GGTCAATGTCGCGCCAAATTGGGCTGTTTCGGGGCCACGCCGACCGATTTGGGGCCACAACGTTCGGGGCAAATTCCGTTTGCTGGCTGCAACGTGCGATGACGCGGGTCATCACATCGGCGGCGTCCGCTCTCGTCGTTAAGTAGCTGATGCCGAAGTGTCCTCGGGTGGCGTGAAGTTGTTCTGCCATCTCGTCGATCGTGCCGAACAGCAGGAACGGCGTGGCGACCGCGTCGGCGACGGAGACCGTGATACCGAGCCGCTTCACCGCATCGCAGAATGCTGCTGCAGCGGCCTCGCGGTCCGACGTCTCTGCGACGTGCTGTACGAGAGCATTCAGTTCGATCGACTCGAATCGTGGTCCGGCCGCGCTCCGCACGATGTCGATGCGTTCGTCGAGGTAGTCGTCGGTCCACGTTGGTTGGTGCGCGTGACCATTGTCGACGTTTCGCACAAGTCCGGTGAGTCCGAGGATGTCGGCTTGCTCGCCAGCTAGTTGCAGGACACGTTTGCCGTTGCCGCCGATGAGGAGAGGGACGTGGCCCGGAACCGAACTGCCCGGAAAGCCGTTGGTGGTGCCACGGCACGAGTAGTGGCGTCGTTGGTGGGTCACTGCTTCGCCATCGAGCAGACGTGGCAGGAGCGGGACCGCCTCGGCGAGGCGATCGACTCGTGTGCCACGTCCGTCGTAGGTCAGACCGGCGACTTCGTAGTCCGGCTGCGCGTGCCCGGAACCGATGCCCAACTCGAAACGTCCCCCGGTGAGCGCAGCGATTGCGGTGACTTCGCGTGCGAGCATGACCGGGTTCCAGAAGTCGTTGTTCAACACGAGCGTGCCGAACCGAAGCGTGCCCGTTGCTTCAGCGCCGTTCACGATGGTCGCAAGTGGCGGCCGCATGCCGTCGATGACGTGGTCGGCGAACGTCATCACGTCAAAGCAGGCTTCTTCGGCGCGACGTGTTTCGTCTTGAAGCGAAGCGCGCATATCAACTGTGCCGGACGGCCACATCGAGTTCGCGAGCCCGAACCGGAATGGGCGGGGCGTAGTCACTTGGATCTCCCCGTGAACCCGGACGCGTCTTGATGCTCGGATCGGGCGTCGCAAGCCATCCGAACACGGCCTGTCTCGCAAACGCCACTCGTTGCCGATTCGTCGACCGGGTAGTCCAGCGGTGCGCACGACACCACCGCCCCATCAGTCCTCCGGCGCTGGCGGGGTCGCGGCGGTCAGTCCCGCGAGGAGCGTCTCCATCGCGGCCACGGACGCGTCGCGCGCCCGGCGTTTGTTCGGCGCGTTCGCGATGTAGAGGGCCGCTTCGTGGAGCGCGGCGAGGAGCAGGTTCGCGAGGGGCTCGACCGGTTGCGCTCGCAGCGTCCCCTCGCTGGTCGCCGCGGTCAGAAGAGCAGCGATGGCACCGAGCCCATAGCGGGACTCGACGTCGCGCCACTGTTTCCACCCCAGCACGGCGGGACCGTCGAGCAGGAGCACCTGTTGGACCTCGCGGGTGAGCGACGCGTCGAGAAAGCCGAGCAGGCCGGAACGCAAACGGGTGAGCGAGTCGGCGGCCGGCGCGGTTTCGGCCTTCGCCATGAGATCGTCTTCGACCGCCTCGAACACCGCGAGGAACAGTGCCTCTTTGTTGGCGAAGTGGTGGTACAGCGCACCACGCGTCACACGGGCGGCGCGCACAATTTCCTCCGTGCCCGTCGCAAAGTAGCCCCTGGCGACGAAGAGGCGACGTGCCGCAGCGATGAGCGTCGACCGAGTCACCTCGGCTTGCGACGCAATCTGACGTGACGGGACGTGGCGCACGTGAGGGGCTTGACCGGCGACCATGTGAGTCAGTATGTTCGACATACAGGTTGTATGTCAGCCAAAAGTCGAAAGGGTGAATGCGATGTCAGACGCGCAAGCGATCGTGCAGGAGTTCTGTGACTTGATGGTCCGTCGTGACGCGGAGGCGCTACGGCGGTTCCTCTGTGACGATGCGGTGTACCAGAACGTTGGCATGGAGGCGACGGTGGGTATTGACGCGATCGTGGCCAATCTGGCCGGTCAGTTCCAGATGTTTCCGGACTCCTATGAGTACGTGATGAAGAACATTGCGGCCAACGGCGATGTTGTGCTCACGGAGCGTCTCGATCGCATTGACACGCCATCGGGGATGCAGGCGGTTCCGGTTATGGGCACATTCGTCGTTCGCGACGGCAAGATTCGTCATTGGCGCGACTACTTTGACACCGCTTTGCCACGCAAGATGATGATGGGTGAAGCGGTTTCGACGCTTGTCCCCGCCGAGTACTGAACAAGGACGAACGCCCGGGCGAGCGTCCGTGCGTGAGGAACAACGCGGGTGGCATCAAGAAGGCAGCAGGAAAAATCGAAATTGGAATCGACTTGGCAAAGGCGGCTGAAGAATCCGGCTTCGAAATCCTTGACTGTCGGCTCGCCCATGTCCAGCTGGCACCGACGCTTCCGCTTCATCACAAAGATCCGTTCGATCGAATGCTGCTCGCGCAGGCCACGATCGAACGTCTGAGGATCATGTCCCAAGACGGCGCGTCCTCCGACTACGAGATCGATCTCGTCACGACCGCCGGGTAACAAAGCTTCGGACGCTCCACGTCACGGTGCAGCGCTGGATTCAACGGCCGCGTCGTCACGGTGTCCCTTTGCTCACGTGGTTCGGCACCGCAGCCCCCTCGGCAAACGATCGGACATGCACGACGTCGATCATCTGTCCGCGAGGTCGGGTGAGTACGAACACCATCGCATCGGCCATCCACGCCGGGTCCATGCCGGGCCCGGAGACGCGGGTCAGAAATCCGCTCTCCTGCCACGAGGGATACACCGCGGCAATCTCCTCGGGCGTGAAGTTGGCACCGAAATCGGTACCGGCGATCGATCCTGCCATGTACAACGTGCAGCGAATTCGGTCGGGGCGAAGCTCGTGGCCGAGCATCCGAGTGAACGTATCGAGACCGCCCTTCGACGCGCCGTACAGGACCATCGAGGGGAGATAGTCCGTCGTGATCTCCGACGACACGTTCACGATGTCGCCACCGCCTGCCATGCGCAGGAGCGGGATCGCCGCCCGACAGGTGAGAATCGGACCGCGAAGATTGATGCCGAGCACGTGGTCGATGTCGTCGTCGGTTGCTTCGGCAATCGTGCGAATTCTGGCGACGCCCGCCACGTTGAGCAGTGCGTCGACTCGCCCGAAGCGCAGCCCGATTTCGCTGAACGCCTTGCCGACGCTGCTCGAATCAGCCACGTCGCAACCGATAGCGACCGCCGACGAGCCGATCTCGTCTGCGGCCGCGACGAGACGGTCGATGCCCCGAGCGAGCAACACGACCGTTGCGCCGGCCTCGGCGCACCGTCGTGAGACGGCGAGGCCCATCCCGGCGGAGGCACCGACCACGACGACGACGCGCCCGTTCAACGGCGTGACGTCACTCATCGCCTGCGACCTTTCGCTGACGAACCGGGCCGTCGTACTGCATCTGCAATCCGCCATACGTTCGGAAGATGGCACCCGCGTACTGCTTCGGCGTGAACCCCTCAGCGAGCCGGAGATTCGGGAGACGCCGGTAGAGCGTGTCGATGGCGACTCGGGCTTCTTCCCGGGCGAGGTTCGATCCGAGGCAGTGATGTATCCCCATGCCAAAGCCGAGATGGCTCGGCAGGTTCTCGAAGTCACGACCGATGATGAAATCGTCGGGCTTGTCGAACACTTCCGGATCATGGCTGCCTGCGCCGTACACGTTGAGGACGCGGCAGCCCTTCGGGATCGTGACGCCACCGACTTCGACGTCTTCCAAAGCCATTCGGAACAATCCGTGGATCGGGCCATCGAAACGCATGCCTTCATCGACGGCATTCATAGAAAGTCCGTCGAGATCGGCGAGCAATTTGGCCTTCTCGGCAGGATTCTCCTCGAGCGCCTTTACAAGGTTCACGATCAGCGTCGCGGTGGTGGTATTGCCCGCCGAGAGGAGCAAACGGATCATGGCGACGCACTCGGTCCGCGTGAACCGGTCGCCGTTAATTTCGGCACTGATGATGGCGGTGATGAGATCGCTTGGTGGCTCACCACCCGCTTCTCTTGCTGTTTGACGTTCCTGCACGAGAGCGAGGAGGTATGCACTGAAGGCGGCGAGGTCGTCGGCCACGGTGCTCCGATCCGGCAGTGACGCGGCGCGCTCGGAGACTTCGCTCCAGCGACGGAACTGGTCGCGATCTTCGAGCGGGACGCCGAGCATCTCGCAGATGACCTGCACGGGAAGCGCCGCAGCGATCGTGGAGGTCAGCTCAAACGTTCCGCCATTCAACGGCAACGTGTCGATGCAATCGTCGGCCACTTCTTGGATGCGCGGACCGATGCCGTCGACACGTCCGGGCGAGAACGCGGATACGAGCAGGCGACGCTGTTTCGTGTGGCGGGGTTGATCAGCGAACGAGAGCACCTGCTCTTCCTCGGTGTAATGCTCTGGGGGAACGACCACGCCGTGTGCGTTCGAGAACACCTGATGATTGCGCAGGACCTGTGCGATCAGGTCGTAGCGAGTGATCTGGAAGTACTCCTGATTCGGTTGCGTGATATGGGCAACAGGACAGTGACGTCGGTCCTCCGCGATGGTCTCCCATGGTGGATCGATGCTGACAGATACCGGGTTGTACTGCGGTTGGTAGGTCGGCATTTCAGCTCGTTTCGTTCAGGACCATGACAGAGATGGCGAACCACGGACATGCTTCGACGGTGTCGTTGAGTCGGTCGATGTCGACGGATTCCCAGTCGACGTCGGCTCGAACGTGGGAGCGTCGGTTCCTCACGACGAATACGTTCGGCATCGACTGCTGGCAGTGCGCCGTGCCGCTGCACGTGCTGTGGTCGATCTCGACTCGAATACGGCCATTGCCACCGGATGCCATTGGTCCATCGCTCGCCGAGTCGGCGGTCGAGATGCTCAATGTCATTGTGGAGCGCCTGCGATTGCCTTCACGATCGGGTCGGGGAACGAGTCGGTAAGGCCCGACGCGACCTGTCCCTGGTCGACGAGCATCGTGAGCCCGGTGACACCGCTGGCCGCCTCGCTCGCGAGGAAGAGCAGGACGTTCGCCATCTCATCGGAGCGGAGGTGCGCTACACGGGCGGCTGTGCGATAGGGAGTTCCGAAGCCGAGCCAGACTTCGGAATTGGCGCGAGCAAGTGGGGTATCGGTGGGCCCGGGAAGGATCGCGTTGATGCGAATGCCCTGCTGAAGCAGTGGGAATGCCCGCTGGCTCACGTAGGCGTTCATCGCCTGTTTGCTGAAGCCATACGTCGCCGTGCCCTCGTGCTCGTTGATCCAGGCAACCTGTGCGTCCCATCCGTCCGAAGCGAGGAACTCCTGGAGCGTTGCAAGGTTCGCGAGCCAACCGAGGCCGGCGACCGACGACACCATGGCGATTGCACTGCCGGGAACCATCGCGCCGACGGCGAGAAGGTTGTCGATCACGCGCTGGTGTGCGATGAAGTTGATGCGCTCGATGCCCGCAGTTCCGTCGGCGACGCCAGCGCAGCAGATAAGCGCATGGACCGGCCTCGCGATCGCCGCGGTTGCCGCATCAATGCTTGCCTTGTCACGCAGGTCTACCTTGATTGCCGTGACACCGGCGGCTGTCATCTCCGCAACATCGAGCACCGTGACGGTGGCTCCCAATTCCAGAGCGAGGGTCACGGCGGCAGCGCCCATGCCGGTCGCACCTCCGAGTACCACGACGTGTTTGTTCTCGAATCTGAATGACTGTGAACTCATGGTGACCTCGTCGTGCCTGATGGTGAGTGCCTCAGTATGACCAATGTCGCCTTGGTACACGCAAGCGGAAGTTCCGTGGCTGTCGCCGATTTCTGTTTCGCCTGGTCAAGGTCGCTCTCCGGGTCGAGGAGGCAGCTACGGAACTTCGCGAGGCGCAACGAACGAAAAATTGCTCTGGACATAGCCGCCGACCCAGACCACGTGGTTGTGCGTTCCGCGTCGGATGGGAATGCGCGACTGGTGGTGCAACGTCGAGCAGGTGCCCGCGCCTCCTCAGTACTTGGACGACCTCTGCGGCAATGAGCTGGTGACCGTACCGATTCGGATGGAGGCGGGTCGATCGCTTTCACGGACGACGTGAACATCTCCCTCCGTTTTGCCATGTCGATGACGACGAGGCCGCGGCGGGCGGCCACATCGTTGATGACTTCATTATACGTGCGACGTTTCCATCGACCTGGTCCCGTAGCGGACGCCCTGCGTCATGGCTGTCACCAAGGGCCAAGAAGCGCATGACCGAGGGTACCGCTGCCTGCGGAATAGGCGTCCCGCTTGCGTGCGCTAGCGCACCGCCGCACAAGTTTCTCGCGTGACGCCTCGCCCGGAAAGCCTTGCGTAGCAGCCACCATCTGATCCGACGTCACGCAAGGAACTTCCGCTTGCGTGCGCTAGGGACCTGGACGCCCGTTCCAGAGATCCGCCCGGTCGATGGTGGGGGAGCATCCTCCCGAGGCCTTGTCGTTGACGGCATGCAGACCACGCTTGTCGCCGTCGGTGAAGAAGGTTGTGACCCACGGCCACGGACCATTGGATTCACCGGGCGAGAACATCAGCGACGTGTTGTCGTGGCTGTGCTGGAGGCCGAGCACATGGCCGAGTTCGTGGAGCACGATGGTCTCCCAACGTCCAACGGCGAGGCGGCTCCTGGTCGAAAGCGAAACCGACATGTTGGTGCGCCAAATCACTCCGCGGGCGTCTGTGGCGAAGCCCTGGCGGGTGACGCCGATCCACGTGGTCGCGGTGGTCGTCCAGTCGATGACGAGGAGGCGCGGTCGGTTCGGACGTTGGCGGCCGACGGACACGAGCGTCATTGGGACTCCCGATGCCTCGGTCGCCTGTTGGAGGGCACGGTTCAACGTGTCCGTGAGATCGAGAGGCGCGCCGGTTGGGTCGTAGTGCACCTCGATCGGTGCGCACGGGTTGCGTCGGCTCGGCGTGAAGTCTGCGCCGAAGAGGACGGTCCATCGGTCACCCGCGACGGGGACGGGACCGCGGTACTTCGGTTGTGGAAACGTCGGAGCGATGACCCGTGCATCCGACGGGCCCTCGGTGCCGTCCGGAGCGCGCCAACGAACACGAACGTTGTACTGCGTGTCGATGTTGAGCGAGCGCGTCACGGTGAGTTCCGTCGCACCCGGTGCCGGGAAGTGCACGCTCACCGTGCCCTCCTCGAACCCCAGCGCTTCGACGTCGACGATCGCTGTTACATCGCTGCGTGCTGGAGGGTCGAGGAGCATGCGAATCCTGCCGCCCGACGTCTCAAATGCGGTGATGAGCGCGGCGGGGATGCCCTGCGCGAGAGTCGTCGTCGGAGCGATGGTGGTAGGCGGGACAGAAGCTGTCGTTGACGTCGTTGCGGCGGCGCGGGCTTTGGTGGGCACCCGTCTGCGTGCGGCACCGCTCGTGTTCGCAGTCGTGGCGAGCAGTACAACAACCAACGACGAGGTTCCGAGAAATGTCAACGTTCGTCGAGACATGTCGAGCATTCTCGCGTGCGGCCGAGCCCTCGACGTTGATTCGTCTTGACGCACGGGTGACCAATGCCAGATGGCGCAACACCTCGGAGGGGTTCACGGTGGAGGTGTCGTCTGCGCCGGAAAGAGTCGTCCGCGCAACGGCCAGCTCGCACGTTTGCCGAAGGGCTCCGGACGACCGATCAGGTAACCCTGGGCCGCGTCGCAGCCCAGCGTCCGTACCTGCTCCAGCTGGCGCTCGGTCTCGACGCCCTCCGCGATGATTCGGATGTCGAGCGCCCGAGCGATGCCGACGATCGCTGTCGCGATCCCCCAGCCCTGTGCGGAATCGAGGGTGGCGACGAACTCCCGAGGAAGTTTCAGTCCGTCTACCGTCAACGAGTTGAGTCGGGCAAGCGACGAGAAGCCGGTGCCAAAGTCGTCGATCCACACGCTTGCGCCAGCATCACGGAGTCCGTCCAGAACGATTCGTGCGTGGTCGGTGTCAACCACTGCTGACTCGGTCACCTCAAGAATCAGCTGGCCGGGCCGCAGCCCGTGTCGCGAGATCAGCCCGCTCACCTGTTGGACGAGCGTCCGGTTGAACTGACGCACCGACACGTTGACGCTCAATGCCACATCGAGCTGCGCCGCGTATGTCGCCCCCAGTGCCAGAAGGTAGGCACCGAGCCGGTTGATGAGTCCCGATTCCTCCGCGACGTCGATGAATGTCGCGGGGAGCAGGCGGCCACGCGTCGGGTGATTCCAGCGGGCCAGGGTCTCATAGGCGACATCGCCGCCGGAAAAGTCGATGATCGGCTGGAAGTCGAGCTCCAACTCGTTTCCGTCGATCGCGTGGTGGAGGTCGCGTTGCACCTCCGACCACTCGGTCATGCGCTGGCGCAGCTCGGAATCGAAGAGCGCGCTCCCGTTGCGGCCGGCGTCCTTCGCGGCGTACATAGCGGCGTCGGCTTCGGCGAGAAGCGACTGGGGCGTCGAGCTTGGGCTCGATACCGCCACCCCGACGCTCGCCGACACGTAGTACTCGCAGCCGTCGACGATGAAAGGGTGCTCGAGTCGCGAACGCACCCGTTCCGCGAACGTCTTGGCTTCCACGGTCGTTGCCACGCCTTGGATCACGGCGAACTCGTCGCCACCCAGCCGGGCCACCAGATCGACCGACGGTGTGCAAGCGAGGATCCGGGCTGCTGCCGCACCAAGCAGAGCATCGCCCGCCTCGTGTCCCATTGTGTCGTTCACCATCTTGAACCGGTCGAGGTCGATGAAGAACACGGCAACGCGGTCCGGGCACGTCGTCAACTGTTCGCCAAGCGTCCGAATGAACTGGCGCCGGTTGGCCAGTCCCGTGAGTGAGTCGACGTGGGCGGCACGCTCGAGCGCGTCCGACAAGGCAACTTGTGTGGTGACGTCGGTGACGACCACGAGCCGGGCCGGCTTGCGCTTGTGGACCGTGGGCGCGACGGTGAGCTTCACATCGATCAACTCCCGATCTGCACGGTGGTGTCGCCAGAGTCTGCTGGCTGAGTACGTGTCCATCGAGCCGTCGGCCATGACCGCGCTGAGCACACCTCGCTCCTCAAGCAAGGACAGGTCCAGCATCGTGCGCAACTGGAACTCCTCGCGGGTCCACCCGTACCGGTCGACCGCGACCTGATTCACATCGATGATCCGAAGCGACGCGGCGTCGTACATCCAGGCCGCCCGTTCGACCTCGCCCAGAACGGCAGCAAGGTCCTCGCCCTGGGCGACACGATTGGCGAGTCGGATCACTGCCTCGCGCGATGGGGGCAGCTCAGCGCTTCGACGACCGTGAAGTTCGATCAAGTGCTCGACCTGGCGTCCGAGGAACCGGAGCGTGGCGAGTTCGGCCTCATCGGGTTCGCGAGGACGGACGTCGAGGACGCACATCGAACCGATGAACTCGCCAGACACCCGGATCGGTACGCCCGCGTAGAACCGGATGAAGGGGTCCTGTGTCACCATCGAGATGGCCGAGAACCGGTGGTCCTTGGACGCGTCGGCAACGACGAGCTCTTCGCCGCCGGTGATGACCGCATCGCAGAACGCACCCTCGCGACTGATCTGGGTGAGGCCCAGTCCGATCGAGGACGCGAACCAGAGGCGGTCAGTATTCGTGAGAGAGACTGCCGCCATCGGCGTCCGCAGCTGGGTTGCCGCAAAGGCCACGATGTCGTCGAAGTCGGACTGACCAAGGCTGTCGAGCAACGAAAGACGTCGCATGACGCCGGCCCGTCGACGTTCCGCATCGAGCGCGAGTTCGTCGGCGTTGCTTTGCGAAGAAGTTGTGCGACGAGTCACCGGACAATCCTGCGTGACCGGCCGCCATCAAGGCAGATGCACCGGTACGGACTTCACGCGTTCCGGTCGGGCGACGTTGCATGACGCGAACGGACTATATGGAGGTTTCGGTACCGATCGAAAGGTGAGCGCCGAGCACGTAGGACGCTGCGCGAAGGACCGAGATGTCGATCGAATCGAACGGCATCGGCGTTGCGTCGCGGCAGACGGTCAGCACACCGATGGTTCGCTCCGCAACGCTGATCGGCACGAGTATCGCCGAGTGAACGGAGACGGGACCCTCGGGGGGCTGGGGTCCGTCCCCAGCCCACCAACCGTTGCTCCGATCGATCAGCATCGGTTCACCGGTTCGGAACACAAGGTGGGCATTCGAGGTGTCGTTCGAACGGTCCACGAAGAGGAATCGATCAAGAAAGGCGAGCTGCGCCGGATCGCGGTGCCAACTCGCTACACGGTTCAGAACGGCGCCGTCGCCACTCGCCATCCGGACGGCGGCACCATCGAACACCGATGTACAGATGTGTCGACACGCAGCCGCTGCTCGAACACTCAGGTGCGGCGAAACGCTGCGCAGCACCTCGCCAAGCTCCGCAACCACGTGGAGCCGTTGCCGGCTGGACTCGGCGAGCCGACGTGTGTCCTCCAGTGCCCGACGTAAACCGTCGCGCTCGTTGGCGATGGTTGCCCGTTCAATATCGAGTTCGCGGATCGTGCTGGTCAGCTCCGGCGTGCGAGTCGCGGGAAAGCTGGCGAGAGGAAGGGCGACCCTTACGGTCGTGCCACCAACGCCGGTCGTGATCCCGCAGCTACCGCCGACCGCCTCGGCACGATCGCGCATGTTGGCGAAACCGAAATGCCCGAGTGGGGCGGTACCGGAGAACCCGCGACCGTTGTCCACGATGTCGACGCGCAGGGCGTCTGCATCGGTCCTGATCCGCACGTTCACGACGGTTGCTCGGGCGTGCTTGCGCACGTTGGTGAGTGCTTCGACGGCAATCCGGAATGCGGTGTCAGCTAGTATGTCAGGAAGGTTTGCCTCGTTGTGTTGGTCTACGTGAACCCGGACATCGTCGCCAGCGAAGAGATGGTCGGCCGCCTTGCTCAACGCTGTTGACAAACCCGACTCCACCAATTCCGGGGGGCTCAGGTCAAACACCAGCCGACGCAAGGCGTCCATCGACCGGTGGAGGGCGTCGTCGACATCGGCCAGCCAGTCCTCTTCCAAGGGCCGGTCGCGGCGACGCAGCTGTGCCACGAGTAGGGCAGCACCGGCGATCTGTTGGAGCGGATCATCGTGGATCCCGAGGGCTATCTGTCGGCGATCAGCGTCCCCGAGTTCGACGATTCGCTCCAACAGGGCTCGTCGATGGAGATCGTCGTTGATCATCCTCGTGACGTCTTCGATGACCATGGCGACGGCGTCATCGGGAAGCGCCACGAGCAATCGCCGGAAGACACGATCGGGCGCGCTCGGATCGCCGATGACCGTGTCCGGGAGGTAGCTGACCCCGCCGGTCCCGAGAAGTGCCATGATCCGCTGGCGATCCTCGCCCGTTACCTGCTCCGGGAAGATCGAGGCGAGCACGTCGCCGATCCGTTGCTTCAGGTCCATCGAAAACGACTCGCTCGCCGCCGCATTTGCGGACAACAGCTGCAGGCGGGGTCCGTCCGCGGTGTCGACCCGACGCGCGATCATCACGCCGATCGGCATGCGCTCGCAAAGGGCTCCGTACCAGTTGATGAGCTGGTCCCGGTCGGCCACGTCCGACACGTCGCGGAATGCGAGGATGGTATGCAGGCCGCCGTCGATGGGGACGAAGACGACCTCGATGGGAATTTGCTGACCGTCCGCCCGGACGATGTTGACGCGGGTAGACCCGCTGGGAGTTACCTGCCTCCTATGCATCTGGCGATACTCGGCACGGATGCTGCGCTGGTCCGGAGGAAGCAGCAACGATATGTCGGCCAGGGAGCGGAGCTCCTCGACGCCGCAGCCGAGAAGGGCGAGCGCACGTTCGTTCGCGTCGATGATCGCACCGCCCCGACGCACCAGCAGGAAGGCAAGTCCAAAGCTCGAACACTGTTCGAGGACTTGGGCCGCGTTCTGGTCGACGAACTCCGCAATGCTCGGCGCAGGTGCCTCGACGGTGGGTGATTCGGGGGTGTGCTCGCGCGGCACCGCGGGCACGTCGGACTCGGTCATTGGCTCATGCTGATCATGCCGCGCTGGAGGCCAACGGTGACTGCCTGGAGTCGCGAGTTGACGCCGAGCTTGGAGAGGATCGAGGCGACGTGGTTGCGGACCGTGTCACGCGAGATGAACAGCTGGTCGGCGATTTCCTGATTCGATCCGCCCTGCGCCATGAGGGCAAGGACTTCCTGTTCGCGCACGGTCAGGTCTGGGTTCCGGCCCCTCGGCCGGGCCACGAGACGGGGCAGCAGGCGGCCGAGTAGCGACGGTGAGATGACGGCGTCGCCGGCGGCCGCACCGCGCACGGCGGCCAACACCGTTTCGAGGGGTTCGGTCTTCGTGATGAAGCCGGAACAGCCTGCGTCGACGGCCGAGATCATCACTGCTTCATCGTTCGACGCGGTCAGCATCACGACGCGCGCCTGAGGCCACTGCGCAACGAGTCGCCGTGTCGCCACCAGGCCGTCGGAGGGACCGAGTCGGAAATCGATGAGGACGACATCGACCTCGGCCGACATGACAGCAATCGCCGCAGCCTCGGAATCAACCGCCGCAACGACCTCCATATCGGGTTCCGCGTCCAGGACGCGGGCCAGGCTCGAGGCGAACACTCGGTGGTCGTCGATGATCAGTACACGGATCATGTGTGTGCCCCCCTTCACCCGCGAAGCGGATGAGGTGAGGATACTTCGGTGATGGGGGGGACTATGGGTCGTTCGCCTCTGCGGGCCTCCGACGACTCGCGCCTTCGGTGCCGGGAAGCTTTCGCGAAGCGCTGCGATTCGCAACGGGCGAGTCACAGACGCTTGACGTAGCAGCGGTTCGACGTAGCAGCGGTTCGTGGGGTGCTTTGCACGTACTCGCCCCGGGGCTCGCAGGAACATAGCCCGACCGATCGTACACCTTCACTGCGGCTATTTGTAGCAAGACCGTTTCGAGTGTCGACGGTTGCAGCCCGACCGATCGTGTCGCCGTGCCAGGCGACACTGTCTCGCCCGTCTCGGTACAGGCACATTCCGGTGCTCGTGAGGTTCTCGCCGATCTCTGATCGGTAGTGCTGCGCGTCGAACGTCGAGCCACGCGCCCCCGCCGAGATCGGTTCTCTCGACCGCGTCGAGGTTCGAGAACGTGACGCCACCAACCGCATCGAGCGACCCGTCCGGCTCGAAGGCCAGCAGCGAGGGCTGTACTCGCGTCGTCATCGTCGGCAATGCTACCGCGCCAGAGCGAACGAATGTTCGCATGGGTAGAGGTGGCGGCACGCGCGGGCTTCGCGAACGGGAGCCGTGTGGCTTGGCTGGCACACGCTCTCGGCCGGGTTCGAGCTCGACATCACAGCGCTGTTCGACGCCTGATCAGGCTCAGAAGGCCAGCAGGCGTTCAGAACGCGCTCGGCAGGTGAGGTCGGTACGGCTGTTCGAGCTCAGCGACCTCATTGTCGTTGAGCATGACGTCGAGCGCTTTCACGGCATCGTCGAGGTGGTGCGGCTTGGTTGCGCCGACGATCGGTGCGGTGATCACGGGATTCCTCAGCACCCATGCGAGCGCGACGTGGGCCATCGGTAGCTCCACCGTCGGGACGGACCACCGAACCGGCTTGACCCAGGCCACCAGCCAGTCCGGTGTGAATCGCACCCGGCACGGATCGATCTTCAATGCCATCTCGGTCGAATTGTTGCGCTGGGAACAACGAATTGTGCTCGCTATCGACCGGGCCGTGGTTTCGTGCGCGCCTTCCCCGCTGCGACCATGTCGTCGGGCGTCGCAAAGGTCGGCGCGGAAACCGAGCCGGTGACTGCTCACGCGATCTTGTGCTGGGAGCGAGAATTCGCACGCGACCGGCCATCCGCCCCAGCCTCCCAGCCCGCGCTGACGCGGGCGGATGTCGGTGTGACGATCGATGGCCATAATTGCTGCTTTCTCACGAAGGAGCCTTGAATGTCAACACAGAAACTTGTCGTCCGTTGTTTCATGGTTTCGGTCGACGGCCTCGCGGCCGGGCTGAACCAACGCCTCGACCAACCCTTCGGTGACCACACCGAAGGCTTCACCGATTGGTTCTTCGCGACGCGGATGGGATGCGAGATGCTCGGTACGGAAGGCGGCGAGGAGGGCGTCGACAACGACTATCTCGCGCACGCTTTCGGCAACATCGGTGCGACAATCCTCGGGCGCAACATGTTCGCCCCGTCACGTGGTGCATGGCCCGACGACGGCTGGAAGGGTTGGTGGGGTCCGAACCCGCCGTATCACTCACCGTCGTTCGTGCTCACCAACCATCGGCGGGATCCGATCCCGATGGAAGGTGGGACGACGTTTCACTTCGTCACGGAGGGGATTACCGCCGCGCTGGAGCGAGCATTTGACGCTGCCGATGGAAAGGACGTCCGGCTTATGGGTGGTGCCGCAACGGTCCGCCAGTACCTCACGGCTGGGCTCGTCGATGAACTCCATCTCGTGGTCGTACCGATGATGATCGGCCAGGGCGAACGAATCTTCGACGGATCAACCCCGCTTCGCCACTACGCCTGCGTAGAGCACACCGCCACGCCCGCGGTGGTGCACCTCCGCTTCGAACGCCGTTGACACCCTGAACGGGTGCGCCCGACTTTGACCGTCGCCCTGGTTGTCTGAAACCCGCCGGGATGTCCGGAATTCCTCGACCATACTGACCGTGTGAGTTTGACGACTGAAACGACGGTACCGACCCCGACCGCAGGTGTCAGTCACCAGCAAAATGGGTCTCGGTATTCGGGGCTTCTTGCCGGTGCTGCGGCCTACGGAATCTGGGGATTGTTTCCCATCTATTTTCGTGAGCTTCAAGGTATCTCGGCCTGGGAAATTGCAGGGTTTCGAGTTCTTGCTACCGCCATCGTGACGTGGGGGTTTCTGGCCTATCGGCGAGACTTTGCCTGGATCGGTACGGCGCTGTCGCCCGGTGTTCGGGTGCGACTCGCTCTCGCTGGGTTTGCGATCGCGGCGAACTGGTTGATTTACGTGTGGGCCATCAAGAACGGCCACGTTGTCGACGCTGCCATTGGCTACTACATCAACCCGCTCATCACTGTTGCGGTCGGCGTCGTGGTGTTGCACGAGCGTCTGAGCCGGTTGCAAAAGGTTGCACTCGGTTTCGGTGCTGCTTCGGTAGGTGTACTGAGCTTCGCTTACGGAAAGGTTCCGTGGATCGCACTTGGGCTCGCGTTTTCCTTCGCAGCCTACGGATATTTGAAGAAGACGACGGGCCTTCAACCGATTCAGTCTCTAGCTGCTGAAACCACTGCGCTCACGCCATTTGCTCTTATCGGACTTGGTCTGATTGCGAAGTTGGACCGACTCGATGTGCTCCATTCACCTGCAAAAGCTCAACTCTTTCTGCTTGCCACGGGAGTCGTAACCGCGATTCCGCTGATCCTGTTTGGCATGGCCGCTCGCCAGATTCCACTCGCCCAAATTGGCCTTCTTCAGTACATTGCGCCGACCATGGTGTTGCTGTGTGGCGTCGCGCTTCTGAACGAACACATCTCGGGGGAACGGTGGGCCGGCGTGCTGCTGGTCTGGGTCGCCTTGGTCTTGCTCGCTGTTGATGCATTCTCGACCAGGCAGTCGGGAGAGAAGTCCGCCGGGGAGCGCGCGTCAACGGAGCGGCTTGTACTGTCCGGGTATGGAACCGATCGTCCTGCTTCGTCGGGCCAGTGACTTCTACGAACGCCACCTCGTCGCCGTCACGGCCGATCAGTGGTCGATGCCGTCGAACTGCGGTGGGTGGAGCGTGAAGGATCTTGCCGACCACGTGCTCGGTGGGAACCGTTTCGCCGTCGGCATGCTCGCAGGGCTCGATGCCGCGACAGCGTTTGCTGCCGCGCTTGCCGGCGGGTTCGACGCTGATCCGGTGTCTGCGTATCGGGTGAGTGTGCAGGCCCAGTTGGATGCCTTCGAGGCGGCCGACGCGCTCGATGTTGTCGTGCATCACCCGGCAGGCGACATCGGTGGACGTCAGCTCCTTGGGTTTCGTCTCGGCGACCTGCTCCTGCACGGATGGGATCTGGCGCAATCGACCGGTGCCGACGACGCGCTCGATCCCGATCTCGTCCCTGCCGTGTGGGACGCCTACCAGCCGATCCTCACCGCAGCGAACGATCGGGAGGCGTTCGGCGGAGGAACGTCCGGGACGGTGTCGGCCGATGCGTCGCTGTCGCTTCGTCTCCTCGACCTGACCGGGCGTCGACCCTGAACGGGTCACACCGACGAGCGACGCGATCGACCGATAGGCGGCACAGCTGGGCGGTAAGGCCGTCACGGGGCGTCGAACGTCGAGCTGGTGACGTCGTCGTTGAAGCCGCAGCCCAAAGTCGGGGCATGGATGTGCAAGAGACGCTCCCTTCCTCGCCGAACGAGCTCAAACGTAAGGCCAGCGCGTTTGGGCCCATCCTTGGCTCTTTCCACCGTGATCTGGGTTTGCTTCGATAGCAAGACAAATGCCTGAGCGAGTCCGCCTTCCGGATGTCCGTGCACCTCCACTTCCATTTGATATGTAGCAAAGTGATATTCTTTGTAGCATATGAGATTGATCCACCCGGATGGCATCTTTGATCGCGTCGATGAATGGCGGGAACTCTCCGCCTTCATCAGCGAGCCGAGCCGTCTCGGGGTTGTGTGGGGTCCGCGGCGGGCGGGAAAGTCGGTGCTGCTTGCGGCGCTCGCCGAGGCAGCGGGCGGACTGTACGTCGAGGCGGTGCGGCAAGATTCGGCCTTGAGTTTGGCCGACATCGGCCGTGAGGTCGGTGCAAGGGCGGGCGTCGGGACGGTTCGCTACACGGCATGGTCTGACGCGATCGACGGGTTGCTGTCTTTGCCGAACTGTCCCGTGGTGGTGCTCGATGAGTTTGGCTACCTCTGTGAAGCGAGTCCGGAGCTTCCATCGATCATCCAGCGTGCCGTTGACCGGGGTCGGCGAGGCAAAACGGTCAACACGAAAGGGCCAGCCGCCTCGTGCTCTGCGGTTCGGCAGTCGCGCAGATCTCACATCTCCTCGATCGTGATCAGCCCCTCTTCGGGCGAGCACAACTAGCCCAGGTGATTGACGCGTTCGACTTTCGAACCTCGGCCGCCTATTGGGGTATTGCTAAAGATCCGCAACTCGCAGTTTTGGTTCATGCCGCGCTCGGTGGTCTTCCGGGATACCGCGACGTCGTGACCGAAGGTCCAACGTCGCTCGCCGACTTCGCCGACTGGATCACGAGCCGGATTCTCACCCCGGCATCGCCGCTACTTGAGGAAGACACGCTCGTTTTGCAGTCATCGGGACTGTCGGCGAGCGTGTACCGGTCAATTCTCACCGCCGTAGCTCGCGGTGACCGTACGCCGACCGGAATCTCGTCGCGCACCGGCCGACCGGCATCGGCGCTGGCCAGACCACTCGAACGCCTCACTGAAGCTGGCCTTCTGATTCAGGTCCTCGATCCAGTGCGTTCGAGACGCTCTCGCTACGAGCTCGCTGACCCGTTCGTCTCCTTCCACGATGCAATAATCCGGCCGAACCGCACACGAATTCGTCGACGTCAACAACGAGCCGTATGGTCAGAAAGCCAAGCAACCTGGAGTGCCCAAATTGTCGGACCGCACTTCGAAAGGCTGTGCAGGGAAGCAACGCTTCTGTACGGTGCCGAGTTCGCCGTGGAGTCGATCGCCAATGTGGGAGCAACCTCGATCGCTGATGCCAGGGCCCGTCGTAGCCACGAATTGGACCTTGTCGCTACGGAATCGTCAGGGGAAATTGTTGCGATCGGAGAAGCGAAACACACGTCGAAGGCGCGCGGTCCCGCAGACCTTGAACGGCTCGAACATGTTCGGGCGCTGCTTCCTGCGCCAACCGATCAGCGGTGCCGGCTCCTCTTGTTTTCAGCCAGCGGATTCGAACGCAACCTTGTTCGCGTAGCTGCCACTCGAACTGACGTCGAACTCATCGACGTTCGTCGTCTTTACGGCAGCTGAACTTACCCGGTATCCTCGATCACGAAGGATTCGATCTCCGCGGTCATGTCGATGTGGGGCCGCGTTATTGATGGGTGCCTGCCGCATTACCTTGTAAGTCTGGCTGGCGAGAGCGCGTATTATATCGATTTGCGTTTACCGGTCCCAGGCTTCGGTGCCGATGAACTTTCGGTCACAAAAGCCAGCGCTTCTTGCAGGAGGGTAGGCCATAGCTCTCTAACCTCGGTTGAGATCGACGCCCATTCGCGGAATTTACGGCCAGCCGGAGCGAAGGCATTTGCATCACCATCGGCGATCATCGCGTCGACGCGCGTGGCGTTCAGCTTGACGAGAAGGTGGCCGGTGATGCGGTCCCACGATGCGAAGAACGCGCCGTGAATGCGAAGACACGGCAGTCCCATCATCGTAGAACGCGTGATGCCAGGATGTCCCATGAGGAGCGGCTCGGCGAGGTCCCAGAACAGTTCCTGTCCGGTGACCTGGTCGTCTGCGTTCATTGCGTTGATTCGAGAAGCGACTTGAGGGCCTTGAGGTCGTTCGTGTTGGCACGGCCCACGGCGCGCGCCATAAAGGGTGCAGCGAGTCGCGAGAAGCCGGACGGGTGGCCGACGTTTCGCAGTCGCATCCGCGTGCGATTCGCGTCGACCGCCTCCCACTCGTATGTGGTTGCCATCGGGAAGGGGCCCTGTTCGGTTCGCATCGCGATCCGTTTCCCGGGCTCGACGGTTGTGAACTCGTAGGTGTACGCGATTGTCTTGCCCATGAACTTTGCAACGAAGGATGCCCTGCTGCCGACGTGCAGTGGCGGTGGCGTCAGCACCTCAACGCTCGCAATGTTCTTGTACCAGTTGCACACGTTGGCAGGGTCCCCGGCATAGGCCGAGACCACATCGATCGGTCGATTGATGACCGTTTCGGTGGTGACGTCAAGTTCGCTCATCAGACGGCGACTCTACGCGCGTGTCGTGAGATACGCACCGTCGCGCCGGGCATCGGCCGACGCTGTGCAGGTGAGTGGGAAATGACGTGTTTGGCGTGACCTTCACCCCATGTCGCTCACGCAGGTGCACGCTCGACCACGACATCAGCGACATCGCAACGATCTCGGACGGTAGGAAGGTTTCCCGATGTGCCTGCAAGCCATCGGCAATCGTGTCACCCGTACGCTGGTCAACGACGAAGCCTTCGCGACGGAATTGTTCGGCCGGCTTCGCAATGCCTGCCAAGACAAGGTGAAGTCGCTGCCGGCGCCACCGCTTCCCAGCCACCTGTCGGCGGTTTCGGCGAGACGGCGGTCCAACCGACGGTCGTGTCGAATGTTCCGTTTCCGTCGCTGTCGGCCGGATCCGCGAGGTCGATGGAGCCGTTCGCGACGTTGAGCCAGAGCGTGAGCAGATGAGCGTCGAAGATGTCCTGGACCGGTGCGTTGCGCTTGAGGTACAGCACGGTCGCTCCCTGATCGAGCGTTGTCAGTGGACGGGCTTCGTCGAATACGCCACTCAGCACGCGGATCGTCGACAAGAAGCAGAGCTTCTCGTCATTGGAGTACGAGGGATTCTTCGTGCCGCGGTACTCGCTCTGCCAGAAGCCGGTTCCGTGCTCGTTGCAGCGAACGCCGTCGACGTGCCGACCGTGGTGAAGAAGATCTTCAGGCCGTTCCACAGCGTCGCCGTGGTCTCATCGATCATCGCGGTCGGCGATTGGTCGGTGACGACGGCGGACGCAGACTTCGAGCCGCTGCCGTTGTCCTTGTCGGTCACCGTGACGCTCACCGTGACGCTCACCGTGAAGGTGCCGTCGTCGCCGTACGTGTGGGTCGCGCTGACGCTGTTCCCGCTGACCGTCGCAGCCTGTAAACCGGTGCCGTCACCCCAGTCCACGGTGGCTGTGTGCGTGTCGAGGTCCCAGGATCAGTGAACGTCGCCGACACCGACGTCGTGGTGTTCTCGGCCGCCGTCACCGCAGGCGTTCGCACGCAGCCGACGACCTCATCCTTACCGATATCCAACCCCGCGCACCGTTCGCTGATGACATCCATTTCGGTACTCCCATTCCGTTGTTGACAAGGAACGGGTCTGGCGGGGCCAACCGATCATCGAAGCTGTAAATCGTGCACGAAGCAACATGTCGTGGTGCCGGGAAGGCCCCTGGCATCAATCTTGTTTACGGGCTGCAAGCACCAAGCACAGCCGAGCACAGCCAGACCCGCACCAGATTCTCATCCCTCGTGGTGCTCAGCAAGCGAGCATGGCTCCTTGTTTCCGTTGCGATCAAGGAAGCAGGCGTCGTTGTGGACGTTCCTCGTAGCGGTACCTGCCGGCGAGAAGCCTGTCGGTCCGTCTGGTCCGGTGAGAAGCAACTCGAGTTCGGGTCGACATCGGGATTCGCTGCTGCTGCGCCGGTGTCGGGATTGATGTACGAACTGGCCCGGCCGGTGCCGCTGTCGTTCGACGTGTACGAATCACGCCCGCCGTACGCGCCGGCACTCCCCGCCAGTAGGACAACGACGAAACCTGCGCAGGCGCCATGACGCCGTGCCGAAGGTCATGGACATGCGCAATTCTTGGGTGTCACGCCCCGAATGCAACACGATCAACGTGACCCCCGGCTTGACTTCAGATTTCCCCGGGGGTGGCGATGACGGCTGGGCCGAGCTCTCCGATGCGGCGGCGGGCCTCGTCGGCCATGTGGCGTAGGGGGAGTCCTGTGGCGGCCGCTGCCTGGACCAGGTCATCATGCTCAGGCTTGCCTCCGTGGGGTCCGAGTTTGACCCGAATATCGTGCCCGTGAAGTTCGATGGTCGTCGTGCTTCGGCGCGCCACCTGTTTGGCGACCGTATGCCGGCGAACTCCAAGGGTGCCGGTTTCGACGAGGATCAGAGTCGTGGCACGGTCGGCGAGCTCCGGGCCGCACAGCACCCGTAGTTCGTGGGCCGGCCGACCCTTCTTCATCACGATCGGGACAATCCAGGCATCCGCTACGCCCAGCATCAAGAGTCGCTCGACCGAATGGGCTATGACCTCCGGCGTCACATCGTCGAGGTTGGTCTCGAGCAACACGGCCAGCTCGACCCGCCAATCGGTCGACCCGGCCTCATCCTCGAGCTCTACGGACAGTGCGGTCACGACGTTCGGATGGCCGGTCGGATCTTTCGCGCCCGCGCCGCGCGAGGCGTCGCCGAGGCGACCAGCCGGAAGCGGGCCCCATCGATCGGCGATGGTCGCCAGGAGTGCCGCCCCGGTTGGCGTGCAGGTCTCCATTCCGACGTCCAGGGGCCGGGTCGGTACACCACGCAACAGAGCCACCGTCGCCGGCGCAGGCAGTGGCAGCAGTCCGTGGCTTGCTCGTACCGTGCCGTGACCGAGCCCGACAGGACCGACCACCACCACCAGATCCGGTCCGCCTCGCCGCTCGCGAAACGCCTCCAGCAGCAGCCACACGCCGACAATGTCGACGATGGCGTCGAGCGCGCCGACCTCGTGGAAGCCGACCTCGTTGATCGGCACGCCGTGCTGTATCGCCTCGACGTGGCCGAGCGCTTGGAAGGTGCGTCTGGCCCCGTCGACAACTGCGGGGGCCAACCCGCTCTTCTCGAGCAGGAGATCGATGTCACTCCACCGTCGATGGTGATGCGACTCGAGCGTCGTGACCACAGCTCGTTGTGCGAGGAGGCCACCACGAACAGCGGTCTCGAAGCGCACCGAGCATCCGTCCAACCCGAGCAGGCGAAGCGGGTCGAGGGAACCGATGGGGTCATCGAGCAATCCGGCAAGGGCACCGAGGAGCATGTCGCCGGAAGCACCGAACGATGGATCGATCCACAGGGCGGAGCGGGGGACCTCCGGGGGCGTCACGATCGCAGCCGCAGCATGCGATGGGCTGCGCAGGCCGCGCCGTATCCGTTGTCGATGCCCACCACGAGGATCCCGGGGGCACACGATGCCATCATCGAGAGGAGGGCTGTGGCACCGGCGAACGATGACCCATAACCGGCCGAACTCGGCACGGCGATAATGGGTTGGGGGACGAGGCCAGCCAGCACAGTCGGTAAGGCACCCTCCATTCCGGCAATCGCAACGATGAGGTCGGCCCGACTCAGGTCGGGTAGGACGTCCAGCAAGCGCTGGAGGCCCGCGACCCCCACGTCGGTTCGCCGGATGGTGCTGTGCCCCAATGCCTCCAGCGTGAGCCTCGCCTCGTCTGCGACCGACAGGTCGGAGGTTCCGGCTGCGACGATCGCCACGGTCGCTCCCGACGAAGGCCGATGGCGCCAGGTGACCGTCGACCCCGCACTGGCCGAAGGACTCAGTCGGGCGAGTGCCTCCTGCTGTTCCGGCGTTGCCCGGGTGGCGATGATCGGATCGGCGAAATCGGAGGATGATCGAGCGAGAAGAACCTCGATGATCTGGACACATTGTCCGACCGTCTTGCCGGCGCAATAGATCGCTTCCGGGAGGCCGATCCGCTGCGATCGGAGGTGGTCGAGCCGGACGAACGGGTCGCCGGTGATCGAGCCCTCGTCCTTCAGGCCCGAGGTCATGTCGGGAGGGCGTCGTTCAAGTTTCCTGAACGCAGCCCGGCGAGATCGAGGGTGACGTACCGATAGCCGAGTGCACGTAGGTCGGCATCGATGGCCGAGGCCTCGGCCAGGGCGCGGCCCAGATCCGAAGCAGGCAATTCGATGCGGGCCGTGTCGTCGTAGTGCCGAACCCGAACGTCCGCGAACCCGCGGGCCCGCAAGCTCGCCTCGGCTCGATCTATGCGCGAAAGGAGCGTAACGGTGATGGGCGTGCCGTATGGGACCCGGGACGAAAGGCACGGCATGGCCGGGCGATCCCACACCTCGAGTTCCCACTGACGCGCCAGTCTCCGAATGTCGCCTTTGGAGAGTCCGGCTTCGACGAGCGGAAACCGCGCCCCGCGCTCGGCTGCGGCTCGTTGGCCGGGTCGGTGGTCGGCCAGGTCGCTGACGTTGACTCCCAGCGTGACCGTGGCCCCGCGAACTCGAGCAAGGGGTTCGATCCGGTCCATGAGCGAGGTCTTGCACCAGTAGCAGCGATCGCCGGTGTTGGCGAGGTAGCGCGGATCGTCCATCTCGAACGTACGCACGGCATGCCATGGGAGACCCCACTGGTCGGCCAGCCGACGACAGCGCTCCAGTTCGCCGTCCCCGAATGAGGCCGAGTCGGCGGTGGCCAGCAGGACCGACTCCTCCGGCAGTGCCCGACCGGCAGCGGCAGCGAGGAGCGATGAGTCGACGCCGCCCGAGAATGCCACGACCATCGGACCCACTCCCTCGACTGCCTCGAGAAGACGTCGTTCGAGGCTTTCGAGACTCGGGAGCACACTCCGAGAGTAAACCATTCACCCACCCCCGAGCCGCTCTTCGCCCGTGACGGCGCACGTCATTGTGCCGGTTCGGTGCTCCGAGGCGTTTTGAACGACCACCGGTTGGCCGGACACCTTATGAAAGACGAAGTTGCGGAGGGCCGACCAGAGTCGCTGGGACGCCGAAGCGTTCGTCGGAGCGCATGCCCTAACGCCCGCGGCCAGCCGTCGTATGCCATAGCCCGAGCTGATGCCGAGGCGATCAATCAGTCCTACCGCAACGGATATTCGGAGTTCCCGACGCTGACACCCCAGGAACGGGAGGATGAGTAGCATCGTCGTCAGCGACGGAGCGATGGCCCCGACGAAGATCGTTGTCCCGAGGACCGCCGTGGCGATCACGATGCGACGCCCGTCGGTGCGGCGAAGTGACGCCACGATGAACGCACCGGCGAGAGCGCCTGCGCCTTGGACGGTGAAGAGCAGGCTGACGGTTTTCGCGTCTCCTTCGAACGTCACCTTCGCCATGAGAGGCAGGACGACCGTGAAGTTGAAGGCGAACGTTCCGGCCATCGTCATCAGGAGGAGGTTCGACCGGATCATTGGTTGTGACCACGCGTACGCGATGCCTTCGCGGACCTGACCCCGAGCACGCGGCAGGCGTGCGCCGCGGTGTAACTCATCTGTACGCATACGAGTCAGGCCGACGAGAATTGCAAGGTACGAGACGGCGTTCAGGAGGAAGCAGCCCCTGTGCCGGACGTGACGATGACGGCTCCCGCAATTGCGGGTCCAATCATGCGGCCGCCGTTGCTGGTCATGCAATCCGGCGCACAACTCGACGCGGTCGGTGGGGCCGCGGCGCTCCTCGGTCTCGGGGTCGCGTGCCCACACCGAGTACTCGCTTTGCACCACGGCGACGGGTTCTACGGCATGGGCCCGGCGGATCGTTGCCGAACTTGCCTCGGACAAGCCGAAGTGCTTCACCTTACCGGCAGCGATGAGCTCCTTGACGGTCCCGGCGACGTCCTTGATTGGGACGTTCGGATCGACGCGGTGCTGGTAGAGGAGATCGATCCGATCCGTGCGCAGACGGGCGAGTGACTCGTCGGTCGACGCTCGAATGCGGTCAGGGCGGCTGTCGAGGCCGAGACGTCGTTGGTGCCGGGTTCGAACGCGAAACCGAACTTCGTGGCGATCACGACCTGGTCACGGATTGGTGCGAGCGCTTCGCCGACGAGTTCCTCGTTGACGAACGGGCCGTAGGTCTCGGCGGTGTCGAAGAACGTGACGCCGCGCTCGGCCGCTGATCGGATCGACGCGATGCCTGCGGCGATGTCGGAGGGGGTCCGTAGTTGGCGCTGAGCCCCATGCAGCCGAGTCCGAGGGCGGAGACTTCCAGGCCGCTGCGGCCGAGGATGCGAGTGGTCATAAATGTCGGTTTTCTAGTCCGTGGCGGGGAGGTCTCGGCAAGGACGCCGAGGGGGACGGTACTGAGCCTCGTGTGTTCGACGAGTCGGTGGACATGGTACTGGTACGGCCCATTTTTCGTCCGTCGGCCAAGGCGCTCAGCAACCGGTCGCCTGTCCGAGAGCGTGGCATGCCGCCGACATTTTCGCCTCGTCGATTGATCCGATTCGTTTGATGAGCACCGCTCGGGGAACCAATTGTAAATTGTCGAAATTCGCCACCGAATCGTGGAGCAGTCCTTCTGTCGTCCCAAGTCTCAACTCCGACGGTATCGATCGGATGGTCGATGTAATCGGAGCAGCGATGACCGAGTGAAGGTAGCCAATGACAGCCGACCGCGTCATCACGACAACCGGTCGCACCTTGTCGCCCGCCAGTTCCGCCAGCCAAACCTCGCCACGACGCGGCACGGCGAGCGGCATCGATCTGCTCACCGTTTCAGTCCGTATAGGGCGGCCCAGTCAACCTCGTCATCATCGTTTGACCGAGACGCGACCGCCCATTGTGCGAACTCGTTGTCCGCAGGTATCCGTAGGTATCCCTCGATGTGTCGACGCTCTGTTTCTTGCTCAATCATGCGAATCAGTGCGGTGTCAAGCAACTCGGACACGGACGCTGCGTGTACCAATTCCTGTGCCCTTGCAAGTCGGTCGGGGTCGAGCGACACGGACAGTTTGCTCTTCGCCATGGACGCCATGCTACCAGTGGTGGTACCACATGGAAGACTCTTTGGTCGGCTCCCGAGATCGAGGATCGTTGCTTCGGGCGTTGAGACGCCCATCGTTCCTGTTGGGGTGTTGACTGTGACGGTGGGTCGGTCGGCGGTGTGGGAGTTGAGGATGAACTTGACGCGGACTCGGCCGAAGGTTCTCGTCTTCAATCGTTCGTCGGTGACGACCTGAAATGTTTGTGGTCGTTGGTGTGCGGCGTCATGAATCTCGGCTGCGGAGAGGTAGCCGACGTAGTACACGTGCCCGAGGTAGCGCATCATGTCGTCGACGATGTGGCTTGCCGGTACGGCTCGCCACGTACGGAACTCTGGAGGGATCAGCACGTACGCGCCTCGTGTCGGCGAGAACGCAAGTCCCTTGGCCTGCCACCGATTGGCAGCTTGGCGAGCGCCGACCAGCGAACCCCCGATTGCACCAGCGATTTCAGGCGTCGTCAGCCGTGCCGACCGTGCGACAGGAAGTAGTCAGGGAGATCCTTTCGGTCGCACACCCGCAACAGTGATCACGTATACAAAGTAGCAGAAACACCTACTTTCGATACGTTCAATGTCCCGGCCAACCGAGTGGGGGGAAACGTGCCCCCCGCCGGGAACGGCACGTTCGACGCGCTGATCGCGTCACGCCGCGTCAATCTCGCGTCAAAAAAGGTCAAATCGAACACTGATACCCTTAGTGTCCTCGCGGAGCCCTCAAACCGCGTCAAGCCCGCGTCGCCGCGTCATTTCCGCGTCACGTAAGCGCGCTTACATCTGAGCCGTCCACAGGTCACGCATCGTGACTTTGCCCGCACGTCGACTCAAACTCGATACGACCAACCAAGCGCGCTGACAGGCGCTGTTGACACAGTTTCTTCGAACTTTTGGATCGCTTAGGTTTGTGGCAGCGCGATGCCGTTGAGCACGGTCTCGAGTACGTAGTCGGCGTGCTTCGTTGCCACCGCGTCAGGGTCAACGTCTGCTGGGCCGAAGTTGACGGTGAAGTACAGCAGGACGCTGCCCATGATGATCCGGTCGAGGTGATCGACGGGGATGGCTTTGATCTGCTTGGCGGCTTGTGCTTCGGTCAGGGCTCGTCGTAGCCGACGGACGAAGTCATAGACGTAGGTCGTTTGCAGCCATTTCGATCGTTCTGTGTCGGCGCGAGCTTCGGTCATGATGAGTGCGAAGTGGCTCGGATTGCGAGCCGCAAACAGCGTGAATGTGCGCACCAGGAGACGCAGACGATCGATTGGTGAGAGATCGCGTCCGGTCGTGTCGAGCGTTGCGACATCGGACTTCAGGCCCCCGAAGGCGTGCTCAATGGCTTCTCGCCACAGGTTGTCCTTGGAGCCGAAGTAGTAGAGGATCAGTGGATGTTTGACTGAGGCTTCGCGCGCGATCTTCGGCAGCGACGCCCCGTCGAACCCATCACGGGCAAAGACCTCGAGGGCGGCCCGGAGTATCGCAGTTCGCCGGCCGCCGTCCCACGCGTCGGTACCGCGAACGTCTGGCGTGGTCGCGTTTTGAGTCTGTCGTCGGGCGGTCGCCGTGGCTTCTGTCGTCATCGCATCTCAGGCAAGAAACTACCGGTCGCAGGGGCCTTACCTGGTGAGGGCAAGGATCTCGTGCACGTCCTCCGCCGTCTGGACCGGTCGGGGGTTGCTAGCGACCACGGGACTTTTCAGGGCGTAGTCGACGATCTGGGGGATCATCTCGTCGGTGACCCCGATGTCGGAGATGCGAAGCGGGAGTTCCAGCGTCTCGAGGAGGGTCGTGAGCGAAGCCCACAACGGGATGTCCGGTGCGCTGATGGCGGCGGCGAGCTCGCGTTGGGCTTCGCCCGTCACGCTTTCGTTCCACCGCAGGACGGCGGGGAGCGTGACGCATGAGGTGTAGCCGTGCGGGGCCCCGCCTACGGAGCCCAGCAGGTAGCTGATGCCGTGGCTGGCACCCATTTTGACCTGGAAGAGGCCGCAGGTGGCCAGCCACACGGCCTGCTGCGATTTGACGCGCGCTTCGAGGTCGTTCGGGTCCTGCTTGGTGCGCGGCAGCGACTCGAAGAACAGGCGTACCGCTTCTCGGGTGTTGGCTTTGACGAACGGGTTCACTCCTTCGGCGCAGTAGGTCTCGACGGCGTGATCAATGGATCTGATTGCCGTGGAGAGCCACAGTGCCTCGGGGGTGTGCCGCGTGATGGCGGGGTCGAGTATCGCGATACGCGCGCACATGTCGGGTGCGGTGAAGCCGACCTTGAGACGCTGTTCGGGGTCGAGGCTGCCTGCTGATTTGGTGAATTCCGAGCCTGAGAGTGTGGTGGGGACGACGAGTTGACGGATCTTCGAAGGTGTCGTCGGAGTGACACCGATGTGGGCCCGGAGGCCCGCCATGTCGTTGATGCCGACGGTCACCGCAAGTTGTGCGATCTTCGCTGTATCGATGACCGAACCGCCTCCTACGGTGAGCAGGATGTCGGGCTTGGCCTGGTTGACGGCGTGGACGCAGTCGAGCACCGAGTCGAGGGGAGAGTGTTCCCGGCATTCGTCGAACAGGCCGATGAAGCGATCTCCGAGAGCCTCGCGCAGATCTGCGATCACCGAAGTTCTCTTCGACAGCGTTCCCGACGCGATGGCGAACAGCCTCGTTGCGCCTGATCGGTCGAGCTCGAGCGCTACTGCGTCCGTGGCCGGAAGGCCCCAGATGATCTTGTCCATCGGCGCGAAAGTGTGCGACCCGGCCGTCATCTGCTGTCTGGTCACGGTTGGGCCCAGACCGGGGTGGCGCGTGGTGGCAGCGCAACGTCGAAGGCGTTCAGCGTGAATGACACCATGCAATAGAACCCAATGAGCGCCACCAGTTCGACCGTGGCCGGCCAACCGAAGGCTTGCCCGGCTTGTTGGCGATGGACCTCCGACAACCGCCCTGTTGCCAGCAGCCCTTCGGCCACGTCGTGGACAAGCTGTTGTTCCGGGGTGGCAAACGGCGGGTTGGTCCCGTCTCGCAATGCGTGGACGACGCTCTCGTCGACGCCCTCGCGCAGGGCGATCTGCGCGTGCGCCCAGAACTCGAACTCTGCTTTCCAGCGGACGCCGACCGTGAGGATGGCGATCTCTCGCAGGTCGCCCGGCAATACGGAGCGGAGCCGAAGGATCTCGCCCATTTCCGCCGCGCTGCGTCCGAAGGTGGGCAGGTGGAGCCATGGGCCGAAGGGTCCGGGCAGCGACTGCGGCGCAGCGGCGATGCTTGCGCCGCGGGGACCCTCGACGATGTAACGCCACAGGCTCTGTTGGCCCTCGTCGAGGTCATCGGGTCCAAGCAAAGGAAGGGTCGAATTGTCCACGGTCACGGTCTCGTTTGAAATGGATGTCGGACTAGATGCGAAAGACGCGTTCTGCGGTGCCGCAGAACATCAGGTCTTGTTCGGTCGGGGAGTAATCGTCTACAGCCCGGCGATAGGTGCGAAAGAGCTTGGGCAGGGTCACAAACAGTCGCTCGACGTGGAAGTTGCTCCCGAACATTGCGCGGTCCGGGCCGAACGTCTCCACGCATTCCCGGATCCAGTTGCGCATGGTGATCGCGTAGAAGTTGGTCGGCGCCGCGCTCGAGAGACCGGAGATCTTCACCACCACATTCGGCGCACTCGCCAGCTGGCGCAGAGCCGTCCGCCATGCTTCCTGATAGTCGTCGAGTTTGGACACGACGGGGATGCCGGCATGACCGAGGATCAACAGATTGTTGGGGAACTTCTTCGCGACTTGCAGTGCGGCGTCGAAGAACTCGTGGGTGATCATCAGCTCGCAGATGCCACCGGCGGCGAGCAGGGCGGCGTAGCCCTCGTTCCATTGCGGCGTCCCGATGTCTTTCATGGGGCTGGTGTCGCGCACCCCGCGGAAGTTGGCGAACGCTGATTGCTCGATGAGCTCGCGGCCGATGTCGGGATGTGAGAGATGGGCGCGGGCCATGATGGCGTTCGGGAATCCGTAGCGGTCGGCGACGGACTGCAACCAGGCGGTCTCGGCTGTGGCCGGTTTCGCGGTCGTGGCATGCTGCACGTGGACGACTTTGACGACGCCGAGGCCGGCGGCGTCGGTCCGGTACTCCGGGGCCGAGAAACGTGGTTGGTCCAGCCGCCAGGACCACATGAGTCGGGGGTGTTGCCAGTCGCGTCGGTCGCCTGCCCAGTCGACGCCGTCGTGGGCGTGGTCCCACCAGTGGACGTGGGTGTCGACGATCCGGAAGTCGGCCGGCACCGCAAGATCGGCCGGATCTACTGGGGGCGGTTCGTAACCTTCCATACGGTTTCCTCTCGGTGCGCTAGGCGTTGGGCAGGCGTGTCGCCTGCATCGATGAGAACTTCCAGACACCGTCGACCCGGCGGGCCACGCGAGTGACGAACAGTTCGATCGTCATGGGTTGACCATTGATCTGTTCGTGGTTCACCTGCGGCCCGGTCATGACGGCGACGTCGCCGTAGATCCGCACGATGGGTGCGCGCATGTCGACCTTGCGCGGGATGGAGCGGAGGCTTTCTGCCGCGCCCTGCTTGTCGGTGATCATGCCGTTCGCCATCACGTGGACGTGGTCGTCGTGCAGCAGAGCGAGCAGTGCTTCGGGGTTGGCGTCGTTCATCGCGGCAACGCGTCGCTCGTCGAGTTGAAGCAGCTCGGCTTCGTCAGTGTGCATAGTTATTGGATCTCCTGTTGGAAGCGGGTGAAGAGTCGTCGGCCGCCGCCTCGAACCGCCGCGCGCTCGGCTTCGCTGAGCAACGTGAGTTCGTCGAGGGCGGCGAGGTTCAGCTCGACGACCCCTTCACTGGCCGGCGGGTAATCGGTCCCGAAGACGATGTGGTCGGCGCTCGTCAGCGCGAGGACGGGCGCCAGGTTGGCTTCGAACCCGGCGATCGCCGTGTCGAAATAGAGGCGGGAAAGCTGTTCACGGACGCTGGCCGGATTCAGGCCTTGCGGATGCGGAACCCAGTCCAGGGTGCCGATCGACGACAGCCTCGGCGCCAGTGCGGGCAACGCGCCGCCGGCGTGGCTCAGGATGAAGGTGATGTCGGGGAATCTTTCGAGCACGCCGGCGTAGAGCATGTCGGTGACGCTGCGGCAGGTGTCGAACGGGAACTCGATCACGGGTCCGGGCCGTCCGCAGGCCACACAGTCGAATCCCGGCGGCGAGGTGGGATGCACGAAGGCAACGGAACGTCGACGGTGCAACTCGGCGAACACCGGCTCGAACGTGGCGTCGCCCAAGTAGGTGCCCTGGTAGTTGGTGAGCAGAATGACGCCGTCGGCGTGCAGCTCATCGAACGCGAAGGCGATCTCCGCCAAGCCCGCCTGAACGTCGGTGAGCGGCAGACAAGCCAGCAACCCGAAGCGGGTCGGGTGTGCTTTCACGAGTTCAGCGCCGTACGTGTTCGCCGCACGGGCGGCCGCAACGCCGACCGGCATCGGAACCGACAGCATCTGTGTGGCGATGCCAAGGCGATCCATAAACGCCAACGCCCCGTCTGGCGACCATGACGGCATCGGCGAACCCAGGAAATGCTGGCTTCGCATCGCCTCGACGGGCGCGGTAGGAGTGTTTGGAAGGAGATAGTGCGCGTGCACGTCGAAGCGTGCTGCGGTTGCGGTCCCCTGGGCCGGTTGGGTGGTGGTGTCGGTCACGGTTGCAGGTCGTTGTTTACCGTGAGGTCCCCGTCGAGCCAGCGGGCCAGGGTGGCGTGTGCGTTCTTGCGCTGGTTGCGGTCGATGTCTGTAGCGTTGCTCGGGTCGCTCGTGAATTCGAGGTTCAACTCGTCGGGATCTGTTGTGTAGATCGACAGGCAATAGCCGTGATCGATCGTGACGACGCTACGCCCGGCCGCTTCCAGGCGTTCCCTGATCGAGTCCTGGTCCTCACGGGACACGGCCAGCGCCAGGTGGTTGAACCCGGTCTGGGTTTTCGCCTTGAAGACCTCGTGAACCTCGGGCTTGGCGAACTGGAAGAACGCGAGGGCGCTGCCGTCGGCGAGACCGAAGAACGTGTGGCAGAAGGACACCTTGCCGACGCCGGGGAACTCGTTGTTCTCGGTCCAGGTCGCGACGAGCGGCATGCCGAGCAGGTCTTCGTAGTACTGCCGGGTCACTTCCTGGTTCTTAACTACCCGGGCGGTGTGATGCAGACGTTGCGGCAGCACCCGCGTGGATGACGTGGTGGTCTCTGGCTTGGTCACGGTGTCAGTCATGGTTGGGTCCCTTCGTGGTTGCGGCTTGGATGTTCTCGGTGGATTGTTCTCGGTGGGCTCTTCTTGGCGTGTTTGCCCGGGGCGTTACGCAAGGCGGACTGGGGGATCGCCAGGGCCGATACCGAGCCCGAGCGCCCAACGGCTGTAACGATCGATGTAGATGTCGTAGTCACCGCCGAGGCCGTGCGTCGCAAGCATGGCCACGTCCCCGGCGGCTCGACGGACTTGGTCGTCGACGTGGTAGCTGCTGGTGCCGAAGCCGTCGAGGAGCGACCGCGTCGCATCCTTCACAAGGTGCTGGATGGTGAGCGCGTTGAGCCCGCCAAGCGCATCGGCCCCAAGCGAGGACGGCTGACCGCTGCCGGCCCGCGCCAGCATCTCCTCCAGGCTTGCATCGCGGACGTACCGTGCCACTCGGGCGTCTTGCATGGCCTTGACCCACCGAACACGCGAGGTCGAGCGATCAATGCGGGCCAGACCGAACGGTCGTGATGTCTCGAGCTTGTCGCGGCACAGCTCCACGCACCGGTCGAGGGCACCGATGCCGATCGATGTCGTTGCCCCGGCGATGGCACCGAACGAGGACCGATACACCGGCTCCGGGTGCGAGACACCGTGGTGTTGCCGGGCCGACACCAAGTCGGGAATGTTCATTCCCCAGCCGTCGGCGACGAACGTGCCCTGCGCCTCGATCGTGACGCTCCCGGTGGCAACCATTGCACCCATGTCCCAGTCGTCGGAAAGCTTCAGCTGGCCCTTCGCAACGATGAACCAGAACACGCTGCCGTCGACGATTGCCGGCACGAGCGCGTGAGAGGCGTGGTGAATTCCGGTGGCGTAGGCCCAACGGCCCGTGATCAGATGGCCTCCGTCGACGCGTTCGGCCTTACCCGGGGGAACCCACACCGCCGCGCATCGAACGCTCGAGCGGTCTCGGTAGAGCTCGTCCTGGACCGACATCGGGAAGCGACACAGCAGACAGTTGTGCAGGTTGTAGAAAACACTCACCCATGCGGTCGAACCGTCGGCGCCGCCGAGGATCTCTGCAAGCTGATGGACCTCTCGCGGACCTAACCCGAGGCCGCCGAACCGGGTCGGCACCAAGGCGCTGAAGATTTTGGCCTCGTCCATCGCCTCGATGAGGTCATCGTCGAGGCGGCGCGCCTTCTCCATCGCCCTCGCTCGGTCACGGATCGTCGGCACGAAGCTGCGGGCCGCCTCGAACAGGCGCTCCGCGTTTTCGACGGCGGTCATCTCAACGGTGGTCTGGCTCATCCACGCCTCCTCGGGGTATCGACCCAGCTTCACAGCTCTAAACAGATCTGTCAAGAATAAAGTAGTAGTCTGTCAGGCATGAACGAGATTGAGACGCGCTTGAACTTCCGCCGCCCACGAGGTGCAGCATGATCCCCGAGACACACCTCGACCTCCTGGCGGCGCCACTCACCGCCATCGTGACCAGCGTCGGCGCCGATGGCTTCCCGCAATCGAGCGCTGTCTGGTACGTGTGGGAGGAAAACCGCCTGTGGTTCTCCACAAAGGGACACGCGACCAAGACCCGCAATATCCGTGGTCGCCCCCAAGTCAGCATCGTCATCGTCGACGCGACGAATCAGTTCCGCTACATCGAAATCCGCGGCATAGCCGCCGTCGACGAAGATCCCGGCTGCGCCGGCCGCGATCAGGTGCGGGTGAAGTACGGCATGAAGGTCTCAGCCCCCGACCCGTTCGCCAACGATCGAGTGCTTGTCACCATCAACCCGGTACACGTCGTCGTCCACTGAGGGTCCGTACCGCGTCGAACCACCGACGAACTCCGGACCCCCACCGCACAATGCGCTGGCCGAAGCCGGCCCGCAATCCATGGGGGCACTGCTCTACGAACCCAACGTGTACCAGGTGCCCATGTTTCGTCCGACTCGGTCGACATTGGCTTACCCGAAAGCTGCTCACCACCGCCGCGACGCAGGAGGAGTTCCAGCTAGGCCTTTTGCGCTGCGGATGGCTTGGCACGACTTGCCCGTAGCTCGGTTCGCGCTTCACGCAGATTGATGTCTGGGTCGAGTGTGGCAATGCCGTCGACGGCGCCGCCAACGGCGTCGAGCGCTGCGTCGACGAGTCGCTCGATGGCGAACGGCCGATCCAGCCGCAGCCACGTGAGCAGCGCGTGGTCGAAGTGGCCGACCGCTCCTCGCAACGCAATCCGCACTGCCGGATTCTGGTGATCGAGGCCAAGGTGGGTGCAATAGACGTCGATGGCATCCCAGCGGTAGCGCTCGATTACCTGCTGGGCATCGGGTTCCTCACCGCCGTTCAGGAACGCTTCGAACTGCGCCGGACGTCGAGCGACGGCGCGGAAGTGCGCGTCGATCTGCCGGCGCAAGCCCCCCTTTGACGGCACCGAGAGATCACGGGTGCGTTGCTCGCGCAGACGCGCTCCCACCTCTTCAAGTGCAGCCAGGTAGATCCCCCGCTTGTCGCCGAAGTGATGGAACAGCAACCCGTGTGCCGTGCCGGCTGCGGTGGTGATGTCGCTGATCGACACCGACGCGAACGAACGCCCCGCAAAGCAACCCACCGCGGCTTCGAGCAGACGCGCCTTTGCTTCGGCCGCTCGGATCTGGCGAATGCCAGGCGTTGTGGTGGTACTGCCGGCATCCATCGATCAGACCCTACTAACGAGCGGAGTCGTAGTCATTGACTTAAAGTCAACGAATGGAATACGATGAGTCAACTGACGAACTTCAGGGGGATGCAATGGCAAGTCCGATCAAGCTGGCTCACGTGGTGCTGCGCACCGGGCAGTTGAAGGCGATGCGCGACTGGTACCTGATGGTGCTGGAGGCACGCGTGGTCTTCGAGAACGATTTCCTCGTCTTCTTGACCTACGACGACGAGCACCACCGCATCGCCCTCGCCGACACCAAGGCGATAGAACGGCCGACCCGCACCATGACCGGCATGGAGCACATGTCGTTCACGTACGCCACGATCGAGGACCTTGTCGACAACTACGAGCGGCTTCGCACCGCCGGGGTCGATCCGTATTGGTGCATCAACCACGGTCCCACCACTTCGATGTACTTCGCCGACCCCGACGGCAACCACGTTGAGCTCCAGTTCGACAACTTCGCCGACGTCGCCGACGGAGAAGCGTTCATGAACTCGCCGGTGTTCGAGCACAACCCGATCGGCGTCGAGTACGACCCGCAGCAGCTGCTGGAACGTGTTCGTCGCGGCGACCCGCTCGACGAGCTCGTCCGGCAGGGATCGGCTTGAGCGGCGCCGCGGACTGCCACGACCGTTTCGCCCGAGGCGACGACGGATGCTGGCGCATCGCCGACCGGCGACTCGAACCGCTCGCCGGGAGCGTGTGAGATGCGCCTCTTCCACACCGACCGAGGACTCGCGCGCCAGGACGGCGACGACCTAGCCATCCTCGATACCGACCATCCGAGCCTCGTCGACCTGATCGCCGGCACCGATGTCGACATCGCCACGGTCGCGGTGCGCGAACGAGTTCCGTACGATTCCGTCGCTCTGCTCGCGCCAACTGCGCAGCCCAGCACCGTCGTGATCGTTGGATACAACTATCGGGCCCACATCGCCGAAATCGGTGTCGCCGTGCCGACCGCGCCGCCGCTCATCGCCATAGCCGCGCCGGCCGGCGTCACCGCCGCATGGAACGCCGACATCCTCGTCCCCGCCGACGCGCCAGACGAGGTCGACTACGAGGGGGAAGTCGGCGTCATCATCGGCCGGACGGCGCACCAGGTGACCGCTGCGGATGCATGGTCCGTGATCGCTGGGTTGACCGTCGTCAACGACGTCTCGGCGCGCGATGTGCAGCGCCGGGCCATGGAGACACGCGACCCGACGCTGCGGATGGGCAAGCTCTTCCCGACGTTCAAGCCCTGTGGTCCCGGCCTCGTCACCGCCGAGGAGTTCGTCGGCACCGACTTCGACCTTGAGCTGACCACGACCGTCAACGGCGAGCAGCGTCAGCACGCCCGCACCAGCGACCTGCTGTTCACGATCTCGGAGCTGATCGAAGCCATCACCCGCACGACCACGCTGCAACCCGGCGACCTGATCTGCACCGGCACGCCCGGCGGCGTCGGACTGGCCACCGGCAACTTCCTGCGTCCCGGCGACGTCGTCGAGGTGCGCATCGAGGGCCTCGGCGCACTACGGAACACGGTGCGGGACTCGGTGCGCTCTTGAAGGTCGCCCTCATCGGCGGTGGGCTCGGCGGTCTCGCTGCAGCGTGCGCCCTGCAGCAGGTCGGCATCGACGTCGCGGTGTTCGAGCAGTACGACGAGCTGCGCGAAGTCGGTGCCGGCGTGCAGATCACCCCCAACGCCACACGCGTCCTCGCCTCGCTCGGCCTCGCCGATCAGCTCGCCGAAGTCGGCTGCCTCGCGCAAACCGGCCAGGCGCGCCGTTGGAACGACTTCTCGGTGATCTCCTCCACCGACCTCAGCGACAGCGCCCGCCAGTTCGGCCAACCCTGGTACACCGCGCACCGCGCCGACATCCAGAACATGCTCGCCGGGGCCCTCAACGACGACGTCGTGCACCTCGACCACCGGCTCACCGAAATGAACGAAACCGACGGCGGCGTCCGCTTGAGCTTCGCCAACGCGTCGGAAGCCACCGCCGATGTCGTCATCGGCGCCGATGGCATCCACTCCCGCGTCCGCACCCTCCTATTCGGACCCGAGAAAGCACGCTTCACCGGCCTCGTCGCGTACCGCGGACTCGTCCCTGCGACCGCTGTCGCTGACGTGCCCGTCGGCCCTGGCAGCACCATCGTAATGGGCCCCGGTCAGCATTTCGTGTACTACCCGGTCTC
>JAYSSR010000044.1:0-10500 GCA_043720395.1 Acidimicrobiia bacterium
CAACCCCACAGCCCCACAGAAACAACAGCCCCTACCCAATCGGTGGATTCAGGCTTAGGGGGCCCGTCCGGCTGCCTTGGCCGCTTCCCGGTGCGCGGCGGCCTCGGCGCCTTCAACCAAATAGGGCACGCTCGTGACCACGATGCCTTCGCGGAACAGCAAGCTCCCCTTCAGGCGAAGCGCAGTCTGGTTATGGAGGAACTGGTGATACCACTTCGTGACCACGAACTCCGGAATGACGATCGTGATCGTGTCATCAGCGCGTTGAGTATCGAGCTGCTCGATGTATCCCTGAATCGGACGCACGAGTTCGCGGTAGGGCGAATGGACGATATCGAGTGGAACCTTGATCCCAAACTCCTCCCAGCTCTTTTGGAGCTGGATCGATTCTGCTTCATCGGCGGCCACCGTCACGGCGACAAGATGTTGCGGGCGGAGTGACTCCGCATACGCCAAGGCCTTCAGAACACCGCGGTGAATTCTCCCAACGAGCACGATCACGGTGTGATTCAGGGCAACCGGTTTCGCAATGCTCGGAGTCACGGCTAAGGACTCTTGAACAACCGTGTAGTGCTTCTTCACCCGTGTGAAGCTCCACATGATAGGCGGAATTATCACGATCGGGATCCACGCGCCGCTCGTGAATTTTGTGATGGCAACGATGAGCATGATCACAAATGTGACGACCGCTCCAAAGCCACTTATCGCGGCCCTGCGCTGCCACCCGGGCTTCTTGAGTCGCCTGTGGTACTGGACCATGCCGGACTGGCTCAGGGTAAAGGCGGTGAAGACACCAACGGCATAGAGGGGAATGAGAAGGGTTGTGACACCTTTGAACACCACAACCAGCAGCGATGCCGCCGCTGCGAGCACGAGAACGCCGTTCGAGAACACGAGTCGGTCGCCGAAGCTCGCGAACTGCCTCGGCAGGTACCCGTCGCGAGCGACGAATTGAGCGAGGCGGGGAAAGTCGGCGTAGGCGGTGTTGGCTGCGAGCGTCAAAATCGCGAACGTGGAGATCTGAAGGATCAGGAAGAGGAGGTGTCCGATCCCACTCTCACCGAAAACAACCTTGCCCATCTGCGCAATCGCCGTGATCTTCGTGCTCGGGTAGGGCGAGGTCTGCGAGGCGAGCAGCGCGGTACCAAGGAACAGTGTCCCGAGGATGATGCCCATGTAGGCCATCGTCCGCGCCGCGTTCCTGCTCTGCGGGGACCGAAACGCCGGCACACCGTCGGAGATGGCTTCGACGCCCGTCAACGCGACGGCCCCGGACGCGAACCCCTTCAGGACGATGAACCAGCTGAAGTTGCCGCCGGTGATGTTGAAGAGGTGGTCTTCCTTCAGGCATTTCCCGACGACGGTCACACCCCGTTCGAGCTTCTCACAGATCTCGAACTGCGCTGCGGTGTCAACCGAGCCAAGGGTTCCTTGGAGGTGCTTGTAGAACGCAACGCCAAGCAGGAGCACGACCATCGAGATGTAGACATAGACCGGAGGAGCGAAAACGACCCCCGACTCCTTCAGACCTCGCAGATTCGCCATGGTCATGATCGCGATGAGGACCAGACAGAGGGGAACGCGATAGCCAGCCAGTCCGTCATCGATCGAGATGAGCGCCTCGACGCCCGCCGAAATCGAAACGGCGACGGTGAGGATGTAGTCGATCAGCAGTGCAGCTGCGGCCAGGATGGCGGCACGCGCACCGAGGTTCTCCCGGGAGACGATGTACGAACCACCGCCATTCGGGTAGGCGAAGATCGTTTGACGGTACGAGAACACGACGATCGACAAGATGATGCCGACCGCAATCGCGATCGGCACCAGCTTCGAGATACCGAGTGCGAGGCTCGACGCCGTTCCAACGGCGGTCACCGCCAGAATCTCGCCGGTTGCATACGCGGTCGATGAGATCGCGTCGGAACTGAAGACCGGCAGGGCGATCGCGTTCGGGAGACGCTGGTGGTCAGCTTCCGATGACGGGATCGGACGACCGACAAGGATGCGCTTCAGGGTGCTCGGCACGGCTGGCAAGGTTAGGCCGCTACCAGTGCTTGCCGACGAACGGCTTCCGAAGTGGAATGCTCTACCTATGCACATCATCGTCGTCGGCTGCGGTCGCGTCGGGTCCGGCCTCGCCGTGTCCTTAGCGGAGCAAGGCCACAGCGTCGCAATCATCGACCGCAACCCGAAAGCGTTCCGGCGTCTGGGCGGGTTCGCTGGGCTCCGTGTCGTTGGCCAAGGATTCGACCGTGAGACGCTGATCGAGGCCGGTGCCGAACGAGCCGACGCGTTTGCGTCGGTCACGAGCGGCGACAACTCGAACATTCTTGCGGCGCGAATCGCCAAGGAGAACTTCCAGATTCCGTCGGTCGTCGCCCGGATCTACGACCCCAAACGAGCGGCCATCTACCAGAGACTCGGCATTGCCACCGTGGCAACGGTCGCGTGGACAACCGAGCAGGTGCGACGACAGCTCTTCAGTCATCAGTCGAATGACTGGACCGATCAGAGTGGCACGCTCAACCTTGTCGAGCGGCGTCTGCCAGCAGCCTGGGCAGGGCGCAAGCTGAGTGATTTCCAACGTGGCGAGGAATTCCGCCTCGTCGCGGTGGCTCGCGCCGGGGTCGCTCGACTCGTCGAGCCGGACCTGATTGGGCAGGAGGGCGACGTGCTGCACCTCATGGTTCGCACCGACGCCGCAGACAAGCTCGAAGCCGTTCTCGCCGGTCCGCAGGGAGGGCACTGACATGAAGGTTGCCATCGCAGGAGCAGGCGCCGTCGGCACGTTCATAGCGTCGGACCTCAAGTCCAACGGACACGAGGTGATCCTGTTCGAGCAGGACCCCGAGTTGGTCGAGCGACTCAGGAAGTCACTCGACGTTACGTGGATCGCCGCCGACGCCTGCGAGGTCTCAAACCTGCAGCGGGGTGGGATCGACGGCGTTGACGTCATGGTCGCCGCGACCGGCGACGACGAGGACAACCTCGTGATCTCGCTGCTGGCCAAGCAGGAGTTCGCCGTGCCACGTGTGGTCGCACGCGTGAACAACCCGAAGAACCACTGGATGTTCAACGAGTCGTGGGGCGTTGACGTCGCCGTGTCGACACCTCACCTGCTCACCGCGCTCGTCGAGGAGGCCGTCTCGGTGGGTTCGCTCGTACGGCTGCTCAACCTCGAAGGCGGTGCCCGAATCGTCGAGGTAACCCTGGCTGCCAATTCACCGGCCGTAGGAAAAACGATCGCCGACCTTGCCATTCCACGCGACGCCACCATAACTGCGGTGGTTCGCGACCGTCACGTGATCGTGCCCCGAGGCGAAACGCTGCTCGCGGCGGGCGATGAAGTCATTGCGCTTGTCACCGGCGAAGCCGAGGACGACCTCAAGGCCCTGCTGGTGTAGAGGGCGAGCCGATAGCGAGGCCTCAATCAGACACAGCAGAATGAATCGACCGGCGAAGCCGGTCGCCGGACCCTGCCGTGCCGCAGTCGTGACCTATCCGCTCAGCCTCTTAAGGAGTTACGCGGCGAGGAGTTCGTACGACGGGTTCATGAGCTTCATTCTCGTCGAGCCAGGACGAACCGGCATCGCCCGACCCTCCACGATGAGTCGGCGCCCGGGTGTCACGCCGGGAATGGCACGGCGACCCGTCCACATCACGACGAGCACGTCCTTGCCGTCGGAGATGACGGCTTCCAGCCACGGCGAGCCGTCATGCGGCACGACGCGAATCGACGAGATTTCGCCGATCACTACGACATTCGCGCGAGGAATCAGGTCCGCGATCGCGCACGTCTGACCACGGTCGGTGCAGTAGGCCCGAAGCTTCTCGCGATCAAGCTCCTCAACCGGCGTAGAGAGGCGTTTGGCGAGGCTGCGAAGACCCATATCAGCAGTCTCGCGCCATAGCCGCGCACCACAGCAACTGAACCTGCTGGAATCGGTCGGTGCGATCCTTCGACGAGCTCCTCCCCGATCTCGCGCTCGAGGGCGAACTGGTGCATCTCGAACGGATTGCGGCATCGGCGGCCCGGTTCGGTCGCACGACCCAGGAACTGCCGATGCCACTGCGGCCACTCGGCGAAGGTCTCTGGACGCACCAGGTCGAGGCAATCGAACACATCAGACAGCGACGTTCCGTTGTGATCGCGACCGGCACCGCGTCGGGCAAGTCGCGCGCCTACCAGTTGCCGATCGCCTGGAATGCACTCGAAACCAAGGGCACCGCGACGAGCCTTTTGTTGTTCCCTACGAAGGCGCTCGCCCAGGACCAGTTGCGCGCCCTCGGCGGACTAACTGGGCGGGTGGGCGGGGAGCTCCACGTTGGCGGTGTCGTACCGGTCACCTACGACGGTGACACCCCACAGGACGCTCGCCAATGGGCGCGCCGTCATGCGACGTCGATTCTCACCAATCCCGACATGCTGCATGCGGGAATCCTCCCGTTCCACGCTCGATGGGCGAACTTTCTCCGGCGTCTCCGCATTGTCGTGATCGACGAGCTTCACGTCTACCGTGGGATCTTCGGTACGCACCTCGCGCAGATACTGCGACGCCTCCGCCGGCTCTGCAACGACTACGGCAGCGATCCGGTGTTCGTGTTCGCGTCCGCAACGATCGGGGAACCGGCTGCGTTGGCAACGGAACTGTGCGGGCTGCCGGTCATGACGGTCGACGATGACGGCTCGCCCCGCGGGGAACGGCTGATCGCGCTGTGGCGACCGCCAGTCGGCGCTGACGGCGTGCCAGCCTCGCCAAACGCAGCAACCTCGCTGCTGCTGGCGGCGCTCGTTGCCGAGGGCCGTCGGACCATCGCGTTCGGTCGCTCCCGTCGGAGCGCAGAGCTTGTGGCGAGGCGCGCCCAGCGATTGGTCGGCGATGACCTCGCGTCGCTCATCCAGCCGTACCGCGGCGGGTACCTCGCGTCGGAGCGTCGACAGATCGAGGCGATGCTGTTCGACGGCTCGTTGCGCGGCGTGGCGACAACCAATGCGCTGGAGCTGGGTATGGACATCGGCGGTCTGGACGCCTGTATCTGCAACGGGTTCCCGGGCACCATCGCATCGTTTCGTCAGCAGATCGGACGCGCCGGGCGGTCTGCTCAGCAGAGTCTCGCGCTGCTCGTGGCGGGCGACGATGCACTCGACCAGTGGTACGCCGCGCACCCACGCGAGCTGTTCGACCGTCCAGCTGAGCGCGTCGTGGTCAACACCGCGAACCCATTCGTGTTGACGCCGCACCTCGCGTGTGCCGCGTTCGAGCGGCCTCTGACGCCGGAGGATGGCGATCTCTGGGCCGCGGGCACCGTGGCGTCCGGCGAGGAACGGCTCGGCACGGTCGACGTTGCCGAGGCGTTCGAGGATGCGGTTCGTGACCTCGTCCTTGCCGACGAACTCACCATGATCAACGGGCGAGCGGTCTGGGCCGGGCGCGGCTCGCCCGCTCCCAGGGTGACGTTGCGCTCGAGCAGCGGCCTCGGCGAGTTCCGGATCGTTGATGCTGGGGCGAGGATGATCGGCACGGTTGACGGTAGTCGTGCTCTTTCGACGCTGCACAACGGTGCGATCTACTTACACCAGGGCCAGCAGTACCGGGTCACGCGACTTGACCTCGAAGATCAAGCCGCATGGGTCGAGGCGGTGGACATGGACGAGTACACCCAGGCTCGATCAGATACCGATATCTCGTTCGTGGAAACACACGCATCGACATCGGTCGGGGCCCTTCCGCTGTTCGTGGGCACGGTCGAGGTCGTGGAGCAGGTGGTCGGGTACCAGCGCAAGCGGGCATCGACGGGTGCCCTGCTGGCCAACGTCGATCTCGAGCTGCCACCGTCGACGCTGATCACCCGTGCGTTCTGGTACGAAGTTCCCGACCGCGTGATCGAAGACGCCGGATTGCTCGACGGCGACCCGACGCTGCTGCCGGGCAGCCTTCATGCGGTGGAACACTGCGGGATCGGGATGCTGCCTCTTTTCGCGATCTGTGATCGGTGGGACGTTGGTGGCGTGTCGACCGCAATGCACCCGCAGACCGCTATGGCCACCATCGTGATCTACGACGGGTACCCGGGAGGTGCCGGGGTGGCGGAGCTGGGCTATTCGTCTGGATCGAGACATCTTCAGGCCACACTCGAAGCGTTGGAGCAATGCCCGTGCGAGCACGGCTGCCCATCGTGCGTGCAGTCGCCGAAATGCGGCAACGGCAATGAGCCACTCGACAAGCGAGGGGCAATCTCGCTGTTGCGGGTGGCCCTGTTCTGAGGGTCCGGTGTCACCCCGTGTCGCCTTCGCGTCGGAGGTGGACGGTGGCGCTCACCGACAGATCGGGTCGAAATCGCCCGACGATCGACAGGTGATCGGCGATCATCAGGGTGACCGTGGCGGAAACATCGCCGCCTGGTGGCCCGATGCTCATCGACACTCTGGCGTTGGCGTCGAGCGCTCGCCTCGCTGCCGCAGCGGCCGCAGCGGCGTCACCATCGACCGACGCCACGCGTGCGGCTTGGCGTGCAGCGTGTTCGACCCGAATCGCGTCGCGCGAAATCAGGGCAACGTCGACGCCGACCAGTAGGACAATGAACACAAACGGCAACACCAGTGCGAGTTCAACCGTCGCCTGGCCACGGTCACGGGGGCGTCGCCCTAGGGTGCGCCACGCCGATCGAAGGATCGGCGTGGCGGACCCAACCATCACTTGGCCTTGCCCTGGATCAGGTTGATCACGTGACTGAAGAGCGCGTCGATGAGGTTGGTGCTCGTGGCCCAACTGATCAGCAACGTCGCCACTACCGCCGCGCCGAGCAGGACCAGCGCGTATTCCACCGATGCCTGCCCGGCTTCGGAACTGGGCTCGGGTAGCGACAGAGTGGAAGTGAGGTCGTTCATGAGGTCTCCTTGAATGGCTCACCAGCGCACCGACGAAAGCCCGCTCACAAGGAGCGGTACCACCGTCAGAACGCCGAATGCCGGAAGGGTGCAGGTGACTAGGGGGAAGAGGAGAAGGACGGGGAGTCGACGGGCGCGGGCCTCGGCACGACGGCGGCGAGCAAGACGGGCATCGACGGCCAGGACATCAAGCGTTGGTCCGATGGCCACGCCAAGACGCTCGGAAGACTGAACGGCACCAACGAGGCCGCGCAAGGACGCACTCGCGTCACCAAGCACCTGCAATGAAGCCGCGAAGGAAGCACCGCTCGCGACACGGCTCGCAAGATCGCGTAGTGCGGGTCGAAGACACGAGATCGATGGTGGCGACGCCCCGGTTCCGAGCAGGAGCAAGGTGTCGCGCGGTGTTGCTCCCGACGCGACACCCGCCCGGACAAGGTCGACGAGCAACGGTGCCGCGGCGTCACGTCGGTCCGCTTCCGCCTGCGTGTTTCGCGCTGACGCTCGCCAGCCCAGCAGGAGCGCGCAAACGCCAACGGCCGGTCCGGCCCACCAGTGCCACACCGACGAAATGGCCGCGGCGACCAGTACGAGTCCGAGGCGGCGGTCGTCGAGAAATCCGAGGCCAACCGAAACCTGCGGTCCGAGCATCCGTAGGGCAACCGAGCGGACGCGCGAGCCCAACTGATCGAGTGGCGCAGCTCGGCGATCCGCACGACTACTCAGGCTGTTCGAAGCGACGCGGCGTGTCGAGCGCGACCGGGGTGCCGACACAACGATGCGTGCTCCGACGAGCGCGGAGCAACCGAGCGCGACCAGCTGAGCAGGGTCAACGGTCACCGAACACTCATCACACGGTCGGTGATTCGCCGGATCCAGACGTACGCGGCAACGTCCAGGCTGAGTCCGACCGTGAGAAGCACGGCACCGAGCGACGTTCGAAGCATCAGTCGCGAAGCGCGCTCGTCGGTCAAGACGAGGGCCGCGAAGAACAGCAGCGGAGCAACGGTCATCACAACTGCGGAGGCCCGTGCCTGGCTCGACTGGGCATCGATTTCGTCGCCGAGCTGACGCTGCTCCATCACCATCTGTGACATGGCCGAGACGAACTCAGGATGGAGGCCGTTGAGCCGCTGGCCGATCCGCAGCTGCGCAGCGACTTCGTCGACGAACGGGGAAGACGCTCGGTGCTGCCAGCGCTCCAACTGAACCTCGAGCTCCGGTGCCACGGTTCGCTCGTGACCTGAGACTCCGCCGCCTGCGCCCGCAAGCGGTTCGGGGAATTCGGCGGATATCGCGTCGGCCAATGCGACAGCCGGCGTCAGGCCTCCCCGCAACCCCCGAGCAAGTTCGTCGAGCACCGGCACGAGGGCCGCGCCGACCGACCGTTGCGCCCGAAGCCGCTTGCGCTGTCGAAACGCGACGCTGCCAAACAACGCGATGGCTAACCCAACCACAAGCAGAACCGGACTCAGCGAGCGAACGACCAGAGCCGCCACAACTCCGACGACGAGGGTTGCGGAAACCACCACCTGACCGGCTGAACGAGACTCACCCGCGCTGAGTCGGCGGCGCACCAAGGATCGGCCGTGCCCGCCGATCAACGGGCCGAGGGCAAGGACCCCGATACCCGGCGCGAGCCAGTCGATCGCCGACCACATCACAACGGGTTTGCGGTTCGCAGCGCCGCAACATCGAGCAGTTCTGCCACGCGCCGACGGCCATCCCCGTGCCGCTCAAGATGCACGACGAGGTCGACAGCGCGGCGCAGCTGCATACGCACCGCGTCGAACGGCAGGCCAACGTCGGCCAGGAGCACCATGAGTCCGAGTCTGTGCAGCGCATCGCCCGAACTGTTGGCGTGCACGGTCGACATCGACCCGTTGTGCCCAGTCGACATGGCCTGCATCATGTCGAGGGCTTCTGCGCCGCGGACCTCGCCGACAACGATCCGGTCCGGGCGCATGCGCAATGAGGCGCGCACCAGGTCGCGGACACTCACGGCACCTACGCCTTCAACGGTCGCGGGGCGGGCTTCAAGGCGCAGCACATGTTCCCCGGTCAAGCGAAGTTCGGCTGCGTCTTCGATCGTGATGATCCGCTCCCGCGGGTCGATCTCCGACATGAGCGCAGCAAGGAGCGACGTTTTGCCGGTACCGGTCGCGCCGCTGACCACGATGGACCGCCTGGCGTCGACGGCTGCTCGGAGCACCTGGACCGTGTCTGGTTCAGCAAACTCATGGAGCGCAAAGCCCCCCGACCGGAACCGACGAATCGTGACGTACGGCCCGTCCACAGCCAATGGCGCAACGACGACGTGCACCCGTGAACCATCCGGGAGTCGAGCGTCGGCGATTGGATGGAGACGATCGACGCGCAGCGCGAGCGGGGCGAGCATCCGCTCGACGACGCGGGCGATTGCTTCGGACGAGAGCCGCACGTCGCAGCGCTCAAGGTTTCCTCGACGTTCGACCCACACGTCGTCGGGTCCGTTCACCATGATTTCGTCGATCGAAGGATCGGCGAGCAGGCGATCGAGTGGCCCAAGGCCGCACAATTCTGCAACAGCCTCGTCGACCACCGCCTTTCGGTCGCTGAGGAGTGGTGCCCTCCGTTGGAGCACTTCGCCGACGGCCGATTCGACCGTCGCCCGGTCCGGTCGGTTGTCCAGCCCACGCTGCGAGAGTCGGTACTCACCCACGACGGCAGCGACCAGTTCACGACTGCCGAGTTCGGCAATCGCGCCGTTCATGCCGCCCTCCGCAACGCGCGGGTGAGCGGACGAGGCAGGCGGGTGTTGAGCAAACCGGCATCGACTGCTCGCGCGATTGCCGGGTGGACGTCGATCGTGGCAACGACCGGCGCGCCTGCGGAGGCTTCCACATCGAGCGCATCGAGACTGCGATCCTTCTCACGAACAAGCACGATTCCGCTCGGCCGATACGGCGCATCGGCCGCGAGACGAAGCGCTAGATAGCAAGGCCGCGTGACGAGCAAAGAGCGGTCGCAGCAGTCAGCGATGGCGTCGGCAACCGGGTCTCGGCGCAGACGCACACCGAGATCGATGACCACTGGCCCAGGTTGGGAGCGGAGCCACTGCACCAGCGTCGAGATCCTTGACGCCCGTGGCGAGCCGTGGTCCCGGGAACCAGGAATCAGCCGCAAGCCAGGACAAGCTTCGATCGCCAAACCGTCGAGCGCCGAGATCCCGACGGAGTCGGGCGACACCAGCCAGTCGTCGACGCCGTACTCTGGCCTCGGTAGACCCAGCACCGTAGACACGTCTCCAGCGAGATCCACCAGGACGGCCGGTTCCCCGACACCTCGGGCAGCCAGCAACGCAATCGCGGTGGCAGCAACGGTCGTGCCGCTGCCACCCTTCACCGACCAGCACATGGTTCGCATGGCGGCTCCCTCACACTGATCGACGCACGCGCACGTACGTTCGGATACGTCAGGCCCAGGGGAAGGGACCGCTGATGATACGGACCGAGCACGACCAGCGCAAGGGGGCGAGTTGACTCACGTGAAGTGCGCGCCTGGGTGGGTTCGTTGACTCATTGAGAAATGCGCGTGTGGGGTGGTATCCCGGGCTGGTTGTCTGGGTGCCG
>JAYSSR010000045.1:0-35753 GCA_043720395.1 Acidimicrobiia bacterium
GGCGCGCCGACACACTGACCCGCCGAGCAGCCAAGCCCCGGGCGCAACCCTCAGAACACGATGACGCTGCGCGCCACGGTCCCCGTCTTCATCACGGCAAAGCCCTCGTTGATCTCATCCAGACTGATACGTGCGCTTACGAGTTCGTCCAGCTTCAGACGTCCCTGCATGTACATGTCGATGTACCGTGGCATATCGACGCGGAACCGGTTCGAGCCCATGATCGAGCCCTGAATCTTCTTCTCGGCAAGGAAGTCGACGCCGTGCAGCTCCAGCTTCTGCCCAACCGGGATCATGCCGATAACGGTTGCGGTGCCGCCGGGTGCAAGCATCCCGAACGCCTGTTCCGCCGCAATCTTCAATCCAATGGCCTCAAAGCTGTAGTCGACGCCTCCCTTCGTCAGCTCCTTCACGAGCGCCACGGCGTCGCCCTTCGACGCATCCACCACGTCGGTCGCACCGAAGTCCTGCGCCATCTCCAGCTTGCCGGGGTTCATATCCACGGCGATGATCCGACCCGCGCCAGCGATGCGTGCACCCTGAACAACGTTGAGGCCGATACCGCCACAGCCGATCACAGCGACCGTCGAGCCCACGGGAATCTTCGTGGTGTTGAAGACCGCGCCCAGACCGGTAGTGACGCCACAGCCGATCAGCGCGGCACGGTCGAGTGGCATATCCGGATCGATCTTCACGAGCGCATGCTCGTGTACGAGGATCAGCTCGGCGAAGCTCGACAAGTGGATGAACTGTGCGATTGGTTCGCCATTGGTCCGACTGAGCCGCGATGGCTGGTCTGCGCTGCGGGCCGTGGCTGCCTTGTTCTGACAGAGATACGTGCGGCCAGTCAGACAGTACGAGCAGGCCCCGCAATAGACCGAGAGGCAGCTGATCACGTGATCGCCAGGCTTCACGTACGTAACGTCCTCGCCGACCGCCTCGACGACGCCGGCCGACTCGTGGCCCAACACCGTCGGGCAAGGACACGGGTACTTCGCCTCCATGAAGTGGAGGTCGGAATGACAGAGTCCGGCAGCAGCAACACGTACAAGCACCTCGCTCCTGCGAGGTTTGTCGATGCTGACGTCCTGGATGGTCAGCTCACCCGGACACGTCTCCAACACTGCTGCCTTCATGGCCGCTCCTTCGCTGTGGCCGCCGCGGGTGGCGTCCGAGGGTGATTCTTCCCGAAGCATCACGTTCCCGCCAAGAACGGTCCGTTGCCGACATGGCAGGTTGGGGGTTGCGCGCAACATTGGGGGTTGGGCGCAGCATGTCCTGAGCCCCCAACCGCTGCGCGCAACCCCCAATCGACAACGGCCCCGAACCGGTTCCAAGAACGACGGTCGTGGCACGGCCTCGTAGAGTGATCGCTCGCATGACGACACCCCCAAGCCCGCGCACGTTCAAAGAGCTGATGACGCTGGAGCAGGTGGCGGCCGACTTCTTCATCGGACGTTCTCCCGACTATCGGTGGGGACGCCTCTACGGCGGCCAGGTCGTCGCCCAGGCGCTGCGGGCCGCCTATGCCACCGTGACCGCACCACACCGCGTTCACTCACTGCACGCCTACTTCGTGCTCGGCGGCGTCCCGAACCAGCAGGTCCTCTACGAAGTTGACCGCCTCCGCGACGGCCGCTCGTTCACCACTCGTCGAGTTGTGGCCCACCAGGCCGGTGGCGCGATCCTCAACCTCGACGCGAGCTTCCACCGCGACGAGGTCGATGTCGACCTGCAAGAACGCGGCCTACCCGACGATGTGCCTCGCCCCGAGGAGGTACCCCTCTACGAGTGGACGGGCATGGCCGAGGTCCGTGAGCCGCCACGTCGTTCAGGGGGCGGACGTTCCTGGGTGTGGATGCGCATTCTCGACGATCTCGGCGACGACGGCGTCCTCCAGGACTGTGCGCTCGCGTACATGTCGGACCACAACGCGATAGACGCACTGGTCACGTCGCACCCGAGCGGTGGGAGCTGGGAAGACATGATGACCGCAAGTCTCGACCACAACATCTGGTTCCACCGCCGCGTCCGGGCCGACAACTGGGTGCTCTACGACGTTCGGGCGCAGGGTCTCGTGAACGCACGCGGAATGGCGATCGGCAGCGCCCACTCAATCGACGGCGTCCAAGCAGCAACCATCGCACAGGAAGGCCTCGTCCGCTCCCCCCGCCCGCCGGACCCCTCCGCCTAGAGCGACCAGGCGGGGCACCACACTATCCATTGGCAGATCTGCAGCCCGTTGTCAGTGGGTACGCACTGCACATCTGCCAACCGGCTGCGCGACCAGCAGCCGCGCCGCCCGGCAAGCTACTCGGGGCGACGCTTGATGAGGGCCTCGAACTCCTCGACCGTCATGAGCACGTCGCGAGCCTTGGAGCCGGTCGAGGGGCCGACCACGCCCTTGCGTTCCAGCAGATCCATGATACGCCCGGCACGGGAGAATCCGACGCGGAGCTTGCGCTGCAACATCGACGTCGACCCGAGCTGGCTGCGTACGACGAGCTCCAGTGCCGCTTCGAACATGTCGTCGCCGTCCGCACCGTCGTCGTCATCGTCGGCACCGACCGGACGTGACCCGACCAACTCATCGGTGCCGCCGTAGGCGAAGGGGTCCGGACCGACAGGCCGCGGCAAATCGAACGAGGCCGCAGCCGCAGCTCGCCCGGCATCGGAGCTGAAGTCCACGAAACCCGACGTCGCATCCTTCGCGCCGACGCCCGACGAGCCCGCGGTCGCCTGGTCGACCCCCGGCATAACGGCGACGACCGCCCGCGCATCCGCAGCCTGGCGCTTCCAGAATCCGACGACCGCCCGGATCTCCTCCTCGCTCACGAAGTTGCCCTGGACGCGCTGCGGGATGTTGGACGTCACCGTCGTCATGAGCATGTCGCCCTGACCGATGAGACGCTCCGCTCCGGGCTGGTCGATGATCACCCGCGAGTCGATGAGCGTGGAGACCGCGAACGCGAAACGTCCGGGGATGTTGGCCTTGATCAGCCCCGTGATGACGTTGACGCTCGGACGCTGCGTCGCAACCACAAGGTGGATTCCGACGGCTCGCGCCTTCTGGGCGATGCGGACGATCGAGTCCTCGACGTCTTTCGCGGACACCATCATGAGGTCCGCAAGCTCGTCGACAACGAGCAGGATCAGCGCGAGCTTCTGGTGCTTCGGTGCGGGTGGCAGGCCGATGCCGCCGGCGGGATCGTTCGCATACGGGTCATCGAGCTCGCCCTTGTCGACCGCCACGTTGTACCCGCCGATGTCGCGGAACCCGAGCGACGCGAGCAGCTCGTAGCGACGCTCCATCTCGTCGACCGCCCACTGCAAGGCGCTCGCGGCCTTCTTGGGGTTCGTCACGACTTGTGTGAGCAGGTGCGGCAGCCCGTTGTACTGACTCAGCTCCACCATCTTCGGATCGATGAGGATCATCCGCACCTGGTCGGGCGTGGTGCGCATGAGGATCGACGTGATCAGTGAATTGATGCAGCTCGACTTGCCGGAACCCGTGGTACCCGCCACGAGGATGTGCGGCATTTTGGCTATGTCGACAAGCACCGGATGGCCATCGATATCGCGCCCGATCGCAACCGTGAGGGCGGCGGTCAGCGCCTTGGCCTCCGGCGTATGGAGTACGTCGCCGACAGCCACGAGTTGACGCTGGCGGTTCGGCACCTCGACACCGATTGCCGATTTGCCGGGGATCGGGGCGAGGATGCGGACGTCGGCCGTGGCCATCGCGTACGCAATGTCCTTGTGCAGCGAAGTAACCCGAGCGACCTTGACGCCGGGTGCAAGTTCCAGCTCGTAGCGGGTCACGGTCGGTCCGACGGTCATACCCGCAAGGCGCGTCTCCACGCCGTGAGCGGCAAGGGCCTCCTCCAGCGTCCGACCCATCGCTTCAACAGCGCGCTTATCAATCTCGATCGCCTTGCCCTTCTTGAGCAACGCTTTGGGCGGCAGCTTCCAGACGATCTCCTTTGCAGCCTTCTCCCCCGCCCGCTTCTTTGCGGCCTTCGGGTCGAGGCCGGGCAGAACGAGCGGTTCGGCGACCGGCTGCTCCTCCGTCCACACCGGTTCGGGCGGCAGCGAGATTCGGACTTCGCGGATCTCCTCGGCGATGTCAGCCTCGAGGGCAGCGTCCTCTGGTGCCTCAACGTGCGGCTCGACGGCCTTTTTGGAGGCGCGCTTCTTGCGGACGGGACCGAGGGCGGGTTCGGCACCGTCGGGCAGCACGTCGTCGTAGTACGGGATGTCGTAGAAGCCGTCCACCCGATCGACGTGACGGTGGGCCGTCGGATGACGCCCGGCCGAGTTGTCCCGCAGGTCGTCGCCGCCCTCGATCTCGAACAATCCGATGACTCGACGCACGACTGCCTGCCGTGCCGGACGCACCCCATCGGCGGTGCGGTTCACGGCCTCGCGAACCGTCACTTTGATGATGATAAGTGCGCCGAGGAATGCGAGGACCAGAAGCACGATGGTCGCGCCCCACGTGGCGACCACGGCCTGCAACGGCTCAGCGACAATCGCACCGAGGAGACCACCGGCACGTCGGAGCACTTTCAACGGTGAGCCCCATGCGGGGCCGCCAGAGCGAAGATGGAGCAGACCGCACGACGCGACGGTCACCATTGACGCGCCAATCGCTACTCGCGTCGGCTCCTCGCGCGAGATTCCCCGCACGAGTACGTACCCGATGGCGAGCAACGAGAGCGGGAGGAGCGCCATCGCGGTACCGAGGAGAGCGCCCGCCCCGGCCCGCACGGCACGTCCGAATGGGCCCGTGAGGTTGAACAATCCGAGCCCAATGAGCAGACCGAACACAACGAGGATCAGGCCCCAGAGGTCGGTCGCATGATCACCGAGGTGGTCGGCAACGAACTCACCCGGCGAACGCCGAACAGCGCCCCCACGTGGTGAGCGCGTCGGAGACGAGGAGCGCGCACGGCTGCCCGACGATCGTCGTGCCGCCGTACCGCCCGAGCGTGGGGAAGTCCGCTGGGTGGTTGGCACAGTGCAGAAACGGTACCAGCACTACTGGGTCGGCAACCGCGCGCCGTCATGGATGAAATTGCGACCGTCTGTTGCCTTGACAAGTCAATAGCAATAGACAAAGCTCGTGAAACGGAAAGACCTCATCCGAGAAGTCCGCAACCTCACCCGCCGCGCGGATGCTGAACTCGTACTGAACGAGGGCGGCGAACACACCCGAATTGAAATCTTCGGCCGCCTTATCACCACCGTTCCTCGGCATCGCGAGATCGCAGAGGGCACCGCTCGAAACATTCTCCGACTCGTCGAGGAGGCAACACGATGAAGCAGTTTCACGTACGTGCCACGAAGTCCGGCACATGGTGGGCGGTGACGATCGATGAAGACCCGCGAGCACAGACTCAGGCCCGTCGTCTCGACAAGATCGAGGCCGCTGCGCGATCCGTGCTGGTCGATATGAATATGCTCGGCCTGAATGAGGCCGCGCACTTCACCGTGAGCATCGACGCTGATGACCTGGAGTCGCTGCGTACTGTGGCGATCGGAGCGAAGCGCACGGCGCTCACCGCGGCCGAGCACGCGAGCGAGGCCGCCCGGACTTTCGCGTGTCGAGCGTCGGAGGAGGGCCTACCCGTGCGCGATATCGGAGCGCTTCTGGGCGTGTCGTACCAGCGAGCCCACCAGTTGCTCGCACAGAACGGCGGTGCCTGAGCCAGTTCGCTGGGTCACGCCCTGCTTTGCCGCTTCAGCCGAGCGAGCAGCGTCTTCGGCTTGACCTTCGGGGGACGCTGACCCGAACGCGTCGTGACCACCCACGCGCCAGCGGGTAAAGCGGGAGCTGTGATCGCAAGCGACACCGTGCCGTGCCGACGTTCCCACGTGACCACGTTGATGACGACGCTCAGGACGAACAGCCAGGCGAAGATCATGAGGAAGCTGAGGAATGCAAGCACCGCTGCAAGCGATGCAGGACCGCCCTTCTGCGAGGCGAGCAATCTCGCCACGAGCAGCGTCCCGAAGACTTGGAACAGGGCGAAACCGATTCCCGCGAACACCGCGCCCGGAACGTACGCGCGCAGAGGAACTCGGACGTTGGTCATAATGACCTGCGTCCACCAGAACAGCAGCGCGCCAACAACCGCACCGCTGAAGAAACCGACCAACGCGTTTAGGCCGGGAATCGGGATGATCTTCATGAGCGCCGTGGCACCCGCAGCCAATGCGATCAAGATGGCAGCACCAAGCAGCCAGACGACGCCGAGCAGGCGGTCCTTGAACCCGCGGCTCGACACCTGCCACACCGTGTTGCACGCCGCAGCGATCGAGCTGACGACGGCGGTCGCGCTGAGCAGCACGGTGAGAAAGCCAACGATCGACGTCGCCCCACGGTTGTCCTTCGCGCTGTTCACACTGTCGCGGATCAGGTCCGCCATCGACCCGGACAGTTTCAGCTGATCGACGAGATCGTTGGCCAGCTTGGTCGTGCCACCCTTTCGGCTGGCCGCGACGAAGCCGAGCACGGCAATCGCCACCACAATCAGCGGAAACAACGAAAGGAAGATCCGCAGCACGATCGATTCGACCAACTGCGACGCCCCCACGTCCTTGATCCTCGTCTTCACCGACATGACTCGTTCGAGAGCTCGTTTCGCCACCCCGCTATTCCATACGATCCGGAGGGGGCGCGCGAACCGCCTTGTCCGGATGTTTGGTCAATCCACCCCGGAGACGGGCAGGATCGACCAAGCATCGAGGCAGGTCGCGGCGGCGGAGCTATCAGGCCGCCGCGACCACGGCAGCAACACTGCGACGCTTGCGAGGTACGCGCCGCCGGGCGTCACGAACACGACGCGCCAAGACACGGCGCACCGCAATGATGCCGGGTCGACCGGTCATGGCGTCGGCACGGTCGCGGAGGTCACTCAGTGAGGCATGACCATCGCCAACCACGCGATCGAGCAACTCGTCGATCGCGTCCGCTTTCGACGTGCGAATCGCAAGATCCAATGCGGTTCGCACGGTCGTGGTGGTAGCGACGCCGAGTGGTCCGGCGACGACATCTTCGGGGAGGAGGTCGGCGGCGCGGTTCATCACGGCAAGCGGGTTCACGTGGCGGTCAGAAAGATGAGCCGTCACGAAGACCGTGCCACGACGATCAAAGCCCGGGATACCCCAGGCCGCGGCCGCCGAGTCGTGAGAAAGCGCACCCGGATGGAGCCGCGTCAGTGTCACGAGCACCGCACCGATTGCCTTCCGCTCCCAGGAGTCCGGCATGGCGTCAAGCGCGTAGATGCCTCGCGCAACGGCGAACAGCCGGCCCTCTGCAAGGCGGCGTTCGATCTGTCGGGCCGTCAGACCGCAGGCCAGCAGCTGGGTGCGCGTGGCTACGCCGTACTGGCGCACGTAAAGGTCTGCGGCCGACCTCAGCGCGTCCTGGCGCGAGATGCGAGCGTGTAGGTGGCAGGGAAGCACCACAAGGTTGGAGGGAAGGTCGAGGGTCGGGGAAGCGACGAGTTCGAGCTGAGTTGTCACCCACTCACGATGACATGAAATGCATTGAAAGCGCAAGTGGAGCGCAGACAATTCCCCACTGCGGACTACACCTCGATGACGACCGGCACGATCATCGGACGCCGCTTGGTGCGCTCGTGCACGAACTTGCCCGTGGTCTGACGCAGCACGCGCTTCATTGCTTCGACGTCGCGTGCACCGTCGGCGATCGCCCGCTCCAGCGCCTTGTGGATCACGACCGCGGCCTCGCCGAGTAGACCCTCGGCCTCGGGCGCGTACACCCACCCTCGCGTGATGATTTCGGGCTCGGTGACGATGTCACCCTTGTGCTCGTCGATCGTGACGATCACCACCACGACGCCCTCGTTCGACAGCACCTTGCGGTCACGCAGCACACCGTTGCCGATGTCGCCGACGATGCCGTCCACATAGAGATACCCATTTGGCACGGTCGGCCCGAAGTCGATGCCCTTGGGGGACAATTCGACCGAATCGCCATCCTCACAGAGCAACACATTCGACGCGGCGACGCCCATCTCCATCGCGATACGTGTGTGGTGCGTGAGGTGGCGGAACTCGCCGTGGATCGGAATGAAGAACTCCGGCTTGGCGACCGAGAGCAGCGTCTTCAATTCACCACGCTTCGCATGTCCGGTCACGTGGACACGAGCCAATCCAGAATGAATCACGTCAGCGCCGAGGCGCGTGAGTCCATCAATGACGCGGCCCACGTCGGTCTCGTTGCCCGGGATCGCATGCGAGCTGAGGATGACGGTGTCGTTCTGACCGATCTTGAGGAACCGGTTCTCCCCGGCCGCCATCGTTGAAAGCGCCGACATCGGCTCGCCCTGTGAACCGGTCGAAAGGATCAGCACCTTCGTGGGGTCGTAGTCGCCGAGCTTCTCGATCTCGAACAGATCATTGTCCGAGACGTGCAGCTTGCCCATCTCCCGTGTGATCTGGAGGTTGCGACGCATCGAGCGTCCGAGCGTGGTCACCTTGCGGCCGCTTGCGACGGCCGCCTCGATGATCTGCTGCATGCGGTGGATGTGGCTCGCGAAACAGGCCACGATGATCCGCTTGCCGTCCTGGTCACGGATGATGTCGCGCAGGTTCTTGCCGATGGAGCGTTCCGACTCCGTATGCCCATCCGACTCCGCGTTGGTGGAGTCGCTCATGAGCAGCCGGATGCCGTGCACCTGCGAGAGTCGGCCGATCTGAGCGAGGTCGGTCGTGCGACCATCAATCGGGGTGAGGTCGATCTTGAAGTCGCCCGAATGCATGATTACGCCTTGCGGTGTATGAAAAGCCACCGCGATCGAGTCGGGCACGCTGTGGCTGACCGGGATCACCTCGATGTCGAACACACCGATCTTGCGGCGCTCCCCGTCGGTCAGCACGTTGAAACTCGTCTTGCCGATGAGACCGGCTTCCTCGATGCGCCCACGCGCCATGCGCAGCGTCAGCTCGGTCGCATACAGCGGGAACGAAAGGTCGCGCAGCAGATACGAGAGTCCGCCGACGTGGTCCTCGTGGCCGTGCGTGAGGATCGCACCGTCGATGCGGTCGGCGTTCTCACGCAGGTAGGTGAAGTCGGGCAGGACCAAATCCACGCCCGGCATGTCAGCCTCGGGAAACATGAGGCCGACATCGACGAGCATGATCCGCCCCTCGACCTCGATACAGCAACAGTTGCGGCCGATCTCACCCAGCCCTCCGAGGAACACCACGCGGACGTTTCCGGCGCGGGCCGGGACCATCTTCCCGTGCTCGGTGCCCGCCTCCTTGGTGGAGTTTTTCAGGCTGCCGGGTGGGGACGAGGCCTTGCTCATGCGCCTGCCTTGAGGTTCGCGTAGACGGATTTGGCTCGGGATTCGAGGTCGGACGGTTCGCCGTCCATCGGAGGGCGGCAATGGCCGACGGGCAGGCCGAGCGTGCGCAACATCGCCTTCGTGGGCTGCGGGTTCGGGTTCGCGTCGCCGGTCTCGAAGAGGTAGGACTCGATGAGGCGGGCATTGACGTTGCGAGCGTGGTCGACGTCGCCCTTCTTGAACGCCGTGATCATGTCCTTGTGCTCCCGGGCCGACCAAGCCGTCGCCACACCGATCACGCCGACGCCGCCGACTGCGAGCAGACCGAGCGTCATATCATCGTTGCCGCTCACGAGCTCGAAGCCCGCTGGGGCTTCTGCGATAAGGCGGGCGGACATCGCGAGATCGTTGGCAGCGTCCTTGACGGCGACGATGTTCGAGCAGTCGCGGGCGAGTCGCAGGAGGACGTCGTTGTTGACCTTGCGGCCCGTGCGAATCGGGATGTCGTAGAGGATGACTGGCAGGTCGGTCGCCGCGGCAACCGCTCGGAAGTGACCCTCGATGCCGGCCTGCGATGGGCGGTTGTAGTACGGCGTGACGGTCAGGACACCCGCACAGCCGAGGCCCTTCATCGCCTTCGTGAGATGGATCGCATGGGCGGTGTCGTTCGACCCTGCGCCACCAATCACGGGCACGGTCACCGCTTCGCAGACCGCCTTGATGAGATCGAGTTGCTCCTCGTCGGTCAGCGTCGCTGCTTCACCGGTCGTGCCCGCGATCACAAGACCGTCATTGCCGTTCTCGACATGCCAGCGCGCGACCTGTTGGGCAGCGTCTAGGTCGAGCTTCCCATCTGCGTCGAACGGGGTCACCATTGCCGTCATCACTTCGCCGAAGCGTGTCATTGCGTTTCTCCTCGTTGGGTCCGGCGTCGGCCGGTTGTGTCCGGCGTCGTGCCGGGAGTCGGTGCTGCGGGTACTGCATGCGGCGAGAACCGCGAGATGTCAGCTGTCGACGAGCCCGGTGACGTGCATGCCGGCGAGCAGGTCTTCGTGGAGTTCCATCCACACGGTGTGATAGCTGTCAATGAGCGGCTTTGCGAACCAGTCGGTACTGCCGCGCTTGACCTTGTCGAGCGCAAACTTCAGACGTGTGCCATAGGGATCGAACCGCGTGGCCATCGCCGACAATCGCACGCTGATTGGCGCGAGCCCCTCGTGGACGGCCTGGAGCCGCTTGACCACCACTGTGTCATGCGCCTTGTCCGTGTGATCGTTCATGACGTTGCGCTCAAGATCCTTTACCTGCCAGGCGGTGCAGACCTCAAGGAGTTCTCGGTTCCATTCAAGGAATTCGTCGTAACAGCGCTGCAGTTCGGCCAGATTTCCCATCGCCGCGAGGTCGGTTGCGAGCAGTGCGTCGTGTTCGATCCGGCCCGCTGGTGTAAGCATCCACCCGCTGATCCGACCCTCACGGTGCATCACGAAGCCACCCTTCACCAGGCCCGCGAGCTCGGTGTCGACCTGCTTTGCCTTGAGCCCGACAAGCGCGGCAATACCGGGCGTTTCAGCGAAGCCCTTCAGCTTGCTGCCATGCAGCGCCAGAAATCGCGGGTCGGACTGATGAGCCATCGACCCCAAACCTTACTCGGGTGCTCTGGAATGCCCACCCACCCATCATCCGAGGGCATTCCAGCTCCGAGACGCCGAACTCAGGCAGGGAGCCGCACAACTAGGCTCTTCCGCCATGGCAGACGCATTGAACAACGGGATCGACGGCGTCGTGAGGTGTGGATGGTGCGGCGACGACGAGCTGTACCAGCACTATCACGACACGGAATGGGGCCATCCGCTCCACGGCGAGAACGCGGTGTTCGAAAAGATCGTGCTCGAGGGCATGCAGGCGGGTCTCGCCTGGATCACCATTCTGCGCAAGCGCGAAACCTTCCGTGAGGTGTTCGAGAACTTCGACATCGCGACCGTCGCCCGATTCACCGACGCCGACTGCGAGCGTCTCCTGGCAAACCCCGGCATCATCCGGAACAAGGGCAAGATCGAGGCCGCGATCAGCAATGCCCAGATCGTCGAAGCGATGCTCGAAAAGGGCGAATCGCTCGACAAGTTCTGCTGGGGCTACGCACCTGCAAAGCGCGAGCGGAGCCTGCGGATCGGCGATCCGATCCCCGCGCACACCAAGGAGTCGACGTCGATGTCACGCGCACTGATCAAGCGCGGCTTCAAGTTTGTCGGGCCGACCACCATGTACGCATTCATGCAGTCCGCGGGGATGGTCGATGACCACATCGACGGGTGCCAGACCCGTCCGAAACCCGCCTGAGGGCCTGATCTTTACAACTGACCGGCGGGCGGCGTGTCGTCACGTGACGTCGACGTTGTCCAGTCCGGTCCGCCGTCCTCGAACGTCCAGTGCGCGTAGGTGCTCGGCTGCGCAGGGTCGCCACCCGACACCACGACGCCGGACCATGCGTCGATGCGACCGTCACCAGCGTGCACCCGACCGTCGAGCATCTCAAGGTGCAGACTGACGGTCGGGGACGTGAACGTTGCGGCGTCGAACTCGACGACGTCGACCGCCAGCGTGCCGTCACCGGAACGCCACCCGGCTAGCAGCGCCACCTCACCGGATCCAGAAACGTCAGCAAACACCGGCGAGCGCGACGGTGATGTGTTCGACCTCAGCACGACGTTCCACACGTCGGGCCCGTCGGCCTCGGTATGGGTGAGCACGTCGAGTCCCTCCGCCATCGACACCCATGCGACGTCGAGGCCGGCGCTCGTCGTGATGTCGCATCCCCTGGCCGTGGTGCCGGGACGTGCGAGGGAGTTACAGCTCGACGCTTCCTCGTAGAGACGACGGTCGGCGTCGCTCATCCGACGCAGGAACGCTCCGTCACCCGACGTCGGGGGCCTCGGGAGGCGCACCTGTTGCGGCGGGTCGGTTTCCGGCACCGACGTGGTGTCGGGGGCCTCCGTCGGGGCGGTTGTCGCCTCCGTCACGGGAACGGTGTCGATCGTGAGAGGGACCGTGCTCGGAACCGTTGTCGCCACTACTACCACTGCCTCGGTCGGGGCAACGGTGTCGTTGCCCGCCGCGTTCTGCCAGGACCGCACGCCGAATGCACCGATCGCAGCAATCGCGAACGGCATGGCGAACAATGCCACATAAAGGGGAAGGGGCGACCGGCGAGCCATAACGGTTTGAGGTTAGGGGCCCGGAACGCAACTCTTAGCGCAAGCAAGGTCTCACCGACCCGAAAGTCGCGGGTACGGTCGCGGCATGGAAGCGCCCTCCCCGTCCGCCGAGATCGACGAACTGGCGGAGGATGCCGCAGTCCCGCACAACCAGCCTCGCTGGGCACCGGTGGCGCTTGCCGCGTTTGTCGGACTGGTTGTGTGCAGCAACGTCGCCGCAGCGTCGTGGGTGCGGATGGGCAAGACGAATCCGGGGCGTCTGCTGATGTTCTCGTCGCGCAACCGGTATCTGGTCCAGGCGCTCACGAACGGCCTTCCGCTTCTGTCCTACGTGGTGATTGCGTTCGTGCGCCTGACCGTTGCCTTCCTGGTGTGTCACCTCATCGGACGCGCCTACGGCGACAAGGTGCTGTACTGGTTCCGCCGCTATCTCGGGTTCAATCGCAAACAGATCGACGGGCTTCAGAACGGTTTCGAGAAGGGCCAATGGGTGCTGATTCCACTCCTCGTGGGCAGCAACCTCGTGGCGGTCGTGAGCGGCGTCCATCGAACGTCGGCCCGCCGTCTCTTCGGCCTACTCAGCGTAGGAATCGCCGGCCGGCTCCTGCTCATGTGGTGGCTCGCTCGCACGTTCGAGAGGCAGCTGCAGTCGTTTCTCAACTGGCTTGATCAATACCAGCGGCCGCTCCTGATCGGCTCGATCGTGCTCGTCGTGGTCGCGAACCTGCGCAACTTCCGCCGCGGTGCGGGCGCGTAGACCGGGCCTGACCTCGCTGGCGTTGTGGCCTGACATAGGTCACTGTGGCCCCGGATCGGCCCGATTTGAGTCCACGCCGACCGATTTGGGGCCACAACATCCAGTTGGCTCTACAGGTCGAGGAACGCGTCCAGGCCGACGGTCACTCCGGGGTGGTTCGCGATCCGCTTGACTGCCAATAGGACGCCAGGCATGAAGCTGGTGCGGTCCGTGGTGTCGTGGCGGATGGTGAGTGTCTGCCCTGTCGTGCCGAGAATGACCTCCTGATTGGCGACGACGCCTCGCATTCGCACCGAATGGACGCGGATGTCGGCAGGACCTTTCCCTCCTCGGGCACCGCCGAGCAGTTCTTGCTGAGTGGGGTCGGGTGCCCACTGGGCCTTTGCCGCGGCCATCCGCTGCACGGTCGACATGGCAGTGCCACTGGGAGCGTCAATCTTGTTGTCGTGGTGATACTCGATCACTTCGGCCGTTTCGAAGAACGGTGCCGCCATCTCGGCAAAGCGCATCATCAGCACGGCACCGATGGCGAAGTTCGGCGCAATGATGCAATTGCTCTTCGTGAACTTGGCGCGCAGCTCGTCGAGGTCCGCCGCACTGAAGCCAGTTGTGCCGACGACCGCATGGACGCCGTTCTCCGCACACCAGCGGAGGTTGTTGATCGATGCGTCGTGGGTGGTGAAGTCGACCGCGACAGTCGCCTCCGCCCGTGTGATCGCTTCGGGCGAGCTGGACACCTGGATGCCCGCAATGTCTACCCCGGTTGCCTGACGGAGATCGAGGCCCGAATGGAACGGGTCGACTGCCGCGACGAGCTGCAGCTCAGCGTCCCCGGCAATGGAGCGGCACACCTCCGCACCCATACGGCCACCGGCGCCGAACACTGCGACCTTCATGACGCTGCCCTCCTGGCACTTGCCGCCGCGTCGACACTTCATCGACACCGCAATCGGACGGCATGGTAGTAGCCGTCCGCTGGTGCGGCTCCGCCGATTCGCTCAGCGGGCGACGAGGGGGTGGCCGCGCAGCGTCGACTCATCGACTGGGCCGACGACTGCGAGCGTGGCCGGCTCGGCGAGGAGCCGCTCGACAACGCGGGAAATGTCGTGCTGGCTGACCGCATCGGTCTGCGTGAGGACCCAGTCGATGGCGGGCACGTTCTGGAAGAGCAATTGAGCGCGGCCGATGCGCGACATGCGAGCACCGGAGTCCTCAAGCCCAAGCGCAGTCCCGCCCCGCACCGACGACTTGGCGCGCCGGAGTTCGTCGTCGGTGATCCCGTCACGTCGAAGACGCTGCAGCTCCACCTCCACGAGGTCCAGCACCTCGACGAGACGCTGCGGTGCCGTGCCCGCGTAAATGCCGACGAAGCCAGCGTCCTGATAGGCCGCTCGGTACGAATAGACGGTGTAGACGAGCCCGCGCTGTTCGCGGATCTCGTGGAACAACCGGCTCGACATGCCGCCACCAAGCACGTGATCGAGCAGGCCAAACGCGAACCGGTCGGGGTCATCACGCTGCATTCCTGCGAGCGCAAGAACGAGGTGTGCCTGCTCGGTGTCGTCCTGGACAACGACAACGTGCTCGCCGCGATCGGCCGGTGCGCGCCTCGTGGCAACCGTGGTGGACTCACGTCGCAATGACGCTTCGACCTGCGAACAGGTGGCAGCGTGGTCGACCGCGCCAGCCGCAGCAACGACGATGGACGCCGGCCCATAGGTGGCGTCCATAAAGGACCGGATGTGCGCGGCAGTTGTGGCCTTCACCGTGTCGACGGTGCCAGCCGTGTCACGGCCGAGACCGTGCGTGCCGAAACGCTGCTCGTGCACGACATCATGAACTAGGTCCGCTGGTTCATCTGCGCGCATAGCAATCTCTTCAAGGATCACCTGACGCTCGCTCTCGACATCCGTGTCGCGCAACGCCGGTTCGCGCACGATGTCGCAGAGGATGTCGAGGCTGAGGGCCGCGTCCTCTGCGACGGTACGGGTATAGAAGGTCGTATATTCCTTGGTCGTGTAGGCGTTCATTTCACCGCCGACCGCGTCGATCGCCTGGGCGATGTCGAGGGCACTCCGCTGCGACGTGCCCTTGAACAGCAGGTGCTCCAGGAAATGCGAGCAGCCCGACTGTGCGGGGTCCTCGTCGCGGGACCCGACGTCGACCCACACGCCGGTGCTGACGGAGAGCGACCCCGGCATGTGCTCGGTCACCACGGTGACGCCCGATTCGAGCGTCGTGATCTGGATTCCCGGACTGCGGGATGTATCGGTCGGCATGGGGCATCGAGGCTACTTGCCGCTGTCCGGGTCGGTGGGCTGCGAGGTGGGTCGATCTACACAACCCTGCTCAAACGGCGCAATTTCGGCCGCCCAATTTTCGGGCCAGAACTCACGTCCCGAGTGACACTACGTACTGGTCCTTAGCAGGGTGCAGGAGCTTCTTCTTGTGCTTGCCAACGGAGTCGTGAGTGTGGGCATAGCTAACGATTCGGTAGACCGCCCGGGCGACATTGCCGCCTCCAACGTTGCAAATGATGACGGGTCCATCGTCCGCCGCGAGCCGATCGGTTGCCTGCGACATCCAATCGTGGTTCTCAATCGTTGTTTCGATTCGACAATCTTCCGGAATATCGATCCGCATTGATGAAAGAACGGCGCGAGGATCTCGCAAGAATTTCAGGTACTCCTCCGGAGAACACTCCCAGAAGTGAAGGTGGAACGGCTCCTCACGAATGACGGCGGAGCGGGCCGATAGGTCGACAACTTTTCTTGGCATCCGTGTCTCGTCTCTGTCGCGGCCACGACCACGGGCCGATCGTGGATCTCGGAGACACTGAGGCACGTGGCCGACCCGTGATACACCGACCTCGTTAGAAGCCGCCGAGACACGACGCCGACGCGAGTGCCAGACTCAGGCCAGTCGGCACGTGCGCCGACACGGGAGGGATCACCATGCAACAGCTCACCGGACTCGACGCAAGCTTCCTTTACATGGAGACCCCGACCACGTTCGGACACGTGAATGCACTGGCCATCTATCAGCGTCCGACGGCCGACTTCGATCCGTTCGAGCACGTCCACGCGAAGTTCGCCGAGATGGCCCCGAAGGTCGGACCGATGCGTCGCAAGCTCGTGGAGGTGCCGTTCAACCTCGATCATCCGTACTGGATCGACGACGACGACTTCGACATCGACTTCCATATCCGCCACATCGGCATCCCACCGCCCGGCGCGGCTGATCAGCTCGCCGAGCAGGTGGCCCGCATCATCGGGCGCCCCATGGACCGCTCGCGTCCGCTTTGGGAGGTCTACGTGATCGAGGGTCTCGGGGATAACCGCTGGGGCCTACTTACGAAGTACCACCACGCCACGATCGACGGCGCGGCCGGCATGATCCTGCTCAACATGCTCACCGATACCGACCCGAACGCGCCGGCTCCGGGCGAGCCGGAGCCGTTCGTGGGCGAGCCGATTCCGAGCGATTTCGAACTGCTCCAGATGACCGCCCGCAGCCTGGCGTCGCATCCGGCAAAGAACCTGCGGCTCCAGCTGCGCCTCCTACGGTCGATGGCCGATGCCGCTGGCGTGGCGAGCGTCGGCTCGGCGGCCGGTCAGGCTCGGACTCTGGTGAAGAACGTCGCGAACCGGGGCGCGTCGGCGCGACCCGACAACGAACGAGCGGTGTCGTTTCCCATGTCGTCCGCGCCGCCGACGCCCTGGAATCGCTCGATCACCGCGCACCGTCGCTTTGCTATGCGCACGGCCTCACTGGAGGACCTCAAGCGTCTGAAGGAGGTCACCGGCGGCACACTCAACGACATGGTCATGGCGATCTGTGCGGGGGCGCTGCGCCAGTACCTGATCCTCCACGACGCCCTGCCCGACCGTCCGCTGCGGGCCATGGTTCCCGTATCGATCCGCACCGGCAACGAGGAGGACGTGTGGACGAACCGGGTGTCCAGCATCGTCGCCGACCTCCCGACCGACTGCGACGATCCGCTGGAGCGCGTCGCACGGTGCCGTGACGCGATGTCCGCGGCCAAGCGTCAGTTCGAACTCGTCCCTGCCGACGTTCTCGTGGACGCTACCCAGTTCACGTCGCCTGTGGTTGCCACATCGGCTTCGCGTCTGGCGTCACGGCTCCGTCTTGCGGACCGGATGAATTCGCCAGTCAACGTCACGATCTCCAACGTCCCCGGACCACGCCAGGCGCTGTACTTCGCGGGCGCACGGATGGACAACTACATCCCGGTGTCGATCGTGACCGACGGAATGGGTCTCAACATCACCGTGCACAGCTACCTCAACAATCTCGACTTCGGACTCGTCGCCTGCCGTGAACTGGTGCCCGATTTGTGGGATCTCGTGGATCTGCATATTGCGGAGATCGAGGTGCTGTTCAAGGCCACCGGTGCGACTCGGGCCGAGAAGCCCGAACCCGCAGCCGCGCGGCGAGGTGCACCCGGGAAGCGTCCGCCCACAACGCCGACCGCGAAACGCAAGCGGAAATCAAAGGCGAAATAGCTACCGGTCGTCTTGGCGCGGTACATCCGGCGCCTTCGCGGTGCATTCGGGCGCACCGTTTGTACCGCAAGCGCACCGTATGTACCGCGGAACGTCCGGTTGCGCAGGCGGGAGGCGGGAGGTACAAGCGAGCAGACGCGAGCAGGCCCCGGCGGCGGGGCCGGGGCCTGCAATGCGTGACATCAGTCTCGGGTGAAATTGCGTGAGAAAGTCTCGTCTTGGGCGTCGTATTAAAGTCCCAGTATTCAGATCATCGGTGATGATCGGGGCTCATTGTTTTGAAGGCACCTGCGGGGCGTGATTCTGCTGCAAACTCACACGCTTGCGTAACCGGGTGGAGCGTCATCTGAGGGTGGCATTTGCATGTCCAACTCCCTTCTTGTCGTCCCACCACAGCACATGGTGAGGCTGGTACTTATGCGATCATCTGCCTCTTTTCGGCCGACGTCAAGGGGCAATCTGAACCATTCCTGCAACCGGCCGCGCCCGACCGCTGTTCACCATGGTTGAGAAGCCGAGAGCACCGCACCGCATTCGTGGCACGGTGTTCGCCAAGACGCGAAAACCACCCAAATTGGCCACCCAACAGGCTCGATCCAGCTATGAGTTTAGGGAACTGTTATGACCGGACACGGATCGCAGACCGAGACGGACGTGCCGACGATCGTTGAGTTCGTCGACGAAGGACTCGGACACACGTCCCACCTCGTCGACCTCGTCGACCTCGTCGACCTCGTCGACCGCACCGCGCTCATCGTCGACCCGGTCCGACTCCCGATCAGACATCAAACCGGCGCTCGTCTTCGGGATCTCGACATCGCGTTCACTGCCGACACGCGCACCCACGCCGACGACGTCTCGGGCAGCGCAGACCTCGCGACCACCGGGGCGAACCACTTCGCACCGACAACCGCCAACCTCACCGTGAGCAACACCGCGTTAATCGGTGGCGATCAGGTCGACGTCGGACGTTACCAACTCCGAGCGCTCGCGACACCCGGCCACACACGCCAGACCATCTCGCCTATTTGCTCGTTGATGACCGGGACCGGCCACTCGCCCTCTTCAGCGGCGGCTCGCTGATCACTACGCCGACCTCGGCGACGTGACCCTCCATTACGTGACCGCCGGCAGCGGACCACAGGTCCTGATGCTGCTACCGAATAGGCGGTGCGCGTCCCGACGCCATCAGCGTCGAAGCGCAGCAGGAGCACGTGCGCACGTACCGTCCGCCCGGAGCGATGCGCGCCGGGTTCAACTACTACCGGGCGCTACGCCCCGACGTGCGTGACCACCAGAGGTACCTGGCCGAAGGAAAGATGGAGATGCCGATCCTCGTGTACGGAGGCGGAGCCCACGAGCCGGCCGCGGCAACGTCGCCCAGGAATCCTGGCAACGGGTCGCCACCAACGTCAGCGGCGGGATCGCCGACGGCTGCGGCCACTGGATCGCCGAGGAACGCCCCGAATGGGTAGCCGAACGATTCGCAGAGTTCTTCGCCGCAACCTCATAGCAGTTGCCTATGAGATCTCATAGCATGACGCGATGCCACTCCCACCGACGTTCCCAGACCTCGTCTCACTGGACCTGTTCGTTACGGTAGCGCGGCTCGGCAGTGTCTCGCGGGCGGCCGAGGTTCACCAGCTGTCGCAACCGTCGGTCAGCAATCGACTGACCCGGTTAGAGCGTCAACTGAAGCTAACGCTGCTCGATCGCGGGCCTTCGGGCTCCGTGCCGACACCGGAAGGTGCGCTCGTTGCCGAATGGGCATCAGCATTGCTCGACGCAGCGGAGCTTCTCCGAGTGGGTGCAGCCTCGCTGTCGACCAAGCGACGTTCACGCCTTCGAGTCGCGGCAAGCTTCACAGTCGCCGAGCACCTGCTTCCTGGTTGGCTCGGCACCTTTCACCGGGTCGAGCCTCTGCACGCGGTGGAGCTTGAAGTCATCAATTCAACGATGGTTCTCGAGCGTCTGCGGTCCGGTTCGACATCGCTCGGGTTCATCGAATCGCCAGACCGTGCCGCCGGGCTTCGCACGCAGGTGGTCGCCGTCGACGAACTTGTCGTGATCGTCTCACCGACCCATCCATGGGTACGTCGACGCGCTCCTCTCAACGCCGAGGATCTCGCGGCGACACCACTCGTAATGCGCGAGGTCGGCTCAGGCACACGCGAGACGCTGGACGTCAGACTCAAGCAGCACGGGCAGGACCCGGTCGAGCCTGCACTTGAACTCGGGTCCAACACGGCCGTGCGTGCTGCCGTCGCGGCAGGTGTCGCCCCGGGAGTGCTGAGTCGTTTGGCCGTCGTCTCGGAATTGGAGTCCGGTCGACTCGTCGCCGTCGCCTTCCCAAACTTCGACCTCACCCGAGAGCTCCGTGCGGTCTGGAACCCAGGCGTACCAGACGCCGCCGCTCGGGCGTTGGTGACCATCGCAGCCAGCGGCCGCGAACTTCGCTGACTGCCATGCTTCCTGGCTCGCGCACCCGAGGTATAGCAAACGCCTATAGCGACTGAGTCGAATTGGCAGTATCGATCGGGCCCGGCGACGCTCACTCTGTAGAGGTGCGCGACGCCCGTTTCTCATCGTTAGAGGATCTCGCTCCATCCGCCGATCTACGCCCCTTGGCCGACAGCCGGGAGCACCACGCCGATGGACTCGCCGCCGACGGACTGGCACCCGGGCTCGCTCTTGTTGGTGTCTGCGTGATCGCCGCGTTCGGGCTGCATCACTTGATCGATTCCCTCTCGCCCCTCGTTGCGGCCGTCGCTCTCGGTGCAGTGCTCGCGAACGTTGGACTGCTCCCGCCCGCAGCCAGGGCCGGACTGCTGTTCTCGGCCAAGCGACTCCTACGAGTCGGCATCGTGCTGCTCGGATTCAAACTCAGCGTCGGCGAAGTCGCACACCTCGGAGCGCGCGGCCTCGGCGTCGTCATCGCGGTCGTCGCCGCCACGTTCTTCGGGACGCAATGGGTCGGTCGACTTCTCGGTGTCAGTCGCCCAATGTCCCTACTCGTTGCCACAGGCTTTTCGATCTGCGGCGCGTCCGCGATCGCAGCGATGGAAGGCGTGTCCGACGCCGACGAGAACGAGGTCGCGTTCTCGATCGCCCTCGTGACGCTTTGCGGGAGCCTTGCGATCGCCGTGCTCCCGCTGCTCGCCCGGCCCATCGGTCTTGGCGGAGAACAGTTCGGATCATGGGCCGGAGCGAGCGTTCACGACGTAGCCCAGGTCATCGCGACCGCAGCGTCAAACGGACCCGCAGCGGTGCGGTCCGCAGTCATCGTAAAGCTCACTCGGGTGGTACTTCTCGCACCCCTCGTAGCCGGCGTATCGCTCCATCGACGTCGGGCAGCGGGCATGTCCGAAGCGACCATTGCCGGCTCGGCAAACCCCCTTCACCGCAACGAAGAACGCCCACCGATCATGCCGCTCTTCGTCGCTGGATTCCTCACCACCATCGCAGTTCGCTCGACAAGCCTCGTCCCCAACGCGGCCCTCACGATGTTCGACACCGCCGAGAAGCTTTTGCTCGCCGCCGCGCTCGTCGGCCTCGGATCGGGCGTGCGCATTGCCAAGCTCCGGATCATCGGACCGCGCCCACTCGTCCTCGGGCTCGCGTCATGGCTACTCGTAGGAACCGCTGCCTACCTCGGCGTCAAACTCACCGGCGTGTAGTTCGGCGTCCCCGGCTTCGAAGCAATACGACGCGAGCCGAGATCTGCCTCGTTGAGGATCCGGTACCCCCGGCGCTGTGCGATCAGCCCGGGCAGGCACGCCACTTCATTCGTAGTAGCGACGACGTAGACCTTGAACTCCTACACGACCTGTTCTTGCCGACTCGGACGTTCCGTTGCTCTACAGCCCGGCAATCGACGGGGCAGAGCGCGACCAGCATCATGGCGCGGTTCGATGCGTACCTACACCCGGACGACTGGTTCACGACGAAGATCTGAGTCTGTTCGACAGGACCAAAAGGGACCCTAGGTGACTGCTGAAGTACTCGCGATTTTGGTTGGGTTCTGTGAGGATGAGGTGTGGCTTTGGGATCGGTTTCTGGGCAGGTGCGGTTTGAGAATCCTCGGGAGGTTCTGGGTGATCGTTTGACTGGTCTGTACCGGTTTCTTGCTGTTGATGGTGACCGGCTGTTTGGTGATGACTATTTCGCTGATTTGTACACGCGATCGCGTCTTGGGCGTCCAACGGTCCCGGCACGGGTGTTAGCGACGGTGATGGTGTTGCAGGCTTTTGAGGGGTTGTCGGATCGTGAAGCGGTTGACCGGCTCGAGATCGATGTCGGACCAACGCAACCCAAGTAGCTCACCGCGACGCGCACCAGTCGTCGCAGCGAGTCGAACCAAGAGCATGAACACCGGATCGTTCAGCCGCAACCATTCCAACACCGTCATCACGGTCTCAGGCGGCGGAACATCATGCGCAATCGGCCCAGTCGCCAACCGAGTGGCATGCGACGCGGGATTCGACCAAATCCACTCCCACCGGACCGCGTGCGCCAACACGGCATGCACCACGCCACGGACCCTGTTCACCGTTCCCGCCGAACGCGTACGACCAATCGCCGCCAACAGCAGGTCAACCTGTTCCGTCGTGATCGCCCCAACAGGCACGCGGCCAAGCCGAGGCAATAGATGCACACGGACGAGCGAACGCGTCTGCATAAGCGTTCCAGCGGACCACACCGAAACGTTCGCAGCGATCCACGCGTCCAGCAACGTCGAGAACGGTGCCTCCGCTCCGAACGCCGGACCCGACTGCATAACAGGGACAAAGTTCGCGAAATGCCCATGGACACGCCGTGGGCATCCCATGGGCACACAAATGCGTCGAGCAAACAAATCAGGCACCCTCAAAAGGGTGCCTGACCTGCGATTATACTTGGAGCTGAAGACGGGATTCGAACCCGCGACCCTCACCTTGGCAAACGTGAGGATGACCGTCCAGCCAGTCCATGAGCTGCGGTTACGTACTCCTGCGTCCACGTTTTGTCCACCAAATACGCCCCAATCCAGGCAGTTCGTAGAGCGGTCTACGTACGCGCGCTTACTATTATCGGCGCCGCCACTCGGCACTTGCTGAAGCGCAAATTCGGCTTCCGGCCTCCGCTCGGCAGTACCCACTCGTCGGACGCACGGGTCGTACTCTCGTCCCGCCGAGCGGCCACGTGCGACATCACGCGCCTCGATGGGTGGTCGTGGCTTGACACCTGATTCGGACCTACCGAGCGCTGAGCGTCGTCTGCCACTCGTCAGCGCGCTACTACTCGGCAGTACTCGGCACGAATCCTGTGCCGAGTAGAAATCGGTCGTCGCCCTCGGATGTGGTCGTTCCAACTCGGCACCTTCTCCGGAGAGCTTTGCCGAGTAGACTGCCGAGCTATGGACATTGAACTGATCCTACGGTCGCCGGAAAGCAAGACGGTCGAGTTCAAGAGGGACTTGACCTCACCCGACGGCGTTCTCCGTTCGATTGCGGCGTTCGCGAACTCGGCCGGTGGAGTGCTCGTAGTCGGGGTCGAGGACGGGACACGGCGAGTCGTGGGCTCGCCATCCCCGCTTTCGGACGAGGAGAGGCTCGCAAACCTGATCGCCGACAGAATAGAACCGCGTCTCGTACCGGACATCGCCGTCGTGCCCTGGAGGCGTACCCAGTTGCTCGTTGTGAGCGTGCACCTAAGCCCACTTCGACCGCATCGTCTTCGTCTGGGAAACCGAAACCCGACTGTGTTTGTCCGTCTCGGGTCAACGAACCGCGAGGCAGATCCGCAGCTGATCGGCCAGTTGCAGCGGGAGGCCGAAGGGGTGAGCTTTGATGAGTCGCCGCTAGGACACCTAATCGCTAGCGATGTCGATCTGGCCGCTGTACGGCGGGCGTTCGGCAACCGTCGCCGGGTCAATGTCAAAGACCTGAAGACACTTCGACTCGTGACGCGGGTGCAGGGCCGCGACGTACCGACCGTCGCCGGCATCGTTCTGTTCGGCAAGGAACGCGACCACACCATTCCCGACGCCTGGATCCAAGCGGGTCGGTTCGCTGGAGTAGATCGAACCGACATTATTGACACGGCACGCTTCGCTGGGCCGCCCCTCGAAGAACTCGACAACGTAATGCACTTCATCCGGCGCCACACACGCAACGCCATAACGATTGAAGGACTAACGAGGACCGAACGTCCCGAATATCCGTTGCAAGCCGTTCGCGAAGCCTTGGTCAACGCTGTGGCCCACGCTGACTACTCGCAGCTCGGCGCTCCGATACGCGTCTCGATTTTCGATGACCGTCTCGAAATCGAAAGCCCAGGCGTCATGCCATACGGCCTCACGATCGACGACGTTCGAACAGGCCTTTCACGAATACGCAACCACGCCATCGCCCGAGTTATGAACGAACTCGAACTCGTCGAACAGTGGGGCAGCGGGATCCCACGGATGACGAAGGCATGTCGCGAAGCCGGCCTCGCTGAGCCGGAGTTCGTCGAAGCCGCCGGTCGGCTCCGAGTCATCCTACGATCGAGCAAACGTGTAACAACACCGGTGAACCCGGCCGACGACAACGTCATGAAAGTTCTCGCTCAGGGTGCCGCACGAACGAGCGAGATCGCCGCAGAGCTCGGGAAGTCCATCCGGTGGACCCGCCAACGACTGAACGGTCTCGTTCAGACTGGACACGTGGTTGAACTCGGAGAGGGACCGAACGACCCGCGTCGGCGTTACGCGCCAGCTACCCGTCACACCAACAGGTAACTCTTTCTATTGCGGTCGGAACATCGCCTCCGGAACGGTCCTTTTCAGCAACTGAAGGCTGTGCGTCGGCGTGGTCACCTCCACCGACCAATTCCTCCGCCAACTACTCGAGTGCTGAACGCGCAGCGCTCCTCGTCCTGCATTTCGGACCGCCAAAATGGTACAGCGGTCTACGTAGGCGCGCATAGTAACTGAAGGGTCGGGCACGCCATTTCGGACTCGACAATCCACGAAACGTCTGAGGATGGTAGAGCATCACCTTTTCGAACCCCTCTGAACGCCGAAGACCATTCCCGCTGGTCAGTGAAGGTATCTACAGTGGGCAAATCGCCCGGTCTACCATCGCTCAGAAAGCAATCAGGCACCCCCAAAAGGGTGCCTGACCTGCGGTTATACTTGGAGCGGAAGACGGGATTCGAACCCGCGACCCTCACCTTGGCAAGGTGATGCTCTACCACTGAGCCACTTCCGCGTGGACGGATACTGTAACACCGCCGCAACGGGCGACGGACGCCTACCGGCTTCGGCTGGCGCGCCGATCATGATGCCAGACCGAAGCCGACGGGTCCGGCCGTGCCCGGATGTCTGATCCTCGGTGCTCCTCGTCAAAGATGAGGCGATGTTGATCGACCTCAGCCACGACATCACGCACGCAATGACGACGTACCCGGGTCTACCCGGCCCCGAGATCAGCGAGCACACCACTCGTGCCGAGTCGGCAGGACGCATGTCGCCAGGCGCCTCTTTCACGATCGGACGCGTCTGCATGGTCGGAAACGTCGGCACGTACATCGACGTCCCCTTCCACTTCTACGCCGAAGGCGACGACCTCCAGCGCGTCGCAATCAATCGAGTGGCTGGCCTCCGGTCGGTCGTGGTCGACGCACCAGGAGGCAACCGCGCGACCGGAACCGCGACGTTCAACGGTGTTGATGTAACGGGTCGTGCAGTGTTGATTCGTACCGGCTGGGATCGCCACTTCGGAACGTCCGAGTACGGCGTCGAGGCCCCATACCTCTCCAGTGACGCCGTTGATTTGCTCGTATCGAGTGGTGCCGCTCTCGTGGGTATCGACTCCGTGAACATCGACGATATTGGTGACCTCACGAGGCCAGCGCACTGCGGTCTGCTCGGCAACGGCATCCCGATCGTCGAACATCTCACCGGCCTCGCTGCCCTGCCCGTCGACGGCTTCGAGTTCACGGCTGCACCGCCGAAGTTCACGTCGCTCGGCACGTTCCCCGTTCGCGCATACGCCAGGGTGACGGGTTGAGTCTGTCGCCGGGCGAGTGACCACACAGCGCCACGTTGGCACGACAGCGACACGTTGTGCGGACAACGTGGCACGGTAGCCGCACTCGTGCACCAGCGTCACGGCGGGACCCGAAAATCAATCTGCCTTGACCCGGCCGCCGCTCAACGAAACAAAGTTCGCGATCCATGCGAGAGCCAGCCCGACGACACCGCCGACCACCAACATCGGTGTCGGAGAGAAGCGGTCGATGACGCGTCCACCCCAAGCGCTGCCGAACGGGATCGTGCCGCCGAAGGCCATCATCCACAACGCCATCACGGGGCCACGCGACGCCGAGCGAAGGTGCTGCTGCATCACCGTCGACATCGCGGTGGTCGATCCGAAGTAGCAGAACCCAAGCACCAGAACGACGGGGAACGCGACCGACGCCGAACGTGCGGTCGCGAATGCCAGCAGCGAGAGACCGAACCCTGCGAGCATCCACCGCGTGGTCCGCCGCTTGTCGAAGGCCACCAGCACGGTCGCCTGCGCCAGCGAGCCGAGCATCGCGCCGAGCGCCCAAACTGCAAAGAGGACCTTGTACGTCGTGCTGTTCGAGTCGAAACCGAGGTTGCGTTCCGCGATCGACGGGAAGTGCGAAATGTACGGCAGACAGAACAGCGAAAGCAGGAACAACAGCAGGAGCGCGCGTCCAACCACCGGGTTGCGACGCGCTTCTCGGACACCGTCGAGCAACTGCGACGCGCCCCGAGAAGCACCCACTCGAGACGGCACGGCCGGAATCACAATGAGAGCAACCGCCGCCATTGAGGCGAGAAACGTCAGAGCGTTGACGCCGAACACGATCGCCATGCCGTGCGTACTGCTCGTGCGGACTCCGACCGCAGCCATCGCCAGAAGGATCACCGGCCCGACGACACGCGAACCGTTGAGCGACGCCGAGTTCAGCGAAATGGCACCGGGCATGTTGTCAATGCCGACGAGTTCGGGGATCACCGCCTGATAGGTCGGTGCCGAGAGCGCGTTCGCAATGCCCGACGCCAGCACACACACGACCAGACCCGTCTTCGAGGCCTGTGTGATCGCGAGGATCGCCAACCCGCACGCGGCAACGAGCTGCACGCCTTGTCCGGAAAGGATCAGACGCCGCCGACTCACACGATTCGCGAGCACACCGCCGAGCATCGCGAACAGCAGCATGGGTGCCATCTGGCAGATGCTCACGAGCGCCACGAACGACGCTGATCCGCGCGGGCTGGTCGCCGACTTCGACAACGCCAGCGCATACGGCCCGACTGCGAGGTTCTGCATCCACGTCCCGATGCTCGACACGGTCTGCCCGATCCACAGCGTCCGGAAGTCTCGATTGGCGAGCGCCGCCTTGACGCTGCCCGGGCGGTGTGCGCTCCTAGCGATGTCAACGTCCGCCTCGGCGATTGCCGCGCCACCTGTCTCCGACCACCCGACTCGCACCATCGCCGACATTCTCGCAGGGCAGCGTCGATTGTCCCAGAGCAACTTTCCCATTGGGGGTTGCGCGCAGCGGTTGGGGGCTCGTGACATGCTCCGCGCAACCCCCAATGCTGCGCGCAACCCCCAATGCTGGGCGAGCCCCCGATCCGCCGGCCCCGCGCAATTACAAACGGGCGCGCCGAACGTGCCGTCGGTGGACGCGTCCGCATAGGGTGACGTCGGCATGGACAGAACACCTTCCGTCGACATCGACATGGGCCGGATCGCCCCGGCGCTGAGCCACTGGGATGTCATCGACGCGCTCCGCGAGGAGCACCGGTACTTCTGGAATGAGAAGGGGAAGTATTGGGTGCTCACCCGCCAGGAGGACATCCTGGAAGCCGGACACGATGCCGAGCTGTTCTCGAACCACTCCATCATCCCGACCGAACCGAACCCCGACTACCGCTTCCTCCCGTCGCATCTCGACCCACCGGATCACCTGAAGTACCGGCAGGTCATGAACACCTGGTTCGCTCCGAAGCGCATCGCCCGCAACAGCGAAGCGATCCGCGCACACGCCGCCAAGCTCGCCGCCGAGATCGCTCCCAATGGCGCGTGCGACTTCATGACCGCCTTCGGCGACCTCTTCCCGATCCGCGCCCTGCTCTCCACGCTTGGCCTGCCGATCGACGACGGACCGATGCTCGTGGAGCGCGTCCGCCGACGCAACCGCCTCCGCGCAACCGGCGACTACGACGCCGCCATGGCCGCATGGCACGAAATGGAGACGTATTGGAAGGCGATCATTGATGATCGCCGCGCCACGCCACGCGACCCCGATGTCGACTACGTCACGCAGCTGCTCCGCTCCACCATTGACGACGCTCCCCTGTCCGAGCCGGACATGGTCGACATCCTCGTGACACTAACGGTGGGCGGCGTCGACACGATGAAGGCGCAGCTCGGCTGGTGCATCTACCACCTTGCTACGCACGCAGACGATCTGGCCCGGCTCATGGCCGAACCCGACCTGCTGCCGAACGCGATCGAGGAGTTCCTGCGCGCCTACCCGGTGATCGGCATGGGCCGCAAGGTCACCCGTGACGCCGACTTCCACGGCTGCCCGATGCGCAAAGATGACATGGTCCTGCTGTCGTACCCGTCAGCGTGTCGCGACCCACGGCGCTTCCCGGACGCTGCCCACGTCGACATCACCCGCGAGAACAACCGTCACGTCACGTTCGGTTCCAGCCTCCATCGCTGCCTCGGGTCACATCTTGCCCGTGCGGAGCTGCAGATCGCCGTGCAGGAATGGCTGCGGGCCGTACCGGAATTCCGCATGGCGTCCGATGAGCCGCCAATGGCGATGGGCGGACAGATCGCACTACTCGAGTTGCCAATCGTGTGGACCTTTCCTACGGAATAGCTCCCGGGATGATTGCGGTTCCGCGGTCGAGGTTCAGCATTGTGCCGTTGAGATCGCTCGACTCGTCGGACGCCAGGAACAGCACCGCGTTTGCAACGCCGTCGGGCGACACAAGTTCGCGTTTCGGACGCTGCTCTTCCGGTAGGTCCCCGAACTTCGCTTCGTATGCGCCGAGCGACATCGGCGACTCAGCATTGTGCGGATGCACCGAGTTGCATCGAATCTTGTCGCCCTTGAGCATGCAATGCATCGCTACCGAACGCGTCAACGCCGCAACCGCACCCTTCGACGCCACATACGCCGACGCACCCGCGTAGCCCTGGATCGCGGCCGTCGATGACACGTTCACGATCGACCCTCCCCCGCTCGCCCGCATGGCGGGAATGGCGTGCTTGCATCCGAGGAACGTCCCCTCCACGTTGACTCCCTGTACGAACCGCCAGCTCTCGATCGTCGCCGTCTCGATGTCCTCGAAGCGGATCACACCCGCATTGTTCACGAGCACGTCGAGGCGGCCGTGGCGTTCCATCACGCCAGCGATGATCGACCTCCATTGCTCTTCGTCGCGCACGTCGTGCTGAACGAACTCCGCTCGCTCGCCCAACGCGGCAGCCGTCGCCGCTCCTTCAACAGCGTTGACGTCCGTGACAATCACGATCGCCCCTTCGCGGGCCAACGCCATCGCGTCCGCCTTGCCCAGGCCAAGCGCGCCACCGGTCACCATGCAGACCTTGCCGTCCATGCGTCCCATGTGAACTCCTCCTGATGATTTCGAGCGGAACACCATCCGACCAGACATCCCCGGTCCGACGCCAACCCGCGCCACTCACCGCCCGGCCAACCCTTCGTCGCGGTACATCTGGCCCGTTTGCGGTGCATTCGGGCGCGCTCAACGTACCGCGGACGCACCGGATGTACCGCGAAGTTGCCGTGTTCGCGAACCTGTAGACGCCAGCCCACCGACTGCCGGGCTACTTCAGCAGGCGGGAGAGGCGACGATCGGCGAGCGGCTTGCCACCCGTCTGACAGGTCGCGCAGTACTGCAGGCTCTTCGTGGAAAAGCTCACCTCGCGGACGGTGTCGCCGCACACGGGACACGGCTGGCCGGTCCGCGCATGCACGCGCATTCCCGTTCGTTTCGCATCCTTCAATTCGCTCGCAGGCTTCCCGGCGCTTCGTTCAATGGCATCAATGAGCACCATCCGTATGCATGAATAGAGTGTCGCGTTCTCCTCGACCGTGAGTGAATTGCACGGTTTGAACGGGCTGAGTTTGGCAGCATGCAGTGCTTCGTCGGAATATGCATTGCCGATGCCGGCAATGACTCCCTGCTCCGTTAATACGCCCTTGATCTGGCTTCTGCCGTTCGCCAGAAGTATCGTGTGCAGCGTGTCCGCAGTGAACGTGTCGGCAAGCGGGTCCGGCCCGAGCGTGCGGATGTGTTCGACATCCATCGGGTCACGCACGACATGCACGCGTAGACGCTTGTCGGTCCCCGCCTCCGTCGCGACGAAACCGCCGCCGTCATCGAACAGGACACGCAATGCCTGTGGACCCTTCGACAGACTCGCTTTTGCGGGCTTGCCGGCTTTCGTGACAGCGGCATCGTCTGACCACCGCAGCCAGCCGGCCCGAGCCAAGTGCACAGCGAGATAGATCTCGGGATCGGCAGTAGCCGCGGACGCTGCGCCTGGCACGGTCGCGCACAGCAGGAACTTGCCTGCCCGACCCCAGGAGCGCACGACGCGTGTCTTGAGCGCGTCGAGCGGTGGGTCGTAGGTCTTCAGCGCGCTTATGGCCAGAATGTCTGCGCGATCAATGGTCAAACCGGCCGTGCGACCGTCGAGCCACCGCGCCAGGGACTCGACTTCGGGCATTTCGGGCACGGACGCGACTCTATTCGGACGCGTCCCGGAACCCGGGGCGCAGCGACCGATTCACCACTCGACGAGCAGTCGACGCGGGCCGCGGAACGACACGTTCGGATGAAACTCAAGTGGTCGCTCCACCGCAAGTCGCAGCGTCGGAAAGCGAGTTGTGAGTTCTTCGAGCACGACTTGCACCTCCAGCTTGGCGAGGGTCGCGCCGAGGCAGTAGTGCCTGCCGAAACCGAAGGAAAGATGGCGGTTGGCGTCGGCCCGGTGGAGGTCGAACCGTTCAGGGTCGTCGAACACCTCCGGGTCACGGTTGGCCGAGCCCAACAACAGCAACAGTTTCGCTCCCACGGGCAATTCGACGCCCCCGAGCGTGGTCGGTGCGGTGGTCATGCGACGCCACGTAATGACGGATGAGTCGAAGCGCAGTCCCTCGTCGACTGCCTTTGGAATCAACGTCGGATCACCGAGCAACACCGACCAAGCGCCCGCTGCCAACACCCGACGGACCGTGTTCGAAAGCAGGTTGGTGGTGGTCTCGTGACCGGCGAAGCTCATGCCATAGATCACGTGGGCGATCTCCGCGATGGTGATCGCCGAAGGATCAGCGAGGTGGATCTGGAGCAGGTCGCTAGTGAAATCGTCGGCCGACTCACGGAGCCGCAGCTCAACGTGCGATTCGCAGTAAGCCCAGTAGGCGAGCATGTCGTTCGCGATCGCGCATTGCTTTTCCACCGTTGGACGGCCCCAGCTGAAAGACATGCGATCGCCACACCACGTCTTCAGCATGTCGGTGTCCTCTGGCGGGAATCCGAGCAGGGCGAAGATGATCCCGGCGGGCAACGGGAAGGTCAGCGCGCTTACGAGATCGGCAGTCCGGGTTGGGGTCGCCGCCATCGCCTCGATCAGCGTCCTTGCGTTGTGCCGAACGATCGGTGCCATTGCACGGAGCCTGCGCGGACTGAACCCGACCTGCGTGTGCTGGCGAATCTGCGTGTGTCGGGGCTCGTCGTTGTTCGACATCGTCTTGAGTTTGCGAAACCCGGCGTCGGCCACGAGCAGCGCGGCCTCGGGGTGCAGACCGAATACAGGATCCTGCGCATTCGCCGCGGCGAAGGTGACCGGATCACGGAAGACCGTGTCGACATCGGCATGACGGCTCACCACGTAGTGGCCGAGCTCATCGTCGAAGAACACGGGATGGTCCTGTCGTATGTGCACATATGATGGGTAGGGGTCGCTCAATTCAGCGTCCGACAGCGGCGAAAGGTGGGCGAGAGGACACTCCATGCGCTGATCCTGACGCACGAATTCAGGTGTCGTCGAACGGGCGGACTCACCGAGTTCTTACCGAGGATCGACGCTGCGCTCAAGAACCCGTGCAAATCTCGTTGCAGTCCAAACTGGCCCTGACGCCATCACGATTCGACACTCGACGAGGAAACCCCCCGATGCCCCCGAACCAGACCCACCGAAACCACGCTCCTAACCATCAGCCAGGTGCCGATCACTCGGACCACGACGACTTCGGTGGACTTCAGCGCGACCTCCCCGGCCTGCTCGGGCGTCGCAAGGCCCTGAAGTTGTTTGCGGGCCTCGGTTTGATCACGCTCATCGGCTGCTCGAACGACTCGGAATCGGCAACGTCACCCGACACTTCGACCGACACGGCTGGCGCGGCCGACACCACGGCTACCTCGACTGATTCGACGCTCACCGACGCTGCACCGACCCAGGCAACCACAGGCGACTGCACGACCGTTCCAGCTGAGACCGCCGGGCCATTCCCCGGTGATGGATCGAACGGCCCGAACGTTCTCGCCGAAAGCGGCGTCGTGCGCAGCGACACACGCACGAGCATCGGTAGCGCATCAGGTACGGCACAGGGTGTGCCACTGAAGATCACCTTCCAGCTCACTTCTGCGTCCAACAGCTGTGCCGCGCTCACCGGGGCCGCCGTCTATGCGTGGCATTGCGACCGTGACGGCAACTATTCGATGTACTCGGATGCCGCCGTTGGCGAGAACTATCTCCGCGGCGTCCAAGAGTCCGACGCTCAGGGCGTCGTGACGTTCCAGAGCATCTTCCCTGCGGCATATACCGGACGCTGGCCGCACGTGCATTTCGAGGTGTACGAGAGCGTCGCCGCGGCAACGTCCGGAGGGACGCTGCTCGCGACATCGCAGATCGCACTCCCGCAAGACGCCTGTGACCTCGTGTACGCAACGGCTGGATACGAAAGCTCCGTGGCCGAGATGTCGCGGACGCCCCTCTCCGGTGACAACGTATTCGGCGACGATGGCGGTGTCCTGCAGCTCGGCTTCATGACCGGAACCGTCGCGGATGGACTCACCGTGACGCTGCCCGTCGCGGTCTGATCCCGGCCGCGGGTCTTATGCGTTGCGGATCGTTAGCCCACCGTCGACCACGAGCGCGTGGCCCGTGATGAAGCTGGCGGCAGGGAGTACCAGGCTCAGCGTGCCGTGCGCGACCTCTTCCGGGTCGGCATAGCGTCGAAGCGCTACCCGACGTTTGGCAAAGATTGCCTTTGCCTCGTCGGGAATCACTGCGGTCATTCCGGTATTGATGGGCCCGGGGCACACCGCATTGACCGTAATTCCAAGGGGCCCAAGCTCGACGGATAGCGAACGAGTCAGGCCAATGACCGCATGCTTGCTCGCCGTGTAGGGCGTCATCCCCGCAGTCGCGCCGAGCCCCTCCGTCGATGCGATGTTCACAATTCGACCGTCGCCGTTGCGCCGAAGGTCCGCAAGGCATGCCCGCACGAAGAGCGCGTGCGCGGTGAGATTGACGGCGATGGTGGCGTCCCATGCGACCTGCCAGTCGTCGGAATCGATCGGCGCGGGCAGCGAGACGCCCGCGTTGTTCACGAGGATATCGATCGGGCCGAGCTCCCGCTGGATGGCCCCGACCGTGACGATGATCGCCTGCGGGTCGCTCACGTCGAGGACGTAGCCCTTGGCCGTGCCGCCAGCGTCGTTGATCTCCGCCGTCACCGCGAGGACGCCCTCCGCAGTACGGTCCACCACCGCAACCTTTGCGCCCTCGTCGGCGAAGAGATGGGCGGTCGACCGTCCCATTCCGCTCGCGGCACCGGTCACGATCGCGGTCCGTCCCGCTATCGATCGGCTGAGCTTGCTGAGTCGGGTCATGCCGCACTCTACGCGGGCACGCTCCGGGCAACCCATCCCACATTCGCGCAGCCCGGCCGGCCTGGTTCGCGCGCCCAGCCCGATTCGTTCGCCACCAACTCATCCGGCGGGGAGAATGGCGGCATGGCGAATCCCACGATGCCCGACGTGTTCAAACTATCCTCCGACTACCTCGACCGGCGGGCGGTGCTCGACCCCGTGTGGGCAACGTCGGCGGGCATATCGGGTCACGACGGCGAGATGACCGACTACTCGCCCGACGGCGTCGCCGCACTCGTCGACCTCGCGAGAGACACCAAGACCGCACTGCTCGCCGCGCCCGCCGAAGCCGACCACGTCCGGATCGCACGAGATGTATTGATCGCCGACATCGACCGCGAAACCGCCGCCTTCGACGCTGGCGACTGGCAGGCCGACCTGAACATCATCGCCAGTCCGCTGCAGGCGATGCGTGAGGTGTTCGAGAGCATGGCCGACGCCACCACGCACGACTGGGAGCTCCGACGGCAGCGTCTCGACGCGATTCCGGCGGCGGTCGATGGGTATCGGCGGACGCTGTCACTCGGGCTGACCCACGGTCACATCGCGGCGCGGCGTCAGGCGATCGAATGCGCGAAGCAGTGCGACTCCCGCGCGCCTCAGCTCGTGACCGACGTCGTCGGCGAGCCGCCCGCCGACATTGTCGGACCCGCGCTCCGCGCCGAACTCGACAAGGCATCGAGGCGGGCCGCCGCCGCGTACGCGTCACTCGGGACGTGGCTCCGGAACACCTACGCGCCACAGGCACCTACTGACGACGGCGTCGGCGCTGAAAGGTATGCGCGCGAAGTACCTCGCTATCTCGGCACCTCGATCGAACCGGCCGAGACCTATCGGTGGGGACTTGATCAAGTGCGAGAGATACGCGCGCATATGAATGCGGTGGCCGACGAGGTCGCTCCCGGCATCGGGCTCGCCGGAGTCGTCAACCTCCTCGAAACCGATCCGGCACGGTCGCTCCAGGGCGAACCAGCACTCGTCGAATTTCTCCAGGCGCACCTCGACCGAATGGTCAGCGTCCTCGACGGAACCCATTTCGACATCGCGCCGCAAGGACGCCACGTGGAGCAGATGATCGCACCTCCGGGCGGTGCCGCTGCGCAGTACTACACGGCACCGACCGAGGACTGGTCGCGTCCCGGACGCTGCTGGTTCCCCGCGAACGGGCGCACGGTGTTTCCGATCTGGTGCGAGATCACCACCGCGAACCACGAAGGCGTCCCCGGCCACCATCTGCAGGTCGTCGCGTCGATGAGCGCAGGCGGCCGTTTGAGTCGCTATCAGAAGCTGTTGTTCATGTCCGGACCTGGCGAAGGATGGGCGCTCTACGCCGAGCGGCTCTGCTTCGAACTCGGGCTGCTCGACCGGCCCGACTACGTGCTCGGTTGGCTGAGCGGACAGATGTTGCGAGCTGTGCGCGTGGTCGTCGACATCGGCATGCATTGCGGTGCGGAGCTGGGGCTACGGGTGCCCGATGACTCGCCGGCAGCGTCCGGTGAGCCCTGGAACGCGGCGACTGGGCTCGCGTACGCAAAAGCGCATATTGGCGAGAGTTCGGTTGACCTGGCCAGCGAGATCGACCGGTACCTCGGTTGGCCGGGGCAGGCGATCAGCTACAAGGTCGGCGAGCGTGAGTGGCTCGGTGCCCGCGAGGATGCCAGATCGGCGCTCGGCGCGAAATTCGAGCTGAAGCGGTTCCATACCGTCGCGCTTGGCCTCGGAGCAATGGGCCTCGACCAGCTCCGCAGCGAGATCGTTCGCGCGCTTACGAGGTGATGTTTGCTCCGGCCGGTCAGCCCTGGAACGCAGCGACAGGGCTCGCGCACGCAAAGGCACTGGCGGTGTCGTTGGCGCTGGCGAGAGTCGTTCGCGCGTAGGGGTCGGACTGGAGCGCCCTGTCCATCTTTTGATGGGTGGGTTTCTCCAGTCCGCCCTCCGAACCGGACGTGCGATTTT
>JAYSSR010000046.1:0-34810 GCA_043720395.1 Acidimicrobiia bacterium
TGAACTGGCTATGTCGGGGGGCCGGGGGGTGGGAAGACGCCGCAATGAAGGGGCGAGCAATTGCTCGCCCGCTGCTGCCGACGACGGGGACGGTGACGCTCGGGCCGGACGGTTCGGTTGGCCGCAATGAAGGGGCGAGCAATTGCTCGCCCGCTGGTGGGTTGGCATTGGTGGCGTTGTTTGGGACGTATGGGCGGGCCGCAATGAAGGGGCGAGCAATTGCTCGCCCGCTGTCACCTGTTGCGGGCCTCGTCCCTCGGACCAATGAACGCCGCAATGAAGGGGCGAGCAATTGCTCGCCCGCTGAGGTTACTCCAGGGGAGCCAACCAGCAAGGCCCGCGAGACCACCCTGCGAGCGGTGCCTCGGGGGGCACGTTTCCGGTCGCTGGATTCGGTTGTCAAGGACCATTCTCCGCTTGCTGGTGTTGGGTTTCGAGCGGTGCCCGGCAATTCGAACACCGGAGCACCGCTCGTACGTTCACAGGATCGACGGGCCGGATCTCGGTAGGAGTGAGTGAGGTCCGAGAAAAGTGAAGGGCCGAACGTCGGTTGGGTCACCGAGATCGACCATTGCCACGCTGTCGATGCCCGTATCCGCTACCGCCAGCAGAGCCTCCATGAGCCGGACTCGTTCTCGTGCGTTGAGGTCGCACACGAACACGGAGTACTGCATTGCAAACCCGAAGCCCTTCATCACGACGTGCACGCGTCGAAGCCTGCGACTGTCTCGAATGTCGTAGGCAACGAGATAGCGGCGACGCGTCATCATCTACGGTCACCTCACCGAGTCACCATCGGCGAATACGACGCGATCTCACCCAGGAGCACCGCTCCGAGCAGGCGCGCCTGAACCTCGAATGCCCGGCGATACGAGATTCGATAGCCGAACAATGGGTGCTGTACCTCATGAGCGAGCCGAGCCTCGTACGCGGTGATCACGGTCCGGCGTCCTTCTGCGGTCAACGAAACCGCACCGCCGCGTCGCACGAAGTCCCGCTCCGCGAGCTGACCGTTGTTCAACACGGTGATCACTGCCGAATCCGCGACGAGCGGCCGGAACTCCTCCGCCAGGTCCAGCGCAAGGGCAGGGCGTCCAAACCGCGGACGGTGGAACACGCCTTGGTATGGGTCGAGCCCAATCGAAAGCGCCCCTACCGTCAGGTCCTTCGCAAGGAGCCCGTAGCAATACGAAAGCATGGCATTGACCGGGTCGGTTGGAGGTCTCCGATTCCGGGTCGTGAAGTCGAAACCCGAGACCTTCGCTGCGGCAGTCAGCATGGTTGAGAACTGCGAGAAGTAGATCCTCGCAGCGCCGCCTTCGATTCCGAGCAGCTGCGACATGTCGTCGGCAGATGTGGCACGGATGGCCAAGCGCTTCATCTCGTTCAGCGCATCAGCGTGACGCGCCTTCGTGTTCCTCCGCAACAACGTTCGCTGGTTCAGGATCTTTCCCTCGACCATCCGCCGAGCGATCGCAAGCTCGGCTACGGGCTCGATGAGTGCCTGACGCCGCCGCAGTTCCACGTTTTTCCCGGGCAGTCCCTCCGCAACGCCGCTGAACCATCCGCCTCCGCTGAACCAGCAGATCGGGATTTCCCGAGCGAACAGCTCGCGCATCGCTGCCGCAGTGATCTGCACGTTTCCGAACACCGAGACGCTGCTCACATCAAGGAATCTCAGAGACGCCAACTCCTCGGTCTTCTTCCGCACGATGAGACGCTGCCCGTCGATGCCGATCTGCGCTCCAGGTTCCGACACGTAGAGCGGGCTCCCAGCATCGGCGGTAGGAATGAGACGCCGCGGCGGTCGCAATGTCCGCTCACGCAGAAGGTTGTGCTCGTCGGGTAGGCACGCGCCCGCCATGATGCAGGTCGGACATTTTGGACTATCGACCAACGGAGGAGGTGGAACCGGGTCAGCAGCGACACGTCGCAACTCCGCGAGCACCTCGTCGATTCGCTGTTCCAACTCGGGCGTGAGCACATAGAGCTGCCGTCGCCGTTCGATGGCGTAGAGAACCTCGCCCGATTCACACGCGAAGCCGTTGTCTCGAAGCACCAGACAGGCGACCATGAGCTGAAGAAGCTCCGGTTCCCAGAGTCCCTCATGCGGTCCTCCCGGATTCGTGCGCTTCATCTCTACCGGCTGCACCCGCCCGTCGACGTGTTCGACGATGTCGATCTTCGCGATGACACCAAGTCGTTCGGACGACAGTTCGAGTGATCGCACTGGTCGCTTCGGCAACTCCGGTGCAGCGGGCATCGCGCCCCCGCCGGCGTCGACCCTGCGATGCAGAACGGACCCTTCGACGGTTAGCTCGTTCTCTCCGCGTTCGCCCGATGACCAGGCGAGATGGAAAAAGCGAGGGCAGAACACGAACTGATTCAGCATTCGAGCAGGAACCAGGTCCGGGACAACGGAGAGATCGCTCATGTCGATCCAAGGCGGTGAACCGAGGCGATGGCCTCGGCGGGGCCCATAGCCCCATCGGGACCCTGTGGCCCCGGTCGTCGATCGGCCGAAAAAACAGCGTCGACGCGAAGCGACCGCAACACCTTTTGTCGACGAAACTCGGCGTTCCTCGGGCGGGCATCGTCGACCGAATCGATGCGGGTCAGGGACGGGTGATCCATGAGCGACGCGACGCCAACCAACGTCTGAGGTTCGGACCAGACGGGCCAACGGAACGACGAGGGGCGAGCACCCTTTTTGAAACCCACCGTCGTGGCCTTCCCGGATTGCGGCGTGCGAACCGGCAGCATCGGGAGCGCCATCAAAGCGAGCCAGGACGCGCCCGGCACGCCGACGTTCTTCATCGCGCCACTGACGTGTTGACCGACGTATTCGTCCCGGATCGCTCGGTGGTCGAAGTAGTTGCCGGTCACGCCCTCGGACCGTACCCAACCGGCCATTGCCTCGGTCAGAGCGATTTCGGAAGCGTCGTGAAGACCCCCCTTCAGGGAGCGGTCCAATGTCACCTGGCCGGTCGGTCGGACGAATGCTGCCGTCAGTCGGTGCTTCGATTCGTCGCCATCGGGGACCGCCAGGGCAACGGTTGCGACTACCCAATCACCGAACGTCGCTGGCTTGTCCAACGAGGTGATCGCCATTCCGGAGCGTTCTTGGAACGTGAGTTCCTTGACTGGATCTCCACCTTTAGAGCCGAGCTTCGCTGGCGGGAACCCTTCAATGCCGGGAATGAGATGACCGACGTCCTTCGTGGATTCGACGATGCCTGCCAACGCTTCTGCAACTGTTTCGATGGTCGAGCCCTCGGGGACGCCACCCAGAACGGCACCGTTACGAGGACCGTTCGGCCAACACAGCGTTGATTCCCAGCCGAGTTCGGTCGTGGTCAGACGAAGTACGCCAAGGGACGCCAAGAAACCCAATGGGTCGTTACCAACTAACGCAGGCATGGTGATCTCAGCCATGATTGCCTTCCGCCTCGAGAAGATTGGTGAGTTCTTCCGAGATGCTCACGTCGGCAAGGCGCAGCAGTGCTTCAAGATAACTCAGGCCCCAGAAACCATACTTCCGTCGGAGACGGTCGAGGCGATCTGGCTGATCGAAGGCCATGATCCCGTCACTGCTTTCGGCCTCGACCGTGACATCGCCAGTGATGCCTAGCTCTGGTGGAAACAGTTCGTTTTCAAGGTCAATTCGGATCTTCTCCGGGTTTCGATCATCTCGATCAGCAGGAAACCACGGTCGGCCGTATCCGTGATGGGTGGCGACCAAATGCAGTGTGAGATCCAAGTCCACACCCGACGGCAATCGATCGCTAGGCCAAGTCTTGGCCAAGGCAAGGGAGATGGCTTCATGACGCAGACCCGGCCAGCCGCTCGCACGCGAAGCGGCGCGGGCCGCGTCGATATCGCCACGATCCATGTTCGACTTCGCCAGCAGCTCCGTGAACTGGCCCGCTGCGGCACGAGCCGCGGCAATGTTCCCGCGTCGGAGCATGGCTTGAAATCGAGCGTCGGCCTTGCCCAGGTCGTGCAGGAAACCTGCAAATCGCAGCGTTGCTATGAGGGACGTTCCGAGCCCGGCGTGCGTCGCGAACTCAGCAGCTCGTTGGGCGACGTCCGTCGAATGTCGCAGCAGTCCGAGTTCAGCGCTTCGCACTGGCGCTCCGAGCAGACTCGAACCTTCGCCGTCATCATCGACGTCGATAGCGATTGGTTTGTCGTTTGGGTCCTCATCAGGCGTCGTGGCAGGCAGTCGAGCGACGAGCGCGACTCCCTTCAACATTTCATCCTCGTCCTCGTCATCCTTGATCGGGATGCACAACACGATTGCTTCGCCGGCATACTCCGTTTTAGCGGCCCAGGATTCCTGACCGAGCAGGTGGCCAACCAACGTGTCGAACGACGCTAACGCTGGTGATCTGAGATGCGTCTCGACCGCACCGGATGCCTCCATAAACGCACGTAGCAATTCGGCCACGCGGTCTCCAACTTCGGAGTCGGGGGCCAAACGGTTGAACGAACGAAGCGTGGCCCGGACAGAAGGGGTTGCGACCCCGAGAGTTATGAGTACGGCCTCCGACAGACGAAGTCGTAGCTTTGATCTCTCGACGAGATCCGCGACGTCGGGTACGACGCCATCGGTCCGTCGGCCGGACCATCCGTGAGCGTCGTGCCCGCCGACATTGGACGCGAGCACCAAGATGTCGCCGGGTCGCGCGTTCGCTCGTCCACGCGAGTCGACCTCGCCGTCAATCGTCTCGGTGCGCGACCGAACGATGAGCCAGGTCAGCGGATCGATACGAGGCCGCCGACGATCCTGTTCCTCGTCCTCTTCGGGCGTGGAGCGGCCCTCAAGATCACTCAACACATCCGAGGACTCAGGGTCCGTACGTGCGAAACCCATGAACACCCGAAACGGGATTTCGACCAGTTCGTCGCCTCGCAATGGGAATCGTTCGATTGACTCCCGAAGGTCAGATGCGCTGTTGGCTGCCCGCCACAACACCGACACGGTCGGGTCATCGCGATCGACACCGTGAAGATACGGCCCTACAGCTTCGTCGGGGTCTGGAATCGGTGACGTCCGAATCCAACACGAAAGAGTTTGGGGAATGACGACGGGTGCCGGGGAAACGGTGGCGAGCAACGGTCGCCGATCCGGCACTGCGTCGAGAATCTCCCGGAAGGCCAACGATCCGGCGTCGAACCAGGACGCAGCCTCGATTTGCTCGCGAAGTCCGCCTTTCTTGTGCTTCTGGAGGTCAAGCGGCTGTGCCGATCCGGCGAGCAGGTCCCACGTTGCCTTCGCAGCGGCCCCGTACACAGGATCGTCGCCAGCCTTTGCGGGGCATCCTACGATGACCGAAGTGGTTTCCGCTCGGTGGCCGAGACGGTCCACGCGCCCGAAGCGCTGAACAAGCGCGTCGGCCGCGGCGATCTCCGTGACGAGAACATCGACATCGAGGTCGACTCCAACCTCGACCGTCTGTGTGGCCACAACAATCAGCGGGCGATCGTCTTTCGATCGCATCCGACCTGCGAGCGCCCTCTCCATCCACTGTCCTTCGTTGTGCTGGCGCTCGAGCTGTCGACAGCGACCGATCAGGAGGTAGGCGTCCGTCTTGGACGCGGCGCGAACGAGGTCGAACACGGCCCGAGCTGTTTTGACGGTGTTCGCCACGACGAGCACGACGCGGTCTTCCCCGCCGACCATCGCCGGCGCGATCTCTGCCATCTGTACGGCGACCTCGGTCGGCTTCGCGACCTGAACCAACACGGTTCGTTTCAGCGCAGTGAGACGAGCGACCGCCGTACCGTCGATCGCGTCAGGCGAGTCAGAACTGACCCGAAGCACGACCTCGCGTTCACGGTTCTCTGATGGCGTCGCGGTCAGGCGCACGATTCGCCCGGATTTCGTCGGAAGCATTGCTGATGGGGAGCGCTGCTCAAGGAGCGAAACGCCGCGAACTGTCGACACCATCGCCGCCGAGAGGTGCGCCTCATCAAGGAGCAGAAGGCAGTCCACGCCGAGCAGCCCTGCGTCGATGGGCATCCGGCTCCGACTCCCGCCGTAGCCGCGAGACAGCAAGCGACTTCCGATCTGATCGACGGTGCCACAGACGATTGCGGGCTGATCAGGCCGACGAACCCAATTCGCCTCCCACGTAAGGCCACCGCGCATTCGTTGGACCACAAGCGGAAACCCGCTGCCTCCGATCGAACGCAGCCGAGTCGCGACGGACACGACGGCGGGATCGGTGGAGTCCCGAAGAGTACGGGTGAGAGTCCGCATCCGGTGGAATGCGCTGTCGACGACAAGGCGGCGGTCGATCACGAAGGCCGCTCGTGTCGGGGCTGTGCGATCCTGTGGTGCGCGCGACGCTTCGGTTGCGAGATGCCACACGAACACATCGAGCGAGGCCGTCTTCCCCATACCGGTGGGTACGTCGAGAAGCGCGGGCCAACCGAACTGTGAGTCGGCAACGCTCTCGGCGAGTTCCTGTTGCCAGGCAAACGGCTTGTACCCCCAGGCCGCGCTGAAGAAGTCCGAGAACGACGGTCCTGCGGGAAGTTCGTCAGGCGTCATCGCCGACTCCGGTCTGGTCGATTGGGCCTACCGGTTGACACAAACCGAACCCGTAGTAACGGAGGTTTCCCAGCAGCACGGGGCCCCGAATCGGCGAGGCAAATCGTATGCGTACATGCATTGCCGGTTTCGCTCGCTCGGCGCGTCGGGCGGCCGCTCGTTTCGGGTCCTTCGGCAGTGGACGGCGCGTGTCGTAGGACGTCGCCCGGAGCGCGCCGTTTGCCCACGGCACCGGTGAGTAGTCGATGTCGATCGGCTCGGGAAGGTCGACGTGTCTGCACGATCGACGGACCTGTTCGAACCAGCCGTCCTCGTCGGTAGCGGTGAGGTACCGGTCGCTCACCATTGGTGCGACGGTCGTCCATGTCGTGGCGGGTCGGGTCCACGTGCGGGGCAGCAGCGTTTTCAGGGCGGTTCGGGGCATCTCGCCGAATCGCACCACACCGAGTTGACCGAGCGCGAGTTCGGGGACGCGTCCCAGCGAGTCGAGGATTCGCTTTCGGTCGGTCGGATCAATGGATGCCGGGCAAATGAGGGCAAGTCCGCGTATGAGACCGTCGGCGTGTTCGCCCATATTCGAGCTGAGCCCTGCGATCACGACCTGATGCCGTGGCGTTGGTTCACCGTCGATCGGATGCCCGTTGAGAACCGCGGGTGCTGGGTCGAGCACACTTTCGATGGCGGACCGAAGCCGACTGGTAATCGCCAGGAGGTGGCGAGGATCTCGCGGCCGGTCGATAGGCAACACATGAGGTGTTCCGAATGCTGAGCGGACGATGTCGGTGGTGTGTCTCTCCGAATAGGCCATCCATCGGCGGGGGACTTGATGTGCCGGACGCTGCCCCTCATACGCAGACCGGAGCGCAGCCAGATATCCCGGTCTCGGGAGGCTCATCTCGACGCCTTCGAACCCGTCGGTCGAACGAAGCTCGATCTCCTCCGGAGAAGTCTCGCGATCGCCGTCGGCGCATCGGACGACAACCGGAGTCGTTGCCCGCCCCAGGTAGCCGACGAGTTTGCACAACAGCTCGAGTGCGTGGAAATGATCGGGGGAGATCGGGTCTTCCCACACCATCGTCACCCGCTCACCACCCGTTGTCCGTGGCCACGTCCGCGGGCCTTTCGCTATACGCGCCGGATACGCCGTCTTCCAGACCTCGTCGGCCTTGATCGTGTGCTGGTTCGTTGGCACGAATCCGACCCGTTCCGATGAAACCTCTGACTCGTTCATCGTCAGCGAACGGACGACCAGGACCGGGGGTGACATGGCCTCAAGCGCAAGGAGTGCGGGATCGGCTTCGGGTACCTCGTCGAGAGCAGCAGCGTCAACGAGAGCGTTGAACAGACGAGCGGGATGCGGAGGCCATTCCGGTATGCCGTTGTCGAGCACCGACGACGCGTCGTACGTGGCGCGCAAGAACTCGATCTCTATGCGCCAGGTCATCCGTCAGCGTCCTCGTCGTCGGTCTTGAACGTGGCGAGCGACTTGGCAATCAGGTCGACCAGCTTCTGCTTCGGCGTTAGTGAGATCGACGAGCCGAAGGCGATGCCCGCCTTTGTGGCTTCGCTGATGGCGTGTTCCAGTAGCTCGCGAGCGCCCGACTCGTCGATAGTCATCTGGTCGACGATCGCTCCGATCCCGACGAAACCCACGACCTCGCTCCGCAATACGAGGTCGCACCCGGAACGAAGGAAGAGGCCCGCACTCGCGAACGCACGGCGGTCGCCGTAGAGGGCCAAGGCCGCAAGAACGGCTCGGGCAGCGGCGTCGGTCGCGCGGTTCGGCGCTGTTCCGTGCTGCGGAAAGGAGAGCCGCTGCAGAGCTGCAAAGCTGATGAACGCAACACGCTCGACACCATCCACAGCGGTTCCAACCCAGCTCCGCTTCCCGCCCTCGTCGGTCGAGGGTGCGTTGCCAAGGTTCGCTTCCGAGGGCTTCTTGCCCTTGTCGGTCTTGGAAAGCTCCCAGTCGACCTGCGAGCCCTTTGTCATTTCAATCTTGACAGCACTGGATATTTCAAACGGATCGAGACGGACCGCAGCGCTTCGTCCAGCCTGTGGATTCAGGCCGATCATCTCGGACGAGTAGGCCCGCGCTACTTTTCGCGAACGGCGTGTACCGCGCTGGCTGTCCCAGTGCCCGAGGATCAAGTCCGTCGGTGCCTGTTCGTAGAGGCTTCTCGCGGTTCGAGGGGTTGCGTCGATCATCGCCTTGCCTGTTGGGGTGCTCTCCCAATTGACGCCATCACGTTCCGCGTCGCGGAAGTAGGCGTCGACGCTGCGATGAGGCGCAACGAGGTTGGTGATGTGGTGGTCGGTGCCATTGATCGTCATGACCAGGTCGAGCACCGGAACAGCGATCTCCGCCGCGTCGATCGCATCCTGCACGGCTTCTTCCCAACGATTGCTCTGAGACTGGATGGAATCGACCAGTACCGTGTCTGTCAGCTGAAGATTCCCCGGATCGCCGGTGAATCGCTTGTCGACGAGGTAGCGCTTCCAGGTTTCATCGACCTTGGTCAGCGGAAACGTCGGCGGGTAAATCTTCGAGCCCGGTCCTGCGGCTGTTTCGTAGGTGGCGGAGATTCTGATGCCGGCCGTGTCGGACGGCCCGGAGACTGCATCGCGGATTCGGTTGTAGAGGTCGTCGGTGGTTGTCACGTGGATCCTTTCGGAACGAGGTTGCGGCGGTTTTGGAGCTGAGGTCGGCATTCGCACTACCCGCAATGAAGCGCAACGGGGGCAGACGATAGCACAGAACCGTTGTTAAGTAATAGTGAGAATGAGGTGTTGTGTGTTTCTAGTTCCCAACTCGTGTATGTTCTCCGTTCCGGACGACCATCGTCCGAGCACCAACGATCATGACGGAGGGGTATGACAGAAACGCTCGTGGGTCGAGTCAGCGAACGAAATCGTCTCCGAGACGCGATCGCGAAAGCTCGAAACGGCGTGCCGCAGCTCGTCGTGCTGTTTGGTCGCCGCCGCGTGGGCAAGACATTCCTCCTCCACAACGTCCTTGATCATGCGAATGCGCCGAAGTCCCTGTACATAGCGGCCCTTCGAGGACGACCACGCGCGGAGGCGGTTCGCTTTGCGGCGGAGATCGAGCGCATGTACGGCCGTCGTCCAGAGGCGGACTGGCTCGACATCTTCAGCACCCTGGTTCAGATCGCTCGCGACCAGCTCGTGATACTTGCAATTGACGAAGCCCCGTATCTCATCGCGGACGACCCGTCGTGGACATCGGCTCTGCAACACGCTTGGGACGACGCTCAGGACGGTGGCCCGTGTCACTTGCTGTTCTGCCTCACGGGAAGCGCAGTCGCCACTTTGTCTTCGGTCATTTCCAGCGGCGGACCGCTCTTCGGGCGGCCAACCGACCGTATTCGGCTCGACCCGTTCGACCTTCCGATGGCCCAGCGATTATTGGGTACAGAATCGCCTGCGGTCGCAACCATTGAGGCGTACGCGGCGTGCGGCGGTTATCCACTCTTGCTCCGGGAGTGGAATCCGACCGCCAGCGCTCAGGAGAACCTCGAACGCCTCGCCGGACTTCCGTTGGCCCCCCTTGGGTCAGATGCAAACGTGATCCTCCAAGACCTCGACAAAGCTGGGTACCGCAGCGTCCTGTCCGCGATTGGGCGGCATCGCTCCAAGCGCTCGGAGATTCAGGATGAACTCGGCCAGCGGGTTGACCGTTCACTCGCTGTCCTTGAAGACACCGGGCTCATTCGCCGTAACCATCCCATCGACGATCGCAGCCCCAGGACGCTCCGTTACCAACTTGCTGATCCATACCTTGCCTTCTGGTTCCGACTGATCGACCCCAATCAGCAGGCGATCGATGTCGGGCAGGGCAAGCAAGTCATACGACGGGCGATGAAGACGGTGTGGCAGCAACACATCGCAGACGTCTTCGAGGACCAGGCTCGGGAGCATGCCATTCGCCTTGTAGACCGAGAAGATCTGCCGCCGGGAATCGTGGGTCGCTGGTGGACGGATCAGCCGAAGCAGGCTGAAATCGACGTGGTCGTTCTGGGGGACCGATGGGAAGTCGTCGGAGAGGCGAAGTGGACGACCAGGTTCGGAACACGGGATTGGCGCTCATTTGCGGGCAACATTGACGTAGCGGCGAATCGCGCAAGCAACGTCGTCCGTCGGATTTGGACGCTTGGACCCGTCGATCAAGCCGTGACCAACGCGGCTCCCGACCTCGTGGTGTACCGGCCCGACGACATGGTTGTTTGACCCAGCCCCCTGCGGCGCATGTAGTCGCAGCCGGGTCCTCAGTCCGGGGCGTCCGGGCACGATGTTGTGGTGGGCGCTACAAATCGACCGAGTTCGCCCCACCCGGTGCGCCCGCCTGCGAACATGGGGCGGATGAAACGCCGGACCCGACGAATCCTCGCCGCGGTCGGCGTCGGTTCTGCTGGAGTCTTACTGTGGATCTACGCGGGGCCCGTGCCGGGCAGCGTCCTGCGCCCGCGGATCGCGGCGGGTACGACGATCGTGACTGACCGCAACGGGGTTGCGCTCGATACTGTCTCGGCTCGGCTGCTGGCCGCACGAGACCTCGACGCGGCGGCCGGTGGTGCGATCAGCAAAGCCGTGCCCTCACTCGCGAAGCGCGCCCACAGGCTCGCTGCCGCGACCGTCGCCGCCGAGGACCAGCGGTTCCGCTCGCACCCCGGCATCGACGCGATGGCGATCGGTCGAGCGGTCGTACACGACGTACGCGCCCGCGCCGCTGTCGAGGGTGGGTCGACGCTCACGCAACAGCTCGTGAAGCTACGTCTCGGTCGTTCCGGACGCCGCGGCGGATGGCACTCGAAGGTGACCGAGGCAGTCGGAGCGGTGCGCCTCGACCGGGTGTGGTCGAAGGACCGTGTGCTGTCGACGTTTCTCGCCGAGGCACCCTACGGCGGTCGCGTGATCGGCGCCGAGGACGCTGCGCGCGCCTACTTCGATGTACCCGTCTCGCAGCTCTCGTGGGCGCAGGCTTCCTATCTCGCCGCGCTGCCTCAGCGTCCGACGCGGTTCAATCCGCGACGCGATGCTGAGGCGGCGACCGCCCGTCAGCGGTGGATACTCCATCGAATGCGCGCTGATCAAGTGATCACTGCCACTGAGCTGCAGACGGCACTCGACCAGAAGCTCGACGTGTCCACCGAAGTAGTAACGCCGATTGCGCCGCACTTCATCGCGATGGTCCGCGAGGGCGCGGCGCCCGGCCAGAAGGCAGCACCGAGTGGTGCGACTGTGTTCCGTTCCACGATCGACGCGTCCCTGCAGAAGTCGGTCGCGGGCATCGCCTCCCGACAGCGGACGCTGCTCCGCGCGAATGGTGCGGCAAACGTCGCAGTCGTCGTTCTCGACAACGCAACGGGCGCGGTGCGGGCTTGGGAAGGCAGCGGGGACTCGACCGACATCGACAATGGCGGCGCTATCAACGGTCCGCTCCGCGGGCGCCAGACCGGATCGACCATCAAGCCGTTCATCTACGCACTCGCCTTCGATGCTGGTCACAGCCCGGCGGATCTCGTCGACGACTCGCCGTTCGAGCGGCCCGGTCTCACGAGTGGTTTCCGCCCGAAGAACTACGACCATCGCTTCCGCGGACCGGTGAGCATGCGCGAGGCGCTGGCCTCGTCGATCAACGTCCCCGCGGTGAAGCTCCTCGCAGAGGTGGGACCGCAGGCGCTCGTCGACGAACTCTCGAAGACGGGCATAGCGGTGCCGGGAGGGGTCGCTCGGCATGGGCTCGCACTTGCCTTAGGTGTCGCTGAGATCAACCTCGTCGACCTTACGCGCGCATACGGATCCATCGCCCGCGGCGGGCGCGCCCTCAACGCCGTGACCGCGGAACCCGCGTCAGTGCAGCGAGGTGGCCGTCGCGTGATGTCGAACGCGGCGGCCTTCCTCGTGACGGACGTCCTGGCCGACAACGAGGCACGCGCACCGGCCTTCGGGCGCAACAGCCTCCTGTCGTTTCCGTTTCCGGTGGCGGCGAAAACCGGGACGTCGCAGAACTTCCACGACAACTGGGTGGTCGGATACACCCCGCGGTTCACGGTCGGTGTGTGGGTCGGGAACTTCGATCGGCGACCGCTGAAAGGTGCCACTGGGATCACCGGTGCCGGACCGCTCTTCCACGACGTGATGCTCGCCGCCCATCAACGTCTCACACCGCGCTGGGGCGAGGACCGGGACACGTCGATGTTCGACGAGGTACCGACAGAACTCGCGTTCGTGTCGGTGTGTGCCGACACCTCGTGCGTGCGTCGATACGACGAGTACCGGTGGGTGGGCCGGACAGCCGCCGCCACGGCGCCCGTAACGGTCGCTCCGACGCGTCTGACGCTGATCGAACCGCGTGCCGGTGGCGTCTATGTCCTCGATGCGTCGGTGCCGACTGCCTCGCAGCGCCTGCCACTCAAGGCGAGTGGGGGAGTGTCGCCCTATGCATTCAGCGTCGATGGGGTGTCGGCGCTGCGGAGTTGGGCACTCGTCGTCGGCCCTCACGAGGCGTGCGCGATTGATGCGCGCGGGACGCGTGCCTGCGCGAAGTTCGTGGTCCGATGAGGTGTGCCCGGCCTCGGTTCGCGGGACTCGCGGCCGCGGTTCTCCTCCAAGTCGTCTGCGCGCAGACGATAAGTGCGCAGACGATAAGTGCGCAGACAATAAGTGCGCAGACGACAATCTCGCCTTCTCCAGACTCGTTGCTCGGAGGCACGCGCGTCACGGAGATCGAGGCCGTTCTGTCCTCGATCCCCGACCGTGACAAGCCGTACCATGCGATCACCGCCATCGTGCCGACCGCACACGCGCGGGCAGCCGAACTGGATCGGCTGTTCGGCAGCGAATCGGCAGGGTTGCTCGACCATCTCACGATCGCCGTGAAGGCCAACGTCGACCTCACCGATGTTCCTGCCACGGGTGGTTCGCGGTCAGATCGCACGAACGCTGTTGTGGACGCGCCGGTCGTGATGCGCGTTCGCGAGGCCGGGGGCATCGTCGTGGCCGTGACGAACATGGACACGTGGGCACGCGGCACCGCAACGATCAGTCAGGCCTCGGGGAGCACCGGCAACGCGTGGAACCCCGAACGATCCCCCTTCGGGTCGAGTGGTGGGGCAGCGGTCGCCGTTGCCCGCGGGTTCGTCGATGCGGCAATCGGAACGGACACCTGCGGCTCCATCCGCCTCCCCGCGTCGGCGAATGCGATCTACGGTTTGCGGCCAACGCCAGGAGCGGTGAGCCGTTCCGGGATCGTGCCCCTCGCCCCGACGCAGGACGTTGTCGGCCCGCTTGCGCGCAGCGTCAACGTCCTTGAGCGAGTGTTCACGGCGATCCGTGGTCCGGAGCCCGGCGACCGGCTCACGCAGTTGGCAAACATCGCGCCGAAGCGGCCGCGTACTCGCCGCGTGGGCGTCCTCGGCGGGTTTACAAAACTGTCGACCTTGCCCGATTCGCCCGTCCAACGGCTGGCACGCGCTGGCATCGAGGTCGTTGCGGTGAGGGCCACGAAGCTCGTGCGTGCCAACGTCATCGAGGACGAGTTCGAGGTTGCGCTCGATGCGTGGCGCGATGGAAAGGACTATCTCGGCGGGTCCCTTCCCGTGCGCGATCCGGTGGGCTATCGGCAACGACTCGCTGACCGCACCCGACTGCATCAGGCGCTTACGGCCATCCTCGACCGCAACGCTCTCGACGCGCTGGTCTACCCGACGACATCGGCACCGCCCGGCGCGCGGGGTGCACGCCAGACCACCGCGAACTGCTGGATCGCCGCGAACAGTGGCCTGCCCGCGCTCGCCGTTCCGGGCGAGATCGTCAACGGATTCCCGACGGTCGGCGTGGATCTGCTCGGCCGGGCGTTCGATGAGTCGACGCTGCTCGAACTCGCGCACCTGCTCCCCGACGCGCCCCGCCCGCCGGGCGTCTGAGGAGGGCTACGACGCGAGGGTGGTTGCGAGGCTCGCGGCGGCGATGGCGGCGAGCATGCCGAGACCGATGCCACGAATCGGGCGTTCCAGCGCACGCCATCGGCCCATCCGCCTGGCCATAGCCACGCCGTCGTGCGTGCCCCCGGCAACGGCGACCATCGTCAAGAAACGGGCGAAGGCGAAGATCGCCGCGCCGATCACCGCGAGCCCCCACGAACCAAGTGACGCAGCAACGAAGCCCGCCCACCACAGCCAGGTCGAGAGGATCGTGGACGGAGCCACACCGAGCCGGAGCCCGTAGCGCGTAGCGGCGGCCATCGGGCCGTGACGGTGTCCCCATGCCTGTGGAACCTGGCGACCGACGTCGAGGACCGGTACGCCGAACAGATCCAACGTAACGGCGAGCAACACCAGGATCGGGGCGGCCAACGACCCGACCGGCATCCAGGAGAGCAGCAGGTGGCCGACAAGAGAAATACTAAGCGCGCCTATAGGAAGCGTGCTGAGTAAAACGAGTGACGTGAGAAGGCGCCGACGCCCCCGCACGGAGGGCAGGATGGTCTCAGCGACCGAAAGTCCTCAAGGCGACCACAATGAACACAGCCCGGCGTACACCGAGCACGACACGACCACCACGGCGTTCACTTCTTCCCCCCACCGGCCTGCGCCGTCCCAGCGGCCGGGGCCGCCCCACCAGTCGACGACGGTGGCCGGGATGGACTAGGTGGACGGGTCGTGCTCTCCGACGGGGGCGGGAGCGGTGTGGTAGTCGTGCCCGGCGGCCACGATGTGGGCGGTGGCATGACCACGGTGCGAACGGGGAAGCGGTCCTCGGCGCGATTCGTCCGGATCGCATTCGGCGGGCGGCTCGTCGAGGGGAGTGAACCGGCAACCCGCGCCTGACCGATCACGCGCTCCTCCAACGGTTGCGGGTACACCGGCAGTCCGTCGCCCGCAAATCCGGCGAGTTGGTGTGCATCGAAGCCGTTCAACGCCGACTGCACCCGGTACACGCCGACGCTGTCGAGAGCGCCCGGTGTCTGTGCGCAGGTCTCCGCGCGCGTGAACCGGCGTCGACGTTCGATCACCCAGTCGCGGACGCGCTCCGTCAGCACGCCCTCCGCATGGACGACAACGACGCTGCTCGCGGCAACGATCGAACCGAACCCGCCCGCAGTCACGGGGGTGAACCCGATGCTCAGCGTCCCGGCATCTCGGCCCAGGGTCTGGTCGGCGATCATCAGCGACAGCACCTCCGGGTTCGCAGCGACGATCTCTTTGGCACCGCTCACGGTGCCCTTGACCGCATTGCCGATGGCGGTGACGTTGAACGTCCGCGCAGGGAATGCCTGACGAGCGGCGTTCACCGCGTCGGGGCCGATCAGCACGGCCCCGCGACGGCCACTGGCGAACGCCGCTGCCGCAGGCGCGATTGCAAGCGCTTCGCCGTCTGCACCGAGCACGACCAGCTCGGTCCGTGCGCCCCGGTCGAGGAGCCAGCGGGCCACCTCGACCGATGCACCGGCCCAGTCCTCGGGTCCGGCAGTCGGGATGAGTTGTTCTGTGGTGCCGAGCCCATCGAGGGTTGCCCTGGCCGAATCGACGAGACCGGGCGCGGCGAGCACGAACCGTTTCGCTCCGAGTCGCGCGATCTCGGCCACGATCTCGGCGGGAATCCGGTCCGGCGGGCAGAACAGCACGGGGACGCCGAGTTCGCCAGCGACAGGCACCGCCAACGCCGCGCCGAGTGGGTGCGCGGCGGAACCGATCACGACCGTGGGCGCTGATGGCCGCACCGCGGACCGGGCGATCGACGCGAGTACCGGGTTGTCGCCGATCCACCGGTCGAGCGTGATTCTTTGTACGCGGGGATCTTCGAGGCAGCTTTCAACGACGCAGTACACCGACGATCCCGTAGGGCAGTACCCCTGGACGTTGGGCCAACCAGTCAGACAGCAGTCGCAGATCTTCTTGAGTCCGCCATTCGCACAGCAACCGGGTGACGCGTACCAGCAGAACCCCCAGAATCCCGGCTGCAGGCAGTCGTAGGTCGGACACTTCGGTGACACGCCGGTTTGGCCGCATACTCGCGCCTGCGCCTGCTGGGCGAACAGGCCAGCGACGGCGCTGCCGCCCGCCGTGACGACGGCAATCTTCCCGACGTTGCCGAGGAACGAGCGGCGGCTCGTACGTTTGGCCAGCCAACGGGACGTGGCCTCGGTGACACGATCGATCCCGGTCATTTGGCCGACCGGACGATCTCGCGACTATAGTATGTGTACATAAGAAAAGGCTGCTCAGCTGGAGAGGTGGGATTCGCGGACGAGTTCTTCGACCTGTTCGAGGGTGTTCGCCACCCCGCGGCCGCGCACGACACCGTCGCGGTCGATGGTGACGAAGTACGGCGTCGAACGAACGGCGAACGCGGCGAAGCTCGGTGCATCTTGAACAGCGTCGAGAACCTCGACGCGGAGGTCTCGGTATTGAACTCGGATCGCGTCGAGGCTTGGCTTGAGCTCACGGCACACCGTGCAGGTTGTGCTCGTGAAGGCGAGCATCGTGAGGTGGTTGACCGACCAGTCGAGTCCAACGGCAGGCGCGGGCTGGTCGAGTTCGGGGCCCTCGCCCGCGAAGTGTGTGCCCATCGGCGCGAGCCGAGCGTGGAGCACGCCGATCTGGCGTAGGAGCGCGACGACAGCAATCGCGAGCACGACCACACACAGCCAGAGCGCGACGTACGACGCCGTCCACAGCCCGCCCTTCATGATGCGGTGCTGCGCGTGTTCTGAACGGTCGGAAACAGTGCGCCCGTTTCCGAGCGGAGACCGACGAGGGCGACCACAACGCTCGCCGCGCAACCCAATGCAATCGCGGTAACCAGCGCCGGGAGGCTTGGCAGCGTGGCGTCGGAGCGGCCGAGCGCGGCGGTGCCGGCTGCCGCTAGAAGTACGACGTTGCGCACCACGGTCGCCGGTCCGATCGGTCGGTCGTCCGCCGCTCCGAAGCAGCCACACCGGACGATCCGGCCTGCGCGCAGCGTCCGAAGAACCAGCGCCGTGAACACGGCCAGCAACGCGAACGCGAGGACACCACCAAATCGCGGTGACGCCACGAGGAGGGCGGCGGCGGAAATCTCAGCGAACGGCAGTGGCCGGACCAGCCCGGAGGGCAGCCCGAACTGTTGTACCGCCGAACGGGTGAGCGCGGGACGACGAAGCTTGGCGATACCGGCGCCGGCGAGAACGCCGGCGAGCAGGAACGAGACGGCGGCGGATAGTTCCTGCTTCACAACGGGCGACAGCCTAAGGCCCCGGAACGCGGGCCTTAAGCCTTTGCGAACGTGAGTGCGAGTTCGAGGAGTGCGTTGTCTTCGACCTGGGCGGCAGGGTTGGACGGATCACTGATGCCATAGTCGGTGAACTTGATACTCGTGCTGCCGATCACCTCGAAGCCGTTCGCGGTTCGCTTCACCTGGAGGGGGATCGTGATCTCCTGGTCGGTCCCGTGGAGGTTGAGCGTGCCTGGGGCGTCGAGAAGCACAGTGGCGTCGACTGCCGGTGCGGCCGGGAGGGTCACGGGGCCCTTGATGATGAACGTGGCCTGCGGGAACTCCGACGTCTGCAGGATTCGTCCCTGCACCTGGCCGTCGCGTCGGTCCTCATCGCTCTTCAGCGTCGTCAGCTCAACCGTGATCGATCCCTCCGTAATTGCCTCGCCCGCGATCGTGATCGTCCCCGTGACGTCGGTCGTGCGGCCGACACCTTCGGTGGATTGACCGAAGAGGATTTCCTTCGCCCGGTACCCAGCGGTGCTCGGCTGGGTCACGTTCCACGTGCCGGAGAGGTCACCGGCGTCGGCCGAAGCGACCGGCGACTCGGCCGCTGGCGTGGTCTCGGCTGAATCAGCGGCGACCGAGTCGGAGCCGACCGCGACCGAATCGGCAGCGACCGAATCGGCAGCGACCGAATCGGCAACGACGGTGTCGAGGGAGTCAAAGCCGAGCGGAGCGGGTGCCTCGTCCTTGATGAAATTTATGTACACGAAGGGACCGCCTACGACCGCGAAGAGTGCGAGCGCTACGGCCCCGAGGGCGACCTTGGACTTCCGGCTACGAAGAAGGTTCATCGGGCGAAGGTTACGGCGAACTCGAGGGTCCCTGTATCTCCGACCGTCGCCGCCACGTTGCTCGGGTTCTCGATTCCATATTCCGAGAATGTGATCGGAATGGACCCGACGACCTCGATCGTTGCTCCATTTCGCTGGGCCGCGATATCGAACGACAGCGTCTTCGTAACGCCGTGGAGCGTCAATGACGCCTTTACCTTCGCGCTGACCTTTTCCTTGTCTGCGGGGACTTTGCCGAAGTCGATTGGCTCAATTGACTTGAAGGTCGCCGTTGGAAACTTCGACGTTTCGAGAATGCGGCCCTGTACCTGGTTGTCACGTCGATTGTCATCGCTTTTGAGGCCGGTGAGGTCGACCGCGAGTGTGACCTCGGTGGCCTTGGTGCCGATGATCGTCATGGTTCCGGTGACGGCGCTGGTGCGGCCGACGCCTTCGGTGGCCTGACCAAACAGGGTTTCCTTCACCCGGTAGCCGAGAACCGACTTGGTCGTGGCCTTCCACGCACCTTCGACGCCGTCGGCTGCTGGCACCGCAGCAGCCGGTGCGGGCGAAGCAGTGGCGGCACCGGTCGTGGTTGTCGTGGCGGTTGTCGCCGCAGCCCAGGTGAGCTTCGTGCCCTTCTTCGTGCAGACGAGCCTGCCGCTGCGGACTCCGGCCTTGGTGCACTTCGCTCCCGCCTTTGCGGTGGCAGCGTCAGCCGGCGTCGACAGGACCGCCACCACGGGCAGTGCGAGCAACGTCGACAGAGCAATGAACGCCCTGGCAGGCCGTGGCCTGGTAGCAGCAGCCCCAGTGGTCACGGTGGGGGAAATGACAGGCTTCATTGTGTGCTCCGGCGGGTCGTGTTGTGGCGGTGAGTTCTGAAGTGGACGCAAGCGGCCCGTTCGCTGTTGAAAGCGGGCTCAAGCTGACGTGATCAAAGCAGCGATCAATGAGCGCAAGATGAGAAGCTCACACGGGGGCTCCGCCCCCGTGTCCCCCGACTTTTCTGCGTGAAGCGCGTCCGCCAGTAGTCACATGAGGACGACGCTGCGCAGGACTTCGCCGCGCTCCATCTTGTGGAACGCCTCCTCAACGTCGTTGATCGAAATCGTTTCGGATACGAAGCGGTCGAGGTCAAGGCGTCCCTGGAGATACAGGTCGATGAGCATCGGGAAGTCTCGCGACGGGAGGCAGTCGCCGTACCAGCTCGATTTGAGCGAGCCGCCGCGTCCGAAGAGCTCGATGAACGGCAGCTCGATGGTGTGCGCGGGATTCGGCACACCCACCAACACGACGGTGCCCGCAAGGTCGCGTGCCTCGAAGGCCTGCTTGTACACGTTCGGATTACCGACGGCTTCGATGCAGACGTCCGCGCCGTTGCCTCCGGTCGCGGCGCGGATCGCCTCGACGGCGTTCTCCTTGGACGCGTCCACAAGGTGTGTGGCACCGAATTGTTTCGCGAGTTCGAGCTTCCGCACGTCGAGGTCGACGGCGACGATCGTGGCTGCGCCTGCGAGTCGGGCACCTGCGATGGCAGCGTTGCCGACCCCACCGCAGCCGAACACGGCAACGGTGTCACCGCGGCTGATGTTGGCCGTGTTCATCGCCGCGCCGAGCCCCGCCATGACACCGCACCCGAGCAGCCCGGCAACGGCCGGGGGCGCCTTCGGGTCGACCTTCGTGCACTGTCCCGCGGCCACGAGCGTCTTCTCGATGAACGCACCGATACCGAGTGCGGGGGACAGCACGGTGCCGTCGAGCAGCGTCATCTTCTGCTTCGCGTTGTGGGTGCTGAAGCAGTACCACGGACGCCCTCGGAGGCACGAGCGACACTGGCCGCAGACCGCACGCCAGTTGAGAATCACGTAGTCGCCGGGTACCACGTCGGTTACTCCAGGCCCGACAGCCTCGACGAATCCGGCCGCCTCGTGTCCGAGCAGGAACGGGAACTCATCGTTGATGCCACCTTCGCGGTAGTGAAGGTCCGTGTGACAGACGCCGCACGCCGCAATCTTGACCACGGCTTCACCCGGTCCGGGGTCGGGCACGATGACCGTTTCAATCGTGACCGGCGAACCCTTCGTGAGGGCGACAACTCCACGAACCTGCTGCGGCATCTTGATGGTCCTTTCCGTGTGCCCGACTCGGAGGTGGGCGTCGCCGGGCAGCATAGGACGGGCACGGGCGCGCTCACCGTGCTCCGTCGGAGGTCACGCAATGGGTCGGACGACCGGTTTTGCCCACGAATCGCGCGCAAACGCTCAACAGTTCGTGTGCACTGGCCGAAGTTCTGACCATCGCATTCGACGTCCCGCCCTCGGAGGGCCCGTGATCGAACATCTCGTGAGAATTCAGGTCTTGATCGTCGAACGCGTGCTGCGCATTCGTGAGGAGGGTGCAACTGCCGTTGAATATGGACTCATCGTTGGACTCATGACGCTGACTCTCGTTATTGGCGCGTCGAAGTTCGCGAGCACGGTGAACACGAGCTACAACAACATCGGCGACAGCCTGGCGAGCGCTCTTCCGAACTGACTGCTGCGCAGCTGACGACTCCACCACGACTCCGCTCGGCGGTTCGACGCGGCGAACTCGGCAAGTCAGCGTCTCGCGTGGCACGCTTCGGACATGCGATTCATTCCCTCCGAACTCGAACAGGTCCTTTTTGCGGTCACCGACGGCGTTGCGACGATCACGCTGAATCGACCCGAACAGTTCAACGCGCTCACGTTGAGGATGGCGCGCGAGCTCCATCTCGCCGCGATCGCGTGCGACGAGAACCCTGAGGTCCGAGCCGTTGTCATCACGGGCAATGGCAAGGCGTTCTTCGCGGGCGGCGACCTCAGCTCGTTCGACGCTGCGGGCGACGATCGCTCCGCGCTGATCAAGGAGATGACCACCTACTTCCATGCCGCGATCAGTCGGTTCAATCGCATGGACGCGCCCGTGATTGCTGCAGTGAATGGCGTCGCCGCGGGTGCGGGGTTCTCGCTGATGATGTCGACAGACCTTGCCTATGCGGCCAGATCTGCGAAGTTCACGATGGCCTACACGCGGGCCGGTCTCACGCCCGATGGTTCGTCCACGTACTTCCTTCCACGCCTCGTAGGACTTCGCCGTGCCCAGGAACTGACGCTCACGAATCGAACACTGACCGCCGAGGAGGCTCAGCAATGGGGCCTCCTCACGGATGTGGTGAACGACGGCGATCTGATGGCGAACGTGGCGGCGTTGGCGATCGGCCTGGCGAAGGGACCCACTCGATCCTTCGGAGCGTCGAAGCGACTGATGCGCGACGGCATCAATGAGACGTTGGAGACACAGATGGAGCTGGAGACCCGAGCGATCGCCGCGGCGTCTCTGCGTCACGACGGACGCGAGGGCGTCGCGGCGTTCCTCGCGAAGCGTGCGCCGGTGTTCACAGGGGAGTGAACGATCAACGGTCTGGGTCGCCTCGAAAGGGCCGGTGAACCACTCCGGATCTGCGAACTGTTGACCTCCCGACCGTTTGTGGTGAGCGGTCCCACATGATCGACCTCGAGCCACCTCCTAATCTGCCGCGCAAGTCAACCTCGCAGTTGGTTCTGACTTGGCGGGCCGACCCCGGCGTCGGCGAAGATCGGGCGCATGACATCCTCTGACGTTCCGGCCCCAATGCGCACGAGGGTCACCGAGCTGCTCGGCGTCGACTATCCGATCGTTCAGGCACCGATGGGCTGGATCGCCCGTGCGCAGCTCGCAAGCGCGGTGTCGAATGCGGGTGGTCTCGGCATCATCGAGACGAGCTCCGGCGAGTTGGACAGCGTCAAGACCGAGATCGCGAAGATGCGCGAGCTGACCGACAAACCGTTCGGTGTGAACATTGCGCAGGCGTTCGTCCGTGACCCCGGCATCGTGAACTTCGTGATCGACCAGGGTGTGCGCTTCGTGACCACGTCCGCAGGGGACCCAACGAAGTACACGGCGACGCTGAAAGCCGCAGGGCTCACGGTCTTCCACGTTGTTCCGACCCTCGCTGGTGCCTTGAAGGCGGTCGAGGCCGGCGTCGATGGACTCGTGGTCGAGGGTGGCGAGGGAGGCGGCTTCAAGAACCCGCGCGACGTGGCCTCGATGGTGCTCCTGCCGCTCGTGGCGTCGAAGGTTGGCGTACCTATCATCGGAGCGGGCGGCATCACCGACGGTGCGTCGATGGCCGCCGCGTTTGCGCTCGGAGCGGAGGGCGTGCAGATGGGTACGCGCATGGTGAGCTCGGCTGAATCGCCGGTGCACGCGAACTGGAAGCAGGCGATCGTTGCGGCCGCCGAGACCGACACGGTGTTCCTGAACCGCTTCTCTCGCCCCGGCCTGCGAGCGCTGCGCACAGCCACGACGACCGAGCTGGAACGACAGGAGTCGGTCGATCTCGGCGTCATGGGTCGGGCACTGGAGCTGTACTTCGGCGGTGACATGGAGGCGTCGATCGCGCTGTCGGGCCAGGTGTGCGGCCGGATCGAATCGGTCGAGCCGGTGGCCGAGATCATCCGGCGCACCGTCGACGAGTTCCGCGCGGTGCTGTCGAAGCTAAGCGCGCATACGATTGCTGTCTGAGCCGCGCTGCTGTCGCGGAGGTTTTGCTTCGCGGTACGTTCACGCGTTCGCGGTACGTTCCACGTACCCGCAACGTACCGCGAGCGACCGAACGTACCGCGAAGTCGGGCCGAGCAGTTCTGACGCTGCCCGGCGGCAGTCATGCGGTAATCGTCAGGCGAGGACGAGGCTGTGGGTCTCGCCGCAGCCGTTCGGTTCGTAGCCGTCGGCGGCCGGATCGTCGAAGAACGAGCCGTCCGCGAGGTAGCGGAAGCGGGCCTCGGTGCCGGCGGGCAGCGTCACCTGGACGGAGCGCGTCCCATTCGTGCGCTTCTTCAGCGGGTGGGCGAGCGGGTCCCACGAATTGAAGTCAGCCACGACGGAGACGTTCTCGCCGCCGTCGGGCAGGACGAACGTGACCTTCGTGGTGTTGTCGGCGGCGCGCTGCTTGCGGATCATGGTGATGCTCCTCAGAGTTTTGGCCGTAAGGTGTGGCCACGCTGAGAGTCTTCTCGGCTCATCAGCGCGGTGACGGGCGTTCTTGCGTGGTGTCTGTCACGTTGATCCCACGTTGCGTGGGAACGTCGCTGCGTCGAACGCGGTTCGTGGCAATTGCGGGTTGGACTGGCATTCGCCGCGCGTTTGGCCGGTACGCTCTTCCCGGGGAACTTCGATGTCGGACGTGGAACAGCAACGATCGGTCGGCCGAACCCTCGTGGTGGCTTGCGCGGCACTGACGCGTGAACTTCGGGTCGTGCTCGCCCAGATCGGTGGTGGCAACGAGGCGTCCTTCGAGGTCGTGTACCTGCCGTCGCCGCTCCACAACCGGCCCGAGCGAATTCCAGCGGCCGTGAACGATGCCGTGCGTGCCAGACTAGCGGCGGACGAAAAACGGTTCGATCGCATTGTCCTCGCGTATGCCGACTGCGGCACCGGCGGGTTGTTGGACGCGGAGATGGAACGTCTCCACACGACCACCGGCCTCCCCGTGACCCGTCTCCCCGGCGCTCACTGCTACGAGTTCTTCGCGGGGTCGGCGTTGTTCGCGTCACTCCACGACGACGAGCCCGGGACCTTCTATCTGACCGACTACCTAGCGAAGCATTTCGACGCTCTCGTGTGGAGCGGGCTCGGACTTGACCGCCATCCGACACTGCGCGACACCTATTTTGGCAACTATCGCCGAGTCGTGTTGCTGTCCCAGGCCGACGACCCGGCCGTAACGCTCGTGGCCCGTGCTGCGGCCGATCGCCTGGGCCTCGCCTTCGAGCACCGCCACGTCGGACTCGACCCGTTCGTGGCCGCAATGTCCGGCGCAATCAATCCCACAACCCACCAGGAGACCCCGTGAGCCGTCGAGGCAGCGAACCCCAGCTCGTGTATATCTACTGGCGCGATATACCCGCACAGGTCAATGCCCAGGCGGGACGTGAGCGTTCGCAGCGCATCCTTGAGGGACGGTTCCAGGTCGCGATCGACAAGGCAGCCATGGTAGGCAAAGTGTTGAGCGCGCAGGATTACACGGCCGAATTTCGACGCGTGACCGTGGCTTGTGGTGCCGACTTGGATGCCGAGGCCTTGGCCGCAGCGACTAAAATCGAGGGGGAGTTCCCGCGGGAACGTCTCCAGTCGATCGTGCTCAACGGCGGCTGGGACCCCGTCACTTCAATGGGGTAAGCCCTCTGTCGCGTCAGGCGTTGTCGCCAAGACGCTGGCAGACCTGCTCGAGAATCGCCTCGATTCGAGCGAGGCGGTCTTCCACGGCAGACGACGGCGTCGCGCAGTCCTCTGCGCGGAGTTGGGCGACGCACGCACGCAACATGCGTCCGGTGTCGCGCTCCTCTGCGATGTAGCGGCCGAGCAGCTGGCCGGTCTGGATGTCGATCGACTTGTCCTTGAACATGCCCGTGAAGATGTCGTCGCCCTCGGGCTCGTCCTGACCGACCTTCAGCCGTTCGAACTTCTGGAGATCCGTCAGGCTGGCGTCGGCAGCCAGGCAGCGCTTTGCCTCGGCTCCGCTGCTCTCCTTCCACACGACCTCGAAGCCGAGTTCGCACATCCGCTTCGCGAACGCCTTGCCGTGCTCACCCTCGCGTAGCGCCACGGTGTTCAAGACTTGGCGGACGCCGGGATGGGTCGTGGTCTGGGCCCAGCACTGGAGGTATCCCTCGGCTTCGGTCTCGGCGACGGCGATTGCGTTCAGCAACCCCAGATAGGTTGGTTTCTCAGACATTTGTGTTTCCTCTCGGTCAGTCCGGCACGAGCTTCGCGCGTTGAGCTAGCGCCGACACATTCGGTACCGGGCACTTACGTGCGGTTGCGTCGCCGGGCACGGGGCTCGGGTGGCGGACCGCCTGGTGCGGTGTTCGTAAGTGGACCTATCGCTTCGATGACGTCGCCCAGCGTTGGGCAGCTGCCGGGAATGTGGGCGTCAATCGACATTCGCATGACCGCGAGATGCTTGGGTGACGTCCCGCAGCAACCGCCGATTATGCGCGCGCCCGCATCAATGGCCAGCGATGTGTAGGCACCCATGAGCTCCGGTGTCCCCGAGTAGACGATCTCGGTGCCGCGGAACTGAGGGACGCCACAGTTTCCCTTCGCGATGTACACCGGCTTCGTCGTGCGGCCGGTCATCGCAATGATGGAGGCAAGCAGGTCGCTCGCGCCCACTCCGCAGTTGGCCCCGAACGCGATCGGTGCCTCCGCAAGATCGGCGAACACGTCGAACAGGGCAGCGGGCTGCAAACCCATCATCGTGCGGCCGGCCGTGTCGAACGAACACGTCGCGGTATAGGGCAGACCGGCCTTGATGGCACCTTGCGCGGCCGCTTGCACTTCCTCAATGGCGCTCATGGTTTCGATCCACGCAACGTCGGCACCTCCTGCCTTCAGCCCCGCGATCTGTTCGCTGAACACGTCGATTGCTTCGGCTTCGGTGAGGGCACCGAGGGGTACGAACAGGCTGCCTGTCGGTCCGACCGATCCGGCGACGACGACGGGTCGATCACAGGCGTCGGCGACCGTTCGTGCGTGTTCTGCGGCCAGCTTGGCGAGCTCGAACACCCGATCCTGCGCCTTGTGGAGTGCCAGGCGGTGGCGGTTGCAGCCGAACGTGTTGGTCAGGATCAGGTCGGCCCCAGCGTCGACGAACGCCTGGTGCAGGCCGCGGACCTTGTCCGGCTGGTCGACGTTCCAGAACTCCGGCGGTTCGCCGCTGAGCAGGCCCATGTCGAAGAAGTTCGTCCCGGAAGCACCGTCTGCCAGGAGCACGCGATGCGTGGCGAGCATTTCGTCGAGCGAGGTGCGCATGGTGGCGTCAAGGATATCGGTCCCGAATGTGGAACGGTCTCGTTCTTGGGACTCATTTGTTTGGGGCGTTCGACCGACCGAGTTGTCCCGTTCCTCAAGGTGTGCCGGTTCAGACGGTCGCGGTACATCCGGTCCGCCCGCGGTGCGTTCGGGCGCGCCAACTGCACCGCAACCGGGCCGGTTGTACCGCGACCTTCAGCGGCTCAGCGGTTGTGACTCTTGAGGACGCCGGATTCAGACATCGCGTCGATCTGCTCATCGGTGTAGCCGAGGCCGCGCAAGACGGACCCGTTGTGCTCGCCGAGCATCGGCGTCTGCAGGTCGAGTTCGCCCGGCTGCTCGGAGAACTTCAGCGGATTGCCGGGGATTACGAAATCGCCGATGAACGGGTCGGTGACGGTGCGGGCCATCCCGCGCTCGACGAAATATGGATGGGTGATGGCGTCGGCGGCGTCGATCACCGGCGCACACGGGATGCGCTCTGATTCCAACCGTTCGATGAGGGCAGCGTCATCGGAGAACGTTGCCATCCATGCTTCGACGACGGGGTTCAGTTCGGCCCGATTCCTGCTGCGAAGGCGGATGGTGTTGAACCTCTCGTCGACCTCGAGATCGGGCCGCTCCATGGCGCGACAGAAGCCCTTCCACTGCGCTTCCATAACCTGGATGGCGATCCAGCCGTGAGGGCCACGAAACACGCCCTGCGGAGCATTCAGCGACGAGAAGCGTCCGCCACGCGTCGCTCGCCATTTCCCCTTCGTGATCGACGCCCCCTGCACCGCGAGTTCGTGCGCATGGAAGAGCGTGTCGACCATCGCGATGTCGATGTGGCCGCCGCGACCGGTGCGCTCGCGATGGAACAGCGCCATGCCGATGGCCGCGAACGCGTGGACGCCCGACGTGACGTCCGCATACGAACTGCCGACCGGCATCGGGGCTCCGTCCTCGTCGCCGGTGAGCCCGACCATGCCGCTGTAGGCCTGTGCGATCAGGTCAAAGCAGGTTTTGTGCGAATACGAGCCGGTGCGGCCGAAGCCGGAGATGGATGCGTAGATCAGCCTGGGGTGCTTCTCGGCGATTGAGGCGTGGTCGAGACCGCGTCGTTCGAGGACGCCGGGGCCGTAGTTCTCGACGAGCACGTCGGCTTCGGCGATGATCCGGTCGAGCACGTCACGTCCTTCCGGGGTGTTCATGTCGACGCAGACGCTCTTCTTCCCGCGGTTCTGCTGCACGAAGTATCCGGAGCGACCGTCGGTAATCATGGCGAGCCCGCGGATTGGATCGCCGTACGGCGGCTGTTCGATCTTCACGATGTCGGCACCCATCTCGGCCATGAGCCTCGTGACCGTCGGTCCGGACAGGTACTGGGTGAGGTCGACGACCTTGACGCCGTCGAGCATCGGTGGCCGGGGCGTCGTGTCGGGGGTGTCGCTGCTCATGGTACGGACACTACGTGGCGGGGCGTCATCGCAGGCAATTACTGAACTTGTTCAAAAATGACTTGACCATTCGCTCAACTTACTGTTTACTGTTTTTGAACACGTTCAGGTTCTCCGCTCGGAGGGCCCCAAACCAAGGAGCAGCAAATGCGCGATTACGCAGTCCTCACTTACGGCCTCTACACCTGCATCACCGTCCCGCTCACCCTGTATGTCGCTCGGACGCTGTCGCGCAACGGCAAGCACTTCCTCGTCGATGTCTTCCACGGCGACGAGACACTCGCCGCCGCCGTCAACCAACTGCTTGTTGTGGGGTTCTACCTGCTGAACCTCGGCTTCGTGGCGGTGTTCTTGAAGAGCACCAACGTGATCGACACGACCCGTATCGCCCTCGAAGAACTATCCACCAAAGTTGGCACGGTCTCGGTGGTGATCGGTCTCGTGCACTTCGCCAACGTCTGGGCGTTCAACAAGTACCGCAACCGTGCGCTTGACCGCATCAACCCGCCGGCCCCGAAGTTCGACGCAACCGGCGTAACCACCGTTGCAGCTGCCGCTCCCCGCTACTGAGATGAGTGTTGTGGATGAGAGGGGGCGAGGCCGCAGGACGCCTCGCTCCCTCACCCTTCTCTACGACGACTCGTGCCCGATGTGTCGGACGCTGCGCGGATTTCTCGCCGGGCGGCGTCCGATCGTGCCGATGTCGTTGGTCGCGGTCGGTTCGCCTACTGCGGTTGCCTTGTTTCCGGCTCTCGACCAGGTTCGTGCGCAGGAGGTGCTCACGGTCGTCGACGACGTCGGGCTGCTCTACGAGGGCGACGCCGCATGGCTCATCTGTGCATGGGCTTTGCCGGGGTTGCACGCCGTTTCGGGCACGGTGTCGAGCGGAGTGCGGCGGACGTTGTTCCGAGGTGCGGTTCATGCGGCCGATGCGGTTCGCCAAATTGGCCGGCCGCTGCGACAGGATGTGGCGGCGTCCTATCCTCTCGGCGATGGCCAGCCTCCGAGTGCAGCTTCCGAGTGCAGCGACAGCGTCTGCCCGGTCGGCTTCCCCGCCGCGATCGCCATCGATGAACTCTGATACCAGTGGGGCGCCCTCGAAGGCGGAACGCACCCGCTCCGTCATCGTCGACGCTGCACTTGCTCTCTTCACGGAGCAGGGCTTCGACGGCACGACGATGCGGGCGATCGCTCAGCGGGCGGAGGTCTCGGTCGGGAATGCCTACTACTACTTCGAGTCGAAGGAACAGCTGGTCCTGGCGATCTACGAGCGCTTCTCGACCACCACGACTGCGCCGATTCTTGCGGCTCTCGCCGGACACGATCTGCTGGCCGATCGCATCGAGCGGGCGATGCTCGCGTGGCTGCGGGCGATGGGCCCGTACCGGTCCTTCGCGAACGTCATGTTCCGCAACGTTGTTGACCCGGCTTCGGCGATGTCGCCGCTCGGACCGGCATCGGCATCCATGCGCGAGGAGTCCTACGAACTCTGGCGGGTGGTTCTCGATGGTGCCACCGACGTGACGGTTTCGACTGAGCTTGCCGATGGACTCGTGCGGGTGTTGTGGGGTTACGCGATGGCGATGGTCGTGGCGTGGACACAGGACCCCACGGCCGATGCTCGCCGTGTGAAGCGTCTCGTGCGACGGAGTGCCCCGCTGATGGCACGGGTGGTCGGGCTGAGCGCGATGCCGATGTTTGCCCCGTTTGCCGAGGAGCTTCAGGGGCTGCTCGCCGACGTGATCGCACTGCGGGACTGAGCTGAGATCGCGCCGCCTGACAGAATGGGTGCATGAACTCGGAATCGGTGCTGACGATCGGTGGGCGACCGATCGATCGCGATCGAATCGCAGAAATCTGCACTCGATTCGGGCTTGCGGAACTGGCGGTCTTCGGGTCGGTCGTTCGTGGTGAGGTGACGGATGAGAGCGATGTCGATCTGCTGTACGTCACCCACCCCGACGCGCGCCTGGGCTTTGCCATCAACCAGCTCGAGGATGAATTGGAAGAGTGCTTCGGTCGCCCAGTGGACCTTGTGGCGCGAAAGGCCCTTCATCGTCTCATTCGTGATCAGGTCGAGCGCGAGGCCCAGACGCTGTATGCAGCGTGACCGCCTCCTCATGGACCAGATGATCGAGGCCGCTGAGCGGATCGTGGAGCTCATCGGCGAGTCGATCGCAGCCGACATCGCCTCCGACAAGGACCGGCGCGACGCATGCTGTGGAACTTCGCAGTGCTTGGTGAGGCGGCAAATCAGGTCGGCGATCCGACCCGAGCACAGCACCCCACGGTTGGGTGGCGGGACCCGGTGCGGATGCGTAATCGGATCGTCCACGGCTACGCGACGGTGGACATCGACATCCTCGTTGCCGCTGCGCAGGACGACATCCCCTCGTTGCTCCGCCAGTTGCGCGTAGTCGCTGCGAACCTTGCAGGTGACGACACGTAGGCCAAGCAGGACCTGGCCGCGCTTTCGCCGATTTCTCAAGTGGCGTTATGTCGGCAGTTAATTGGCAAATGAACTACCATGGCGACGTGTCGACCGCCATCGTCAGAACTGTCACTGCGTCGGAGCTTCGAGATCCCGAGGTACTCGCAGAAGCCGGTCGGGCACCAATTGGCGTGTATGACAGTCGCCGCCAGGACTCGCTGGTGCTTACATCGAGGGCTGCCTTCGACCTTGATCAGGAGTTGCACCGGTACATGGGTCTCCTCGCCCACGCCGTTGTCGAACTGGGCCGAGCCGATCCGTCTCCTGTTGCCCTCGGTGAAGTGGGCTATGTCACGACATGGCTACCCGCAGACCGAACGTGGTGGTTAAGGAGCTTCGCTGAAGTCATCGCGACTGCCGCAACGGATGGCACCACGGAACCGATAGCTGGCTTTATCCGCCTCGCTCGCGTTGCCGATACCACGGTGCCGTCGGTCCTAGAAGCTCCAGTCGACGCCTCAAGATTCCCCGCCGATGTCGCGGCGAAGCTCCAACCACGGTAGGGAACCCCGAGGTGAGAATCGTCCGGGTTACTGCACAGAACGTGTGGCGGTTGGAGCACATCGCGAAACCACCGCTCGCACCGCCGTGGACCCAAGAGGCTGAAGCGTTTCTGCTCGACGGGCGCGCCGTCGCCTACCTGCGCCGCGTCGGCGCCGTGATGCTCGCCGTCGAAGCTGCCGCACATCAGAACCTGCGGGCCCCGGTCACGCAACCTGACCGATGCATTGGCGCGGCGATTACGTTCCCCGATCCCGTCTACCAAAGCACGATGCGCCTCGGTTCCGTTTGTATCGATCATCGCAACCGCGGTCAGGGCGTCGGCAAGACCCTTTTTGGTGCGCTCCTCCTGGAGGCGTTGCTTGCCGAGCCCTATGCCGTCTGGCTCGTCCATGCCGAGAACGCAGCGATGCTCGCTCTCTCCCGCCGCGATCCACTTGTTCGTGCCGAATCGATCGCAAATAACGGCTACGTCCAATTCTTTGCTGAACGGAACTGACGCTTTGTGGAGGCCGGCCAGACCCGGCTTCGGCGTTGGCGCTGCTCGGACCGACATGGCACCCTTCGTGGGAGTCCGTCGAGCCTGCTGGTCGTGCTCGATGGTGCCTTGACAGCACGCCGCGGAGCTGATGTGCCGGTCACTTGTGAGTTGTCGGGCGTAAATGAGGTCGTCAATTTCTTGGCGTAATTGCTAAATGTTTCGGGGGGGGGTGGACGATATGAGGGCACGGCGCGCTATATGAGCGTGTTTGCTACGGAATGAGGTAGGCGATGTCCTTCACCATGGGTACTGTTCGAGTGCGGCATCGCTCGGGAATGCGGTCGATGTTTCGGCGGCCGGCGTTGTCGTGGCTTGCGGGTTGTGTTGCGTCGCTGATCGCTGCCGCGGGTCTGGCGGTCGTGTCGAATGTTCCGGCGCAATCGACGGAGATCTTCAACGAGGTGCCGGCCGCAGCGCAAACGGATTGGCATGCGTGGTGGGGGACGGCGGTGACGTTCGGCGGGTCAACGTCGATGGGGGTGAACACGACTGCTGAACGGGCAACGAAAGCATTGTCGGTCCCGTTCCCGGCAGGGTCGTACACGCTGGAGTTGCAGGGCACCGCGGCTGCGGGTGTGAGTGTGACACCGTATTTTCGGGCGCACACGAACTGGTCGAACGATCAGTTCCCGACCGAGGCGGGCGGTGCGTCGCAGGGCCAGTTGAGTGCGAAGTCGTGGACGGGTTCACAGTCGTGGCCGATCACGATGACTGGACCCGGTACTCATTTCGATCTGCGGATGGTCGGCACGGCAGCGTTCACGGTGACCCGGGTCATCATCCGAACCGCGAGCACGACAACGACGACGACCACGACCCCGCCGGCATCCTGGGTGGAGGTGTTCAACGAGGTACCCGCGGTCGCGTCGTCGAACTGGCATGCGTGGTGGGGCACCGCGGTCAGTTTCGCTGGTTCGACGTCGATGACGGCGAACACGACCACGGAACGTTCAACGAACACCTTTCCGGTGCCCGCGGGCACGTACACGTTGGAGTTGCAGGGCACCGCAGCCTCGGGTGTGAACGTCACGCCGTATTTTCGGGCGCATACGAACTGGTCGAGCGTTCAGTTGCCGGTGGAGGCGTCGGGACGGTCGAACGGTGAACTTGACCCGAAACCGTGGACCGGCAGCCAGACGTGGCCTGTGACGATGAGCGGAGCGGGAACCCATTTCGATCTGCGTCTCACGGGGACGGCTGCGTTCACGGTCACCCGCGTGATCCTTCGGACGAATGTCACGGTCGCTACGAGACCAGTAGCGCCTCCTGTGACTGTTTCGCCGACACCCACAACAATGCGTCCGCCGGCGTCGGTTGCTGGGCCGTTCTGGTCAGAGACACCAGTCGCGAAAGCGCCGGGCCAGGATGGGTGGCATCCGTGGTGGGGATCATCGAACCTTGCGACGTCGACAGGTATTGCGGTGACTGATAACGCGGAACGTGAGACCTTCACGCTGTCCGTTCCGGCAGGCTCCTACGCGCTTGAGTTCGTCGGTACTGCGGCCAACGCGGTCACGGTTGTTCCTCATTTCGCGACAATGTCGAACTGGGCGAACGAGAAGACCGGGAATGGTGCTGCCAATCATGGGCAGCTTTGGCCGCAAACCCTTGGTGCCGGTGCGAGTACGAGTGTGGTGTGGACACCGGTCACGGTCACAGGTGACAACAACCAACTCGCCCTGCGGGTTACATCTTCTGGTCCGTTCACGCTCACCAATGTCAGGTTGCACACGGTCCCGCAAGCGACCCTGCTCCTCGGGCCTTCGAACGCTGTGTCGGCGGCGTTGCCCGGCCAGACGATCACCGTGAACGTGTCTGACTGGTTCGCTGGTCGCGACGTCGTTCAGGTGGTAAATGCTGCTGGTGGCGTGGTGGCCTCGTACCCGGCCGCCGCCACCATTGGCTTTCCGGCGCCGATAGTCGCCGGTGTCTACACGGTGCAGATGAACCGTGACGGTTACGTCAGTTCGCTGACTCCGTTCACGGTGACACCACCTGCTGTGATCAGCATCACGGCGCCGAACGCGCTCGTTGCTGGGGAATCGGTGTCGGTCTCGATCACGAACGCGACGTTGTTCGACGATGTGCAGGTTGTTGATGCGGCCGGAACCGAAGTGGCCCGGTATCCGGCAGATGCCACAATGACCATTGTTGCGCCACCGGCCGGCACGTACACCGCTCGCGTGGTCCGGGCGGGGTCTGCGATGTCGACTGCGTCGTTCACGGTGACGCCTACACCGAGTCTTTCCCTGAATTCGGGATCAGGGATGACGGAAGGATTCCCGATCGATGTTGCCGTGAATGGTGGCGAATTGGTGAGCGGCGATCAGATCCGCCTTGACGCGATTGGTCAGTCCGACGATTGCTCAACCTGTCCATCCGTTCCGGCTGCTCGTTCTACTCATGTTGCGAGCACACCGAAAGCCGGTACGTATCAGGCCCGCCTGTTGCGTCGCGGTCACACGATCGCCGTGAAAACGTTCACGACCGTGGCTCTACCGAAAGTAACGCTCGTGTTGTGGGGAGTTAGATATGGTCGAGTGCCAGTCAGCGGATGCCGCCCACTATTCGCGAAAGAGGACGGTACTGATTACGCGGAAGGTTGGAGTCATGCATATCCGGTCCTGTCGAGCGCTTGTCCGGTAGATGTATCCGGTCCACTGTCACGGTACGCCATTTATCCGGAGAACAGCCTGTACCTGTCGTTGACGGGAATCACGCCAGTAGGAACCGATTACGTACAGATCGGGCCAGATAACGGTCCGCACCGCCAACTAATCACGGGGGGCGGATACTCGGACTGGTTCTCGCCGTGGCTTCCCGAACTGCGTCTCGTCGCCGGGCTGAACGAGGTCCCGATGACCTACCACCGCATCATCGGCGGCCAAGACGTTGTGGTTGGTGAACTCCTGACCGCGTGGCTCGAACCCAACCCGTCGACCACTGCCGGTCCTTGCGTCATGACCGCAGAACAAGCCCTCGCCATGATCAACAACCTCCGACCAGAAAACGACAAACTCAGCGTTCTGCCCGAAAACAACTTCACGACTGTCGGCTCCTGCAGCAACCCGACATTCCTCTGGGTCGACCAAAACGGTGTCTACATCCCCGGACAACTCAACGCCGACGGCACTCCTACCGCAGCCGCCGCCCAAGGGTCCAACACACCCAGAAACCCGAACACCCCGCCCGTAACGATCGGAATACCGGTCCCCGCAGGCGGCCACTACCTCGAACACGGCAACCACACCGACCTCAAAAACGCCACCGACTGGGGATGCCTGTCCAACAACGGCACCAACCTCACCTACGCCTCACCAGGCCAAGGTGACTGTCTCATTGTCGAAC
>JAYSSR010000047.1:0-34699 GCA_043720395.1 Acidimicrobiia bacterium
ACCAGGCAGTCTCCAGACCGCGATGCTCGTCGGCGCGACGCTCGTCCCGATGACGCTGGCCGCGCTCGGACGCGCGATCTATCCGCGAATCGAAGCGAATGTCCTCGCCGGGATCGATGAACGGCGCGCCCGCCGCATCGGCCTCGAACGAGGCGAACCGCTGCCGGTCGAGCCCGCCGATGCGATCGAAGTGGCGTGCCAGCGTATTGCAGACATCGGTGATGGCGCCAAGGTGACGTGGCAACCGTCCTCGGCCCTGTCTTCAGTGCTCGTCGAGGCCCTGCGCGGTGTCAGTTTCGGCGTCGACGAGGGCGAGTTCGTCGCGATCATGGGGGAGTCCGGCTCCGGCAAGACGACGCTTGGACGGGCCGTGCTCGGGCTTGCTCCCGTCACGGCTGGCACGATCCAGTTCGAGGGCAAAGAGATCACGCACGCGAGCCGAGCCGAGCGTCGCCTCCTGGCGAAGGACCTCCAGGTCGTGTTCCAGGACCCGTACTCGTCGCTCAACCCATCGATGACCGTCGAGCAGATCCTCACGGAGCCGCTCACGGTGCGAGACGTTGCGCGCGACGAGGCACGCGCCCGTGTCCGCACGTTGCTCGACCAGGTCGGCATGCCCCCGGACGCCGGTTCGCGTCGGCCACGCGAGTTTTCTGGTGGGCAACGTCAGCGGATCGCGATTGCACGCGCGCTCGCACTCGAACCGACGCTGATCGTGTGCGACGAACCGGCCTCGGCACTCGACCTCACGACCCAGGCGCGCGTGCTCGACCTGTTCCTCGAGATCCAGCAGCGAACCGGTGTCGCCTACCTGTTCATCTCTCACGACCTTTCCGTCATCCGCTACCTCAGCCACCGTGTTGCGGTGATGTACAACGGCGAAATCGTGGAGTGGGGTGACGGCGACCAGGTGACGAGCCGTCCGGTACACCCGTACACGCAGCGTCTGATGATGGCCGCACCCGTGTCCGATCCGGACCGTCAGGCGCTGCGACGTGAGCAGCGTCGAGCCCTCCTCGCCGCTCAGCCTTGAAGTCCTTGAAGTCCCCCCACGAAAGCAACAATGCGACTCGCTAGCCCCCTCATCCCCGGATTCAATCCGGACCCGTCGATCACCCGCGTCGGTGACCACTACTACCTCGTGACGTCGTCGTTCGAGTTCCTTCCGGGCATGCCGATCTACCGGAGCCCCGACCTGGTCGATTGGACGCTGATCGGCCACGTCGCTCCACGTGCCAATCAGTTGCAGCTCGACGACGTGTTCACCGGCGGCGGCGTCTGGGCACCGACCATCCGCTACCACGAGGGCCTGTTCCATCTCGTCGTCACCGTCACCGGAGGGCGCGGGATGCTGCTGTTCACCGCGACCGACGCAGCCGGACCGTGGAGTGACGGGTCGCCTATCGCGCTGTCCGGCATCGACCCCGACATTGCGTGGGACGACGACGGGACATGCATCATCACCTACTCCGGGCTTGTCGTGGACGGCGAGGAGCGAGGGAAGCATCTCGGCATCATGCAGGCACGCGTCGACCTTGCGACCGGAAAGCCACTGGAGGCACCACGGTCGATCTGGTCAGGCGTCGGACTCATGTTCCCGGAGGCACCGCACCTCTACCGCCACGAGGGCACGTGGTACCTGCTCATCGCCGAGGGCGGTACTGAACGTGGCCATGCGGTGAGTGTCGCCCGCTCGTCCTCGCCCTACGGGCCTTGGGAGAGCTGCCCCTCGAACCCAGTACTAAGTGCGCGTAGTACTGCGCGCCCGATTCAGAACACCGGGCACGGTGACCTCATTCAGGCGCCCGACGGGAGCTGGCACCTCGTACTGCTGGGCATGCGCGTTCTCGGCCTCACGCGGTCGTTCTCGCCGCTGGGTCGCGAGACGTTCGCGACGCCGGTCACGTGGCGCGGCGGGTGGCCGATGCCGGACCCCGTCGAACTCGTGGGCGAGACCATGCCCGTGTTCGACGACAGCTTCGCGACGGCCGACCTCGGGCCCGAATGGATCGCGGTGCGCCGTACACCTGCCTCGGCTGCCACCGTCGTGCACGGGGTCGGGGTGCGGTTGGTGGGCGAAGGGCGTCGGCTGAGCCATCCCTCACCGACGTTGATCGGACGCCGCCAGCGTCGCCTCGATGCCCACATCACCGCGGTCGTGGAGAAGTGCACTGACGTCGGCGGACTCACGATCCGCTACGACGAGAAGCAGCACTACGACATCGAGATCACAGCTGATTCGGTGATCGCGCGTGCGGCGCTCTCGACGATCACCGATGAGCGTCGCATCGCCCGTCCGGCTGGCACGTTGACGCTGCGAGCGCAGATGCTCGCACCCGAGCCGGGGTATGCCGATGCGATGACGTGTGACCTCATCCGCCTGACTGTGTCGGGCGACGATGGCGTCGAGTGCGAACTTGCGGTGCTCGACGGACGTTACGTGTCGGCGGAGACCGCTTGCTCGTTCACCGGCAGGGTGATCTGCCTTTACTGTGTGGACGGTGAGATGGTCGTGACCCGCTACGCCGAGGACGGCCCGGCGTGAGTTCGTTCTCGGCGGGCACATGGCATGTCGGGTTGGCGGTGCCACGCATGCGCGTGATCAGCGACAACGACTACTGCGGCGACCCCGACGGCCTCGTTCAGCTCGCCCACCTGCTGCTTACCCCGAGCGTCGAGGTCGTAGGCGTGATCGGCTCGCAGCTCCGCGCCGGTGACTCGTGGAATCCACCCGGTCTGCCTGCTGATCTCTCGGTCGACGCCGCGCTCGACATCGCGCGGCGATGCGACCGATCCGACGTTCGGGTCGTCGTCGGATCGGACGTGCCGTTCGCCAACCGCCGGGAACCCCGGTCGTGTGCCGGCGCGGAGCTGATCGTGTCGGAGGCGATGCGAACCGACACCGACCTCCCGCTGTTCGTTACCTGCGGCGGAGGTCTGACCGCGCTCGCAAGCGCTTGGCTGATCGAACCGCGGATTTCCGGACGCTGCACCGTGATCTGGATCGGTGGCCACGAGCACGACGGTCTCGCGGACCCGCCCGAGGCGGGGATGGACCTCGAATACAACACCCACATCGATCCGCTCGCCGCGCAGGTCGTCTTCAACGACTCCGACCTCGACATCTGGCAGGTCCCACGCGACGCGTACCGACAGGTGATCGCGTCGCGCGCCGAGCTGATGGTGCGCCTGCGCTCGGCTGGGCCACTCGGCGAGTTCCTCTTCGACACCCTTGGTTCGGTCGTGGAGCGCGTGCACGGGATGGGCCGGGCGATGGGGGAGACGTACGTGCTCGGCGACAGCCCACTCGTGTCGTTGGTGGCCCTGCAGACCGCGTTCGAGTCGGGTCCCGCGTCGAATGCGTGGGTGACCGTGCCATGCCCGCGAATCGCCGACTCCGGGCTGTACGAGCCGCGACCTGACGGACGTCCCCTACGGGTCTTCACGCGCATCGACAGTCGCCTATTGCTCGAAGACCTCTACGCCAAGCTGGCGCTCTTCGCGGCCGGCGTCGCCTGATCTGCGAGCTATGAGCATCAAAGATGTCGCAAAGCGAGCGGGCGTGTCGGTCGGCACCGTCTCACACGTGTTGAACGGCAAATCATCCGTGGCGACCGAGCTTCGTGAACGGGTTGAGAAGGCGATCGCCGACACCGGTTATATCCGAAATGCGTCGGCAAGTCAGCTCCGCTCTGCTCGGAATACGGCGATCGGCATCGTCGTGATTGATATTGCCAACCCGTTTTTCACGGCGGTCCTGCGCGGTGCCGAGGTCGAGGCGGTCGCGAATGGTTTCGTCCCGCTGTTGTTCAACTCGGACTCAATGGTCGCGAGGGAGGATGCACACCTGCGGTACCTGGAGGAGCAACGCATCCGGGGGGTGCTCATGACGCCGATCCGGGCCGAGGACCTCCGCGTGCGCCTTGACACGCTTAGGTCGCGCGGGACCCCAGTCGTGTTGCTGAACGAGCCCGCGGACCGGTTCGACGTCTGCTCGGTAAGCGTCGACGACGTCGTCGGCGGGGAGCTCGCCGGGCGTCACCTGCTCGACATCGGCCGTTCGAGAATCGTGTACCTCAGCGTTACGCCGTACTTTCGCCCGTTCGCCGAGCGCCTTGTCGGTCTCCGCCGCTCCGTGGCTTCGCGTCCGGGCGCGTCGTCGGTCCGGGTCGACGTCGTCGCGGCGGACACCCTCGAAACCGAGGACGTGGCGTCCCACATCGACGAGCTCCTGGCGTGTCGTCCTGACGCGATCTTTTGTGCAAATGACGCTGCTGCGTTCACGGTGCTGCAAGGTGTATTGAAGCGCGGGATCCGGGTGCCCGACGACGTCGCGATCGTCGGATACGACGATGTCGCGCACGCTTCGTTTGCACCGATCCCGCTTACCAGTGTCCGCCAGCCTGCCTACGAGGTCGGGCGAACGGCCGCGCAACTGCTCGTCGAGGAATGCCTCGGCGGCGAGCACACGCACCGACACATCGTGTTCAGCCCGGAGCTTGTCGTGCGCGAGTCGACTCGTGTTTCACCTGTCTCGCCTACGTAACGGAGACCCAAATGTCCGAATCCCCGGCCCCGCCTTCACCCTCCGTCGAAGGGTTCAGGACAATGGTCGCTTTGCTCGAGAACGATCCCGCTGGGGCTCGGGCTGCCCAGCCGCCGTCGCCCACGACGGTGGATCTCGTTGCCCGATTCCCGGTACTCGCGAACGTCGCGGTGACCGTGAACGACGTCGCGACACCCGCGGGAACGGTCCCGGCCCGGATGTACACGCCGACCGACCGGCCGCCCATTGCGGGGTTCGTGTGGGTGCACGGCGGCGCGTTTGTCTTCGGGGACCTCGACATGCCCGAGGCCAATTGGGTTGCGTTGACTCTTGCGTCGCGTGGCGTGGCGACGCTCTCCGTCGACTACCGAAAAGCCGTCGGGGCGGACCGGTTCCCAGCAGCGTCCGACGATGTGCTCGCCGCATGGCACTGGGCCGTGGCGAATGCCGATCGCTTCGGCGTACCCGTGTCAGCCTTGCACCTCGGCGGCGCGAGTGCGGGTGCCAACCTTGTTGCCGGCGTCACGAAGCGACTGCGCGACGGTGCCGGGTCCGTGCCCCGTTCGGCGGTGCTCGTGTACCCGGTGGTGCATCAGGTGTTGCCGCAACCTTCACAGGCGATCACGGACGCCTTTGCTCGGGTGACCGGTGCAATGGAATTCCCGCCGGAGCTGATGGAGTTCATCAACCTTCAGTATGCGGGCACAACGGAAGCGCTGGCCGACCCGTACGCCTTCGCCGCAAACGGTGATCTCCGAGGACAACCGCCGGTGCTGATCCTCAACGCCGAGGCCGACCCGTTACGCGCCTCGGGTGAGGCATACGCAGCCGCACTCGCCGATGCCGGGGTCGACGTCGAGGTGCTGTTCGAGCCGGACACCGGGCACGGGCACCTCAACGAGCCCGACCTCGCGACGGCGCAGCGCAGCATCGACCGACTCGTCGCGTGGTTCGAGCGCCGCACCTGAGCCTGCGAGCGGTCCGGTGGTGTTGACCGCGGCCGTTTAGAGAACGCGGATGCGGACGCCTCCCACCAACACGGCGTCATCGCCCGTGCGACGGCCGCGTGCGTCCGCTCGGTCGAGCACTTCGGCGCGCGAGAGCGGATCGACTTGGACGTCGATGCCGCCGAGCCCCTCGCCGCGACCATCCGCTACCGGCACGAATCGCAGCGTCGCATTGTCGAGCGCGATCGTTGGCGCGTCGCCCGCGCCGCTCAAGGCGCGGCCGAGAATCGCCGACCAGCGCGCGGCAAGTTCCGCGGGAGCGTCGCTCTGGATCTCTGCCGCGGTGATCCCGCGCACGGTCGGGCTGTGCTGCTGCTGCCACATCGGACCGGCGGGCTCCCAAGGACCATCCATTGACTCGCCCCCGACCTGCACGTCGATCTCCAAGAAGCTCCCGCCCGTGTCTCTCGGGTGGAGCTGCATGATCGAGTAGTGATCGCTGTCAGTCTCGACGACCTTGCGGACGCCGAGCGCGTCGATGCGTGCTTTGACGGTCGGATGGTCGTCGCACTGCAGGATCACCATGTACCCGCCGTCGCCTCCACGACGCTCCAAGTAACGTCCGCCGGCTGTGCCGTCGCGCGTCGGGGCGACGACCTCGATGAACTGGTGACCCGCTGGGATAACGGCGTTATGGAGGCCGAACACGGCGACCCCGGGATCGTTATACGGGACCCCGAACGCGAAAACGAAACGGAGGTCATCGACGACCAGCCCCAGCTCGGCGGCGACGAACGCGATCTGACGAAGGCGAAGCATGAATCTCCTTGAGGTTGGTACGACGTGTTGCGGCTCAGGTGCCCGTGAATCGTGAGCGCACGCTTCTCGGCCTTGGCAGCAAACGCTTCCCGGGTGTCGTTGAGCTTGAACAGATCGAGGTGACGTTGTGCTTCAAGCTCGGCGAACTCGCCGTAGCCGAGCCGCGATGCGTCGAGAAAGTTCTGCTTGCACGTCCGAAGTGCGGGCGGCGACATGGCGAGCAGCCGCGCCACGACGGCCTCGGCGGCAGTCGGCAGCTCGGCGTCGTCATGGACGCTCGGCACGAGTCCGATCCGGTGCGCTTCGTCAGCGTCGAACTTGTCAGGCAGCAGCATCAGCTGCATGGCCTTCGACATCCCGAGTAGTCGCGGCAGGCTCCACGGCAGCGCCATGTCGCCTGCCACACCCACGTCGAGGAACGCCGTGTTGAAGCGTGCGGTGCGGGCGGCAATGCGAAGGTCGCAACCGGCTGCCCAGCATAGCGGATCTGCTCTAAACTGCTCATAGGAGACCTCCGGTCCAGGGCTGGAATTTCGGTGGACGCCGCTCGACGAACGACCGAACACCTTCGGTTGCGTCGGGATGCGCGAGTGCCGCGGGCAGCTCGTCGTTGACCTCGTGCAGGGCGACGCCGATCGGCTGCGACCAACCGCGCAGCACGAGAGCCTTCATCCGGGCCATCGATCGGGGCGAGGCCGATTCATGAAGCGCGCGTATGAACTGCACGGCCTCGCCGAGCGATGTTCCGTCGTCGACAACGCGGTCGACGAAGCCGATGCGGTATGCCTCGTCGGCGTCGATCACCTTCGATATCCACAGGAGCTCCAGAGCGCGTCCCGTCCCGACGAGCCGTGGAAGGAGCCAGCTCGTGCCGTGCTCGGCGATGAGACCGCGCTTGGAGAACGCCGTTGTGAACCGGGCGCTGCGGTCGGCGAAACGGAGGTCGCACATCATGGCGAGCACGAAGCCGCCACCGGCCGCCACACCGTTGACCGCGGCGATGACGGGTTTGGGAATCCGAAGCAGGTAGCCGAACAGCGCCGGGAGTTCCTCTGGATCGGTCGGTGTTGCCCGAGCCGGGGCCGCGCCGGACGCGGTTTCACCGAGAGCGTCCATGTCGAGACCGGCGCAGAAGCCGCGTCCCGTGCCAGTGATGACGATGCCCGTCACCGCTGGGTCTACAGCAAGAGCGTCGATCGCGGAACGGAGATCGGCGATCATCCGGTAGGTCACCGCATTCAGCTTGTCGGGCCGGTCGAGGTGGACAATGCCGACCGGTCCGTCGATCTCCGTTCGGACGTGCGACGCCGCGGCGTCCGGCGTGTCGTGCTCCGGTGGGTTGTCCTCCGGTGGGTTGTCCATCGCGTGATCCTCGCACTTCGACCCACCGTCGTACCCAATCGCGACCTGCCGCTGTCCAGGACCGGTGAAATTGTACGCGCTCAAGGGCGAGCGGCAAGATCAGGCGGGGAACATGTCGTTCGGGGTGAATGACTTGAGGCTGGGCTGCCTGGCCCGTAAATCGATGCCGTGTCTTGCCCATACGCAGTAGGTCACGTCTGCGGCGAGCGGCAGGTGCCGGGCGGCGGCTTGACGAAGCTGCTCAACCTGTCCGGTTGAGACTGGTCTGTCCTGCCACTTGACCTCGCCGACGAGGGTCGCTTCGTTCGCGGAGTTGAGCCCCAACACGTCGATTTCCACGGTCTCGTCGAGCCACCAACGCCCGATGACTGCTTCTGGTAATAGCCCGTCGGCAACTGCTCGAATCGCGTGAAGGCGCGCAATTTCCTCGAAAACAGATTGAACGTGGCTCTCCCATTTCGGCTGAGTTCGACGAAGCACGACGGCACCCTGTCCGCCATCGATCAGTTCGGCGTCGGCGCGCAACACGCTGAACCAAAAACGAATGTAGGGATCGGTCAGTCGGTAGAGCGGATCAGCGGTTGCGGGCGATCCGATCGGGCGCTCTGCGGTTACGTATCCGGACCGCTGGAGTTGTATGAGGGTCGTGTCAATGCGCTGTTGTGCGCGGCTCGCGATCTTTGATCGACGAGTTGGCCCGTTGGCCATCGTTGCCAGCACTCGCTCGTACCCGGAACGGAAGTCGAGATCTTCGAACATGATGTCCAGAGCATCTCGGAGAAGGACACTATTTGGTTCGCCCGCGAGGCGGCGAAGATTCGAAGCGACGGACTTCTTTGGGTGCCATTCCTTGAGATGGAGTGGGTAACCGCCGCAGGCAGCATATGCCTGAACCACGGTTTCGCCATCTGGGTGTCCGAGGAATGACGCTGCCTCCCACGGGTCAAATGGCTCGACGCGAAGCTCTGGGTTTGCCCGCCGGTAGAGGCCACCTTCGGGGCCGAGGAGGTTGCGCATGGCTGACACCGCCGACCCGCACAGGACGAGTAGCAGTTGGCTTCGTGGTGGTCGCTGGTCCCATACTGCGGCAATGACGTCGCCGAAATCGGATCGGGCAGAACTGAGTCTCGGAGCTTCGTCGAGAACGACAACGAGTGGACGGTCCTGTGAGACCCGAAAAAAGAACCGCAAGGCTGACTCGAGGTTCTGAAACGCCCCTCCAGCGAAGTCGATCTCGGTGCTCAGTTCGCGTTTCGCCGAATCATACAGACGGGCCATCTGGTCGGTCTCGGTGTCGTTGCGGGTCGCCGTGAAGAACACGCAGGGGAGCGGTGCGGTGAACGTTGAGAGTAAGTAGGTCTTTCCGACGCGACGACGTCCCCACACCACGGCCATCTGCGGATCGCCGGCCTGGGCTCTTGCCCATGCCCCTTCAAGCTGATCGAGTTCTCGTTGTCGGCCGTGGATCACGGTGACATAGTACATGCTATTTGTACTACATACTGATTGTAATACAAATTGACTGTGTCAGCGCCCGTGCGCGGGCGGTGGCTTTCACTTCCTCACGATGGACAACGCGGGCTTCGACCTCGCCGACCTACTCGTCGCGCGTGGCGTGACCGAGTGCCGCCTCGATACGGCGTGCTGCTTCGGTGAGTGCAGCGATGTAGGAGCCGAGCAGCGTTCGCCGGAACCTCGCGGTCGGCATGGCCAGACAAATCGCGGCGTGTAGTGCGCCAGGCAGCGGAACGAGCGCAACCCCGAGAGCGGTGAGGCCCTTCTCGGTGTCCTGATGATTTGATGCGTAGCCCACCTGACGGGCGGCGAAAACGTCTCGTCGCAGCTTCGTCATTAGTGCTGGGCCGAGGTGGTTGAAGCGGTTCAATTCTGTATCAGGGAGAGCCGCGAGAATCGCCTTCCCGCCGGATGTCAGGTGGGCCGGCAAGCGTTGACCGGAGCGGTCACCGACGCGCAGCACGCGGTCGCATTCCGCAGTGGCGACGAATCGCACCTCAAGTCCGGCGAGCACGACCAGGTTCGCAGACTCGCCCACTCGGTCGACCAAGGCGACCATTGCGGTCCGGGAGCGATGGCGAAGCTCCGCAGCCGTTGGATCGAGGACGGGGATCGGCCGGAGCCCCGCACCGGGGCCGTAGCGACGATCCGGCAGTTGCTCGGCGAAACCTCGATAGACCAACATTGCCAACAGGCGATGAGCGGTCGAGACCGCAACGTCCAACTCCGCTGCCACGTCACTCACCCGCATCGGCCCGATCGCCTGCAGCGTCTGGGTCAGCCGCAACGCTGCATCGACTGACTGCAGTGCGTACGTCGGCTTGTTTCGCACGGAGTCAACGTACTCGGTACCTTTCTGCCATGTGGAAAATCGTGGAATCGACCGTGTGACCTTCTGCACTATGGATCGAAGGCCACCGAGACGACCGAATGCGTGTCCTCAGCGGTGAGTCGCCATTCATCCAAAGGGGTTTCGATGTCCACCATCACCACCGCTGTCGGTGCCGTCACCGCGTCACAGGGCGCACCGTTCGAGGTGCGCGATCTCATCGTCGAGGACCCGCGCGACGACGAGATCGTCGTTCGGATCGTGGCGTCGGGGATTTGTCACACCGACGTCAGCGGCCAAAACCAGGTGATCCCCTTCCCGCTTCCGGCGCTGCTCGGCCACGAGGGGGCCGGTGTGGTCGAGCGAGTAGGACGGGGTGTCCAGACGCTGAAGGAGGGAGATCACGTCGTCGTGTCGTTCAACTTCTGTGGCGAGTGCGCCCAATGCGTCACCGGTCGGCCGGTCCAGTGCGACACGTGGGTGCCGCGGAACCTTGTCGGCGGATTCCGTATGGACGGGTCCTCGCCCATGCGCCTCGCCGATGGTGGGCCCCTGCACACGCACTTCTTCGGGCAGTCGTCGTTCGCAACACGGGCCGTTGTGCGCGCGGCCGCCGCGATCAAGGTGCCGGTTGACGCTCCACTGCCGATGCTGGCCCCGCTGGTCTGTGGCTTTCAGACTGGCGCGGCCACGATGTTCCAGGTACTCGCCCCCGAGTTGGGACACACGGTCGCAGTCTTCGGCGCAGGTGGCGTGGGCCTTTCTGCCGTCATGGCCGCACGGCTCACTCCAGCGACGAAGATCATCGTGATCGATGTCGTTCCGGCGCGCCTCGCGCTGGCGAAGGAACTCGGTGCAACGCACACCGTGAACGCAGCGTCCGACGATTCCGTTGCAGCAATCAACGAGATCACTGGTGGTCGTGGTGCCGATCGGATCATCGAAGCATCAGGAAACACGGCGGTGTTGAAGCAGGCGTTGACCGCGACGGCGATTGACGCCGTGGTCGCCATCGTTGGTGCCCCACCGTTCGGCAGCGAGGTCTCCCTCGACGTGCTCGACGCGATCGTCAAGGGTCCGCGAATCGTTGGCGTCAACCAGGGCCGTTCGGTGCCACGCGTCGTGATCCCGGCGCTGATCGATCACTTCCTCGCGGGTCGTATGCCGTTCGATAGGTTGATCCGCACCTACCCGCTCGCCGAGATCAACACGGCGATCCACGACATGCACACCGGTGCCACGATCAAGCCGGTGCTACTGATGCCCGACGCCTGACCGGACGACGATATGGCCGCTACGACCAGACTGAACTGGGAGTTCGATGGAACGTCTCGAATTCCGTTCGAGGTGTACACGAGCGACGCGTTGCATCGCATCGAACTTGAGCGGTTCTTCTATCGCGGTCACTGGTGTTACGTGGGTCTGGAGGTGGAGATCCCCAACGTCGGCGACTTCGTCCGCACGGCGATCGGCGAGCGATCCGTGGTGATGGTCCGCGACCAGTCGGGCGACATCAACGTGGTCGAGAACGTCTGCGCGCATAGAGGGATGCAGTTCTGCCGTGCCCGTCATGGCACCACAACCGGGTTCGTGTGCCCGTATCACCAGTGGCGTTACAACCTTCAGGGCAACCTTCGCGGTGTCCCGTTCCGCGCCGGTGTCAAGCACGGCGACGATGTCCATGGTGGCATGCCGGAGGACTTCGCGACCGCCGACCACGGTCTCACGAAACTGAAGGTGGCCCGTCGAGGAGGCGTCGTGTTCGCGTCGTTCGACCACGACGTCGAACCGTTCGAAGAGTTCCTCGGGCCGACGGTTCTCCGCTATTTCGATCGGCTCTTCAACGGGCGAGAACTCACCCTGCTCGGGTACAACCGACAACGCATACCGGGCAACTGGAAGCTGATGCAGGAGAACATCAAGGACCCGTACCACCCGGGCCTGTTGCACACCTGGTTCGTGACCTTCGGACTGTGGCGCGCCGACAACGAATCACAGCTACGCATGGACGATCATTTCAGGCATGCCGCGATGATCTCGACTCGTGGCAACGCCGGTAAGACCGGCGAGGCAACGTCGGACGTGTCCAGCTTCAAGGAGGGCATGACGCTTCACGACGCAAGCCAGATCGACGTGGTTCCCGAACTGTGGTGGGGCGGACCGTCGGTGGTCATGACGACGGTGTTCCCCAGCGTCATCTTCCAGCAACAGGTCAACAGTGTCTCAACCCGCCAGATCCAACCGAACGGGCACGGCAGTTTCGACTTCGTGTGGACGCATTTCGGATTTGCCGACGACACCGAGGAGATGACGGCGCGACGCCTACGACAAGCGAACCTGTTCGGACCGGCTGGTTATGTGTCGGCCGACGACGGGGAAGTCATCGAGCTCTCGCAGAAGGGATTCGAATCGAAGACGTCGGAGGCCATTGCCGAGATGGGAGGGCGTGAGGTCGGAGACACCGAGCACATGGTGACGGAGACGCTGATCCGCGGGATGTACCGCTACTGGCGGACGGTCATGGAGGCGGCCGAGTGAGCATGACGTTCGAGGACTGGTTCGCGATCACGCAGTTCTACGCGCGGTATTCATCGATCGTAGATTCTGCTGACTGGGACAAATGGCCCGATCAGTTTACCGATGATTGTGTCTACCGACTACAGCCGCGTGAGAACCACGAACGAAATCTTCCTCTCGCAACCCTCGCGTTCACGAGTCGTGGGATGTTGCTCGACCGGGTTTACAGCATCAAGGAAACGTTGTTCCACGATCCGTATTACCAGCGTCACATCGTGAGCAGTCCGGTGGTGCATTCTTGCGGCCAGGACCGCTGGGAATGTGAAGCGAACTACGCCGTGTTTCGCACGAAGCTCTCCGACATCACGACCGTGTTCAACGTTGGAAGATCATTCGACCTCATCGTGCGAACTGACGATGGTTTGCGTTTCGCTCGTCGCAAGTGTATTTACGACAGCGAGATGATTCCGAACTCTCTTATTTATCCGATTTAACGCCATCACCAGCAGACCTGAGGAGATTCACATGCGATTCGGAATTTTCATGGCGCCGTTCCACCCGCCGGCTGGGCAGGACCCGATCTCCGCGGTTCAGCGCGATCTCGAAGTGGTGCAGCTGCTTGATCGGCTCGGCTACGAAGAGGCATGGATTGGCGAACACCATTCCGCGGGCACCGAGATCATCCCTGACCCAATGATCTTCATTGCGTTCGCGGCACCGCAGACGCGTCACATCAAACTTGGTACCGGGGTGCTCTCGCTGCCGTATCACAACCCCCTCCTCGTGGCTGATCGAGCATGCTTCCTCGATCAGTTGCTTCGTGGTCGATTCATGCTGGGCCTCGGGCCGGGGGCGCTCCCCGGTGACGCCGCGATGCTCGGCATCTCGATCGAGGATCAGCGTGGTGCGTTGGAACAAGACACCGACGTGTTGATGCACCTTTTGCGCAGTGATGAACCGATCACGATCGAAACGCCCCGATACAAACTCGTCAACGCTAAGTCGCAATATGGGCCGTACTCGGACTTTGAAATTGCGGTCGCGGCGATCGCGTCGCCGACAGGACCGCGAGTGGCAGGTAAGCACGGGCTCGGGTTGTTGTCGATCGGCGCAACCACGACCGATGGCTTCGATCTTCTTGCACATCACTGGGACGTGATGGAAGCACGGGCGACGCAATTCGGAGCCGTTGCGGACCGCAACCAATGGCGTCTCGTCGGCCCCATGCACATAGCGGAAACGCGCGAGCAGGCGATCGAGGATGTCCGCTATGGCCTCGATGCGTGGTGCCACTACACGCAGAAGATCCTTGCGGTACCGCACTTCCGGGCTGCGGGCGAAACCTTCGAGGAGCGCGTCGCCTGGGTCAACGAGACCGGACTCGGCGTCATCGGGACACCCGACGACGCAATCGCGCAGATCGAACGGCTCGAGAAGCAGTCCAACGGGGGCTTCGGTGCCTACCTCATGGTCCACCACGAGTGGGCCCGTCCGGCCGCGGTGAACCGACACTATGAATTGTTCGCCCAGCACGTAAAGCCGAGGTTCCAGCGGATGGCCCGACGTACCATCGCTGCTGAGGAACGAGCAATCGGCGAGTGGGCGGAACTTGGTGATCGTGTCGAACGAGCCGTTGCGTCCGCTACCGAACGCCACCTGGCCGAACGTCAATAATCACGAACCCGGAGAATCATGAATTTCAAGTTCCATCACCTCAACCTTTGTTCTGACAATCTTGGCCGTCTGTCGAGCTTTTATCAGACGATCTTTGACCTCGGTGCAATCAACGATGGGCGTACGCGCGTCAATGACGCGAGTGCTGAAGTCGGCTACAACGGCAAGGTCGACTTCGTCAGCGATGGGGCGATCGAGTTCCATCTGGCCGAGCGTGATCTGTTCACGGGTTTCAAGATGAAGCAGTTCATCAATCCCATGGACCGTGGGCACTTCTGTTTCCGGACCGATGACATCATGGGCTTCAAACGTCGACTCGACGAACTCGGTATTCGCTACTCGGACTACGGGATTTGGGCCGTCGCTGGTTGGTACCAGATCTTCCTGCACGATCCCGATGGCAACATCATCGAAGTCCACCAACCGGACATGAAGTAAGCCTCCGATGGCCGACATCGTTCTGATCCCCGGTGCGTGGCACGCGGGGTGGTACTTCAACCCGATCGTCCCGAACCTGCGCGCTGCAGGACATCGTGTGTTTCCCGTGACGTTGACCGGTCTGGGCGATCGTCGACACCTCACGAACGGTGCGATCAACCTTGACACCCATATCCAAGACGTCGTCCAGCTTTTCGAGGACGAAGGCATTAACGACGCCATGCTCGTGGCGCACAGCTACGGCGGGATGGTAGCTACGGGTGCTTCGGACCGATTGCCTGGCCGGATCCGGTCGCTCGTGTATATCGACGCGATGGTCCCCTCGGATGGTGACGCGATGTGGGATCTCGTAGGTGAGGGATTTCACCAGGCGTTCCTCGGTGGCACGGCCGACGGTCTGACCACGATGCCGCCGCCGGACGTAGACCGCAGAGCGAGCCCGCATCCCTTGGCCACGATGCTGCAACCGCTACGAGTCGGCCCGGCTGCCTACGACGTGGCACACAAGGTCTACCTGTGGGCGGCGGGATTCACGGAGGGTCCGTTCGAGCCGTTCTACCGGCGGCTGTCGGCGACCGAAGGTTGGGAAACGCACAAAGTTCCCTACGGCCACGATCTCCTGGTAGAGGCGCCAGAGGCGATTCTCGAACTCCTGCTGGCAAGCGCAGAACGACACACGTGAGGGCAGCGTCCGACGGCGATTCGGTTCGGGTCATCGCCGCTGAAGGGCCGCAGCAACCGGCGCGTACACCGGAACTCGAGCAGCTCTACCGGGATTTCGAGACCGAACTGCTCATTCCTCTGTGGACCGAGATCCGCGACCTTATGCCGGCGTCGCCGCACTCGGCCGCGCTGCCGCACCTGTGGCGATGGCCGCGCTTGCTGACCGTGGCTGCTCGCGCAGGCGACTTGGTCCCCGTTGGTCGCGGGGGAGAGCGTCGTGCGATTGCGTTGGCCAACCCGGGTCTCGGTGGGCGTCCATATGCCACGCCGACCCTCTGGGCCGCAATCCAGTACTTGAACGCGCGCGAGTCCGCGCCGTCGCATCGTCATAGCCAGAACGCGTTTCGCTTCGTCGTATCCGGGTCGGGAGTGTCGACGGTGGTGAATGGCGACGTCGTGCCTATGAGCCGCGGTGACTTCCTTCCGCAAGCCGGTTGGAATTGGCACTCGCATATCAACGAGAGCGACGAGCCAATGGCGTGGATCGACGGGCTTGACATCCCCTTCCAGCGATACATCGATTCCACGTTCTTCGAGCCTGGCCGGGACTTCGCTGAACCACACGTGCCGCTAGAGAGCGAGCGTCCTTCGAGGTCGGAACGCCTATGGGGTTCGGCCGGGCTGCGTCCGCTCTCGCACCTTGAGCCCAGCCCGGCGACACCGCTCCTTGTCTACCGGTGGGCCGCGACCGACGCAGCCTTGACTACTCAGCTCGAAATGGAAGCCGAGGGTGCCGCCGTTACCGTGTCGCCGGGCCACGCCGCAGTTCGCTACACGAATCCGACGAACGGCGGCGACGTACTGTCGACGATCCGTGCCGAATTTCATCGCCTGGCACCGGGTGCGTCGACGTTGCCCGGCCGGGAAGTTGGTTCGTCGGTGTTCCAGGCGTTCGACGGCAGTGGCACCGTGAGCGTCGGCGACACGACCTGGAGCGTTGGAGCCGGTGACCTGTTCGTGGTGCCGTCCTGGGTGGCTGTGACTGCCACCGCATCGCTGGCGGGACTCGACCTGTTCAGGTTCAGCGACAGCCCGGTTCTCGAAGCACTGCACCTTTCCAACGGCCAACTCTGGGCTCGCCCGGCTGAGCCACGACCATGACCAGGAACACCGAATGAAACTTGCGACCATCGTTACTGATCAGGGGTTGCGCGCCGTGCGCGTGGACTCTGACGTCATTGTCGAAACTGGTTACGCCGACGTTGGCGCACTTCTGGCCAACGAGGACTGGGCCGAGCGGGCTGCCAACGCGTCGGGTCCGGTTTCGCCTCTTCGTGAGGTGACGTTCGCACCGCTGATTCCACGTCCGGGCAAAGTGATATGCATCGGGTTGAACTACCGCAATCACATCCTGGAAATGGGTCGCGGACTCCCGGATTGTCCGACGCTGTTTGCGAAGTATCCCGAAGCACTTATCGCACCGAATGCGACGATTGAACTTGCCCCTGAGAGCATTGCGTGGGACTGGGAGGCCGAACTCGCGATCGTGATTGGCCGCAATGTTCGTCGCGCAAGCGTCGCCGAGGCCACCGCGGCGATCGCCGGGTTCTCCGTGATCAACGACATCACCGCACGTGACTATCAGAGCCGCACGCTCCAATGGTTGCAGGGCAAGACCTGGGAGAACACCGCGCCGTTCGGTCCGACCATGTCCACGGTCGACGAACTCCCCGGTGGAATACGGCCGAGCATGCGGATGACGTGTTCGGTGAATGGTGAGATTGTGCAAGACACCGATACCGGCGATCTCGTGTTCGACCCGGTCGCGCTCGTGCAGTACATCTCCACGATCCTCACACTGGGTCCCGGCGACGTGATCGCGAGCGGTACGCCGGGAGGCGTCGGCCACGCTCGCACGCCGCCGCGCTATCTCGGTGACGGCGACGTCGTTGTTACGGAGATCGACGGTCTCGGCCGTCTTGAGAACGTGTGCCGGGTCGTATGAGCGAGCGGGCCTGGCTCGACGCGGCCAACGCGCTTGTGTTGCGGGCCGTCGATCGCCTCGACGACGCCGCATTCCTGTTGCCCTCGACACTTCCGAACTGGACCAACGCACACATCGTGGCACATCTGCATTTCAACGCTCAAGCCATCGGGCGGCTCGCGGCGTGGGCGCGCACCGGCATCGAGACACCGATGTATTCGAGCCAGGCGCAGCGCAACGCCGACATCACAGCCGGATCGCTGTTGCCGCCCGCCGAATTGCGCCGCCTACTGACTGCTTCGACCGAAGACCTGTCAACGTCGTTCGATGCGTTGACTTCGGCCATGTGGGTGCACATGGTCGTGACTGCACAGGGCCGCACGGTCCCCGCGTCGGAACTGGTGTGGATGAGATTTCGCGAGGTGGCCGTGCACGGCATCGATCTCGGCACCGGCTTGACCTTCGCCGACCTCCCTGCGGAGGCCGTGTCGAAACTCGTTCATGAGATCGTCGCCAAACGCTTCGCCGCTGGCGAAGCTCCGGCGATTGCGGCGTTGCTTTCCGGCCGCACGGATGCCGGTCCCGCGCTGGGCGCGTGGCTGTAGCTTGGCCCTACATTTGCGACATGAACGACGACCTCTTCCTCTGGCCAAACGGTGTTCCGGGTGGGATCAACCCGGTCCAAGTCGAGCGGATGGGGCCATCGCCGTTCGTCGGGACGGTTCGCTACAACGTCACGACGCCACGTCTTGAGCTGCGGCGGCCTTCACCAGGAACGTCGAACGGAGCGGCTGCGATCATCTGCCCGGGCGGCGGGTTTCACTTCCTCACGATGGACAACGAGGGCTACGACCTCGCCGACATCCTGGTCGCGCGAGGCGTGACGTGTGCCGTACTGAGCTACCGGTTGATTGCAACGCCCACCGACCCGGAGGAGGCGAAGGCGGCGACCCTCGCTGCGTTCCTCGATGGAGCGAACCGCATCGATCCGTTCATCGAACCGCTCCTGTCCGATGGTCCGGAAGGGGTCCGCATCCTCAGGTCACATGCGACATCACTGGACGTCGACCCAGCTCGGGTCGCGATGATCGGATTTTCGGCAGGCGCACGGATCACGGCAACGGCCGCCCTGGACTCGTCAGCGGGAAGTCGGCCCGACCTAGCCGCGATTGTGTATCTCCCAACGATGCCGGCGCACAGCGTCCCAACGGATGCAGCGCCGCTGTTTGTCGTTGCCGCAGCCGACGACCAAATCGGCACGGCGGGTAACGAGGAGCTCTACGCGAGCTGGCGCGCAGCGGGCCGTCCTGCCGAGATGCACCTGTTCGAACGCGGTGGCCACGGCTTCGGGGTTCGTCCGCAAGGTCTGCCGTCTGACGCATGGGCCGGGCTGCTGACTGGCTGGCTCGCGTCCTATGGCTACCTGACCGGCTGAGCGCTCGGGCCCGATTCGTCGGTCGCTCCTTCAGAGGATGTTTTGGTGCGGTTCCATCTGTGATTGACACGCGATGAGTCGGGGGCGCAACTCGAAGGCTTGACACATATACTCAGTTTGGTGAGTATCTCTGGGTTGAGTATGTCTGAACAACCTGCGTTCGTCTTCGGCCGGGAGCGCGAATGGGCCGACTTGGTCCGTTTCGTCGAAACGCCGGGCACCGGCGCTCGGCTCGGGGTTGTATACGGCCGTCGGCGTCAGGGCAGGACCTCGAACTGGCTCTCGGGCAGTTTACGGGAATCACTCCTCGACTCACCTCGTGGGACGATGCCCTGGCGGTGCTTCTCGACCTTCGATCGGGCTCGTCCAAGCGGATTGAACTCGATCTCGCCGCAGTCGAGATCGCGACGCGTGGATCTCGTCGAGTATGCGCGATCGGTGAGGTGAAATCGGGTCAAGAGCCGACAGGCATCGCAGAACTTGAGCGTCTCGACGCTGCCGTCACACTCTTGCCCGACAGTCCGGTCGAGCCCCGGCGTCTGCTGGTCAGTCGCGCCGGGTTCACGCGCGAACTGACCCAGGCCGCACGGCGTCGTGGCGACACCGAATTGGTTGATATGCCTCGGCTGTACCGCGCCGACGCCTGAGTGTCAGCGACACGAACAGGAGCCGATCAATCCAGCAAGTAGGACATGATCGCAACACCAGTCTGGAGTCGGTCGACCCCTGCGCCGTTGGCCAGCTCGCGAGCGAACTTCACGGCCTTCTGCAACTCCACGACGCGGGCAACGAGTTCGCGCCGACGCGTCTCGGGGATGGCACCTGAGAGTTTCACGTTCGTCCAGATGCCGACGATCACGTCTTCGGTGAACATCTCCACCTGGGCCGGGTGCTTCTCGGTGGCCTCGGCCTTCACGAACGCCTTCGGCACCTTCTTCGTGCGCGTGGTCTGTACTGGCTCAGAACGGTAGAAGCCGTTCTGGTCGTCGAACGACCACGATGTCGCAGAGTCCAACACCGGCAGGCCGGACAGGAGGGTCTGCAGCGACACGAGTTCCTTTTCCAGCGACAACAAGAACGACACCGGCGCCTGCGCCACGATCACCTGATCGCCAATCTTCACGTCGGCGCGGGCGTCTGCGCTGCAATTGCCAAAGTCGCGCGTGGCCATCACACTCAGGTAGTCGCCGACGGCCTTCTTGACGTCGGTGAGCGACCCTTCGACGGTTGACTGCACATTCGTTGATTCGCCGGGAAGCGTCTCGCCCTCGTCGTCCTTCGGCTGATACGTCCGGCGAAGGCCGCTGAGCAGTGCGTCCTTCAACTTGTGGTGGACGTCGGTCAACACCCGCAGCGACGCCGCTCGCTCACCCTTTTCGATTGCCACAATTTGATTGAGCTTTGCCATTCCTCGATGGCAACTTCGTAAGCGCAGCGCGGCTCCAGCAATTTCGCTGGCCGGGCAAGCTCCTCATCCTCTTCTTCATCCAGATAATCAAGGTCTTCAGTGTGGGTTCGAATCCCGCCCCCTGCTCCGAATCAACAAACCCAACGTTGTTGTTTGGGAGCGGGGGTGGTCTAGCGGTAAGACAACGGCTATCAAGATGACGTTGTGACTCGACGTGCTCACCAAGACAATCGGCATCCTTCCTCCACATGCGGGGGCATTGGAAAACTGGAACCCCCGGTCTGGACATAACCGGGGGTTCTTTCTTTCGCGACGGGCGCAACTGGATGAACCTCAGCTCACTGTGCCTAAAACCACCCGATCGAACCACCCAAGTATTGAGCCCGCCCGCTATTGGGTAGTTCGATCGGGTGGTTTTTAGCAATGGTTGGCCACGTCCGGGCACCCCGGGAGTTCGAGCGATCGCCGGCACGACCTTGCTCTGCCTCGCAATAGCGTTCAACGGCGCTGCGGTGCCCGCCGACGAGTTGCCCGACTCGATCTCCTCCGAGCGCTGACCGAGTTGGACGCGCGGGAGTCGGTGCCGTCGCTGTGGCCCGGCGGAACACGGCGAGCCGATTGGTGCCAGTCAGCGCCCGCATGAGTGCGGCTACAGCGCCACGTTGACGCCACAGAGTCACGCTGTGCGGACAACGTGGCGCTGTGCAGTCACTCGTGGTCTAGTCGGTGAGGGTATGCCGCTTGAATTGCACACGACGTCCGTTGGTCGATAATCTCCGCAAAATCGATTTTGCACCAAAAATCCGATGAACTCTGGAGGCTTCGTGAAATTCGCAAACTTGGCAGGCCGTGCGGTTGTTGTCGTCGAGGGTGGTGTTTTCGACGTTGAGCGTGCGTCCGACGGGCGATTCAGCGCCGACCCGATGGCGTGCTACTCCGATTGGGAGGCGTTCCGCACGTGGGCCGACGCCCTCACCGGCGCGACGCCCGAATCCTTCGATGCCGCTCGACTGGACTCGCCCGCCCCCCGACCATCACAGTGCTTCGGCATCGGTCTGAACTACGCCGGACACGCACGCGAATCAGGCGCAACAATTCCAGAATTTCCCCCCACATTCACCAAATTCCCGTCGTGCATCACCGGACCCTATGCAACCGTCAACCTGCCGAGCGCAGGCATTGACTGGGAGGTCGAACTGGTTGCGGTGATCGGACGCACCGTGCACAACGTCAAAGCAGCCGACGCCTGGTCACACATTGCCGGGCTCACGATTGGCCAGGACCTCTCGAATCGTGCCGTGCAGCTTCGCCCTCCGGTTCCACAGTTCAGCCTCGGAAAGTCCTTTCCTGGATTCGGGCCGATGGGTCCGTGGATCGTGACGCCCGACGAGTTCGTGAACCCCGATGACCTTGCGCTGTCTTGCACGATAAACGGTGAAACGATGCAGTCATCTCGCACGTCGGACCTGATCTTCTCGGTGTCTGCGCTCATCGAGTGCCTGTCCGGAATCGTCACGCTCGCACCCGGCGACGTCATCTTCACCGGCACACCATCGGGCGTTGGCAATGCACGAAACCCGAAGCGATTTCTTTCACACACCGACGTCCTGATCTCCACCATTGAGGGCATTGGCTCGATCACCACAAAATTCACTGCTACCGAAAAGGACTGACCATGTCGATTGAATTGGCCTATCTCGGCGTTGAAGTCGCCGACATTGCAGGATTTGTAGCCGTCGTGGAGGGCGTCGCCGGGCTCGTCCCGAGCGCCCCGACAGACGGCGCGCACACGTGGCGGAACGACGACAGAGTCCATCGCGTGTTGGCAACCGAGGGACCGGCAGACGATGTCACCGTGCTCGGCTTCCAAGTGGAATCAGCCGACGACTTGGCGGCGGTCTCAGACCGTCTGGCAGGTCTCGGCTTCCCAACCGTCAACGGGACGCCAGCCGAGTGCGCGGCGCGCAAAGTGGATGTGATGGTGAAGACGATGTCGCCCTGGGGCGTCCCCGTCGAGGTCGTGCACGGCCTCGCCGCGGCGGACACCCCGTTTCACTCCGACCGCGTGCCCGGAGGCTTCAAGACGGCCGGAATGGGCTTCGGGCACAGCGTCTTCATGGTCGCCGACGCTGAGGCGGCGCAACGGTTCGTGGTCGATGGACTTGGCTTCCGGCAGACCGACTGGCTCGATCTCAACATCGCGCCCGGAGTCGTGATGAGTGGTCGCTTTTACCACGGCAACCCGCGTCATCACACGCTCGCATTGATCTGTCCGCCCGGGCCTCCGGCCCCGAAGAAGATGCATCACTTCATGGTCGAGACGCAGACTATCGACGATGTCGGTGCGGCCTTCGATCGTGCGTTGACCGCTGGACTCCCCATCCCGAGCGGTCTCGGCAAGCACGACAACGACAAGATGTTCAGCTTCTACACGGCAACTCCTGCGGGCTTCCAGATCGAGGTGGGCCATGGTGCCCGCGAGGTCGGAGCCGACTGGGATGAGAACCGCGCCTACGACTCCATCAGCATGTGGGGCCACCAGCCTGTGACGCTTCCCGTCAAGGCCGGAGCGTCCAAGTGACCACCGCCACGCTGACGCCGACACTCGGTATCGATGCAGACCTCGTGGCTCGCGCCACGGCCCTCCAGCCGCTGCTCGTCGCAAACGCAGAGGCAAGCGAGACGAACCGTCAGGTCCATCCGGACAATATTGCTGCGCTCGAAGACGCTGGGCTCTTCGAGCTGATTCTCCCGAAACGCCTCGGCGGGCTCGGTGCCACAATGTCGACGCAGCTAGCGGTCGCCGCTGAACTCGGGGCAGCGTGCCCGTCGACCGCGTGGGTCCAAACCCTGCTCGGTGTTGCGACGTGGGCAAGCTCGCGCTCCAACGGGAAGGCGCAAGACGAAATCTGGGGAGCGGGGCCGCGCCCGCGGGTCTTTGGCGTGCTCGCGCCGACGGGCACCGCCGCGCCAGTCGACGGCGGTTACATCGTGAACGGATCGTGGGGATTCGCGTCCGGGGGCTTCCACGGAAACTGGGCGGGCGGGGGAGTGTTCGTGCTCGACGGAGCGGGCAACGTCGTGGGTCCCGGCATGGCGACGATGCCGCTTTCGGATGTTGCGATCGATGACACGTGGCATGTCGCCGGGATGCAAGGAACCGCGAGCAACACTGTTGTTGCGAAGGATGTGTTCGTGCCGACCCATCGTGTTGGAATTGGACTGAATCTCAACGACACAAACGGTGCCCCGCCCGAGCCGAGTGACCTGTGGCCGGCCGGTTCCGTCCTCGCTCTGATCCTGGCCGGACCAATGTTGGGTGCGGGCAAAGCGGTCGCTGACATCGTCGCTGCGAAGGCACCTGCTCGTGCCATCTCCTACACGACGTACTTCACGTCCGACACGTCGGCGGTCGCAGTGACAGAACTCGCGCGCGGCCGCCTCGATGTCGAGACCGCCTGGCTGCACGCCTTCAGTGGCGCCGGTTACATCGACGCAGTAGGCGCTGGGGCTGAGCGTTCCATCGCTGAAGAGGCACGGCTACGCGGTTCCTGTGGGTACCTGACAGACCACCTTCGCCTCGGCATCGAACGGCTGCTGAACGTTGCCGGCGCAGGCGCGTTCGCGAAGAGCAACCCGATCCAGCGGTTCTGGCGCGATGTCAACGTCGGTACACGTCACGCCTTCCTGGCGACCAACCCATCGCTCGAAACATATGGACGTTCCTTGCTCGGCCAGGACCCGATCTACCTCGTGACCTGATGCGCGCCGAGACTCGAAGTGTTGAGTCCCGGACGCTGACCGGCGAGGTGTACGCAGACCTTCGCCGCCGCGTCCTTCACGGCGAACTTCCGAGCGGCACGCGTCTTCACCTTGGTCATCTCGCGCAGGAGTGCGGTGTCAGTCTCGGTGTGGTCCGCGAGGCGGTAACACGCCTCGCAGGTGAGCGTCTCCTTGAAGCGATTCCGCAATCGGGCTTTCGTGTTCGAGAACTGTCATCTGCGCACCTCGCCGACCTTGCGTGGGCGCGCAGTCACGTCGAATCAATTGCCGTTCAGGCGTCGGTCGAACACGGGAACACGGAATGGGAGGCGGCGCTCCTCGGTGCGCATCATGTCCTTTCCGTGACGTCGCCGATGAGCGAGGGCAGCGTCAACGCGGCGTGGATGAACGCCCACCGAAGGTTCCACGCCGAGCTCGCTTCGGCCTGTCCGAGTTCAACGATGTTGGATACTCGCCAGCGGCTGTTCGACGAGGCTGAGCTGTACCGGCATTGGTCGGCTCGCGGTGTCGGCGCCAAGCGAGATATCGCAGCGGAACACGACGGCCTGCTGGCCGCGGCACTGCGTCGCGACGCCTATGCGGCGGCGTCTTTAGTACGTGCACATATCAATCTCACCGCGGACTTGGCGAGTATCGGTGAAACCATCTCCAGTCCTGTGCCGAGCGCGCGTAGGTCGGGGGTACACGGGGGCAGAGCCCCCGTGGGAGGGGACTTGGCAGCGCGCGACTGATTATTCCTTATATTCGCCCGAGAGCGAGCCGTCTCGGCGGTTCGCAATCTCACGGTTTGACACGGCACTGCAGATTTTCAGCTGATTTCAGACAGAATAGGTCGAAGTCGAATTCTTCGTCGACGCCGCTTGCCTCGCCCTCGGCGAGGGCCGCTCGCAGACGGTTGAGCTTCAGGTCGCGGTCCTCTATGAGGCGAAGGCCGGCACGTCGTACTTCACTCACCGAACCGTTTCCGCTCGTACATCGGATTTGCCGCTGCGTTTCGAACGTCTCGCTGGCTTCGCAGCGAGACGTTCGCGAGCGGTGTCGGTACACATGCCGACGGCGAGCATCTGGAACATATCCCCGACCGATTTTTCGACGGCAGGCCAGGGAAATTCGGGTTGCGCGATGCGGATCGACGCGATTCCATGGACCATCGACCACAGAAGGGTCGCCAGCTCCATCGTCGGTCCGATCGGCTGGATCAGCCCTTGCGCAACTGCATCAGCGAGTGCGTGATCGAGCTGTTGCAAACCCTGAATGTGTGATTTGTCCGCGTCGAAGGTGTTGTGCGCAGTTTCTTGGTCGTGCGTGTGCGTGCCGGGCAACATGAACAGCACGCGGTATTGGCCGGGATTGTCCAGGGCCCACCGAACATACGCGAGCGCGCGGCTCTTGATGTCGTGGAGCGGATCGGTCGCATCGGCGGCCGCCCTGTCGATGTAGTCGTCGAAGCGGTTGTAGGCGCGCTCGCACGCTGCAAGCACGAGTGCATCGCGATCGGCGAAGTGGCGATAGATCGACGGTGCCGTGACGCCGACGACTTGGCTGATCGCTCGGATCGAGACGGCGTCCGCGCTCGCAGCTTCGACCATCAGTTGCTCGGCGGCGTCGAGGACCTCCTCCCGCAAGCGGTCACCCTCACCTCTACGAAGTCGCACGCGAGTGATCGGCTTCATATCGTTGTCGAGTGTGGAGGCGGTCGTGGGCATTGGAGGTCCGTGCCAGTAAGCTGACGCGCCCAGGTTACCGGCCGACGCAGGTTCGGGATGGTTCGACGCACGGAAGGCAACTACTCGCGCGCCCGAATTTCCCAGACCCGTTCTGCGCACAGCGCTCTCGAACGATAGGAGCGCAAGTTGTTTCCTTCCGGGTCCTAGATCAGACGGTGGTGAGCACGGGAGCGTCGAACGTCCCGGACATGTCAGGCGCGGCCTGCGTGTGTCGACGTGCGACCGTGCACCGCGCGATGCACCCGGCGGACGACTTCTGTGATGACCCATGGTTGACCGAGATCAGTCGTCTGCCAAAACGTTGAATCATCAATGCGGACGGAGGTTGGCAGATGGCCGAGGGCGACTTGCGCCTGTGCGAGATGTGATTGGTCGGCGAATGAAGAGTTGTTTCGTGGCATCAGAGGACCTCCGGTGTTGGTCTGAGCGACGTTCGTTAGAGTAATCATGCTATGTCAACATTGCTAGCGTAAATTCGTAAATGTAACGAACGTCACACGTGGTGCGTGGTCGAGCCCGCGCGACCTCTACAGGCACCCCATCCGCCTTCTCTCGCACTCAGCGTCAGCGCGCGTACAAATCTTGCAGCCCGACGCGTAGGCCGTCGCCTGGGTTGGTCGGCGGGGTTCGACTGATCAGCGCGAGTTCGCAGAAGTCGACGTTGTGGCCGAGGCCGCCGAGGAGTTCCCTTGCTCGATGCAGACGGCCGACCGGGTCTGGTCCGAACGCACTGGGGGACCACTTCACCTCGCCGAGAAGACGGATCGCTGTGTCGCCGTTCTTGGCTTCACCGACCCCAACGACATCGACATCAATCGCCTTTCGCGTGCGAGGATCGGACGCGCGTGTTCGGCCGACCTTCGAGACGAAGCCTCCACGTTTGGGGTTGAAGGTCACCGACGCCCAGCGGCGGGCGATCTGCTCAAGATGGGGTCCGTAAACGTTCGCATCGAGACGATGTTGCGCACGTTCCCAAGCGATGTCCCAGCGACCTTCTTCGAGCAGGTCACGCGAAGGATCGACCACGAGTCGTATGAATCTGATAACCGGATCGGCGAGTCGGAACTCGGGCCGGTTCTCCGTGAGCAGGTCCTGCTCGCGTACGACGAAGCCAGCCTTCGTCATCGTGGTGAGTGCGTGCGTGAGACTCTCACGACTGCGTTGCAGTCGTGCGGACAGTTCGGCCTGTGTCGCTACCCCAGACGCGATTGCACGAAGGACTGAGCCGTAGAGGGCGCGGTCGTTGATCGTGCGTTCCGCCTGGAGGAGGTAGTCGTCTTCCCGGTAAAGCGCGTGGCTCGGGTTCAAGACGTTGCCGCTCAGCCACTTGCCGAGTTGGCCCGAAGACTTCGGAAGTCCGTCGGTGAGGGCGCGGTAGCCGGGAGCGCCACCGAACACTGCGTGCAGGCGGACGGCCGTCTCAAGGTTGTCGACGTCCCAGAGACTTGCGGTTTCGCGGTGGTCCATTGGTCGCACGAGGAGGTCCAGTGTTGCTCTGCCGCGGAGAGGTTCCTGTCCTCGCAGGAGGGTGCTCATAACGGAGAGAGACGAGCCGCACAGGATGAACCGGATCGGCGGGCGGCCGTCATTCGTGGCGTCGTCGACAATCCGCTGCAGCAGGCTCGGCAGTTCGGGGCTGTGGCGCAAGAGGTACGGGAATTCGTCGATCACGACGAGGCCCGAGCGTCGGCGAAGACCGTCGTCCCAATCGCGGTAGCTGATCGGTTCGGGACGCTGCCCGCCTCGTTCCGCGTCGATCCGAGAGACGGCTTCTCCGAACTCGGTGAGCCCGTCGGCGCGCTCGCTTTCGGTGGCCTGGACGTAGATGCCACCCACTGAGGCGACGAGACGTCGGAGTAGGAAACTCTTGCCGGTGCGCCGCCGTCCGTAGACGAGCCCGACTGCACCAGTGGGACGTTTCGATGTGGCGAACTCGCAGAGCGCAGACCATTCGGAGTCGCGGCCGACCACATCGGCAGGTTTGACGTGTTTCACTCGATCCCCAGAATACGTAAGTTCAGCTTTACTAAAGTGTACTTTATGTTCAAGTGCAGCGAATTGGGTGATCTGAGTTGCGCGACGTAGACACTGCCCTTCTCGTCCAGCACGTAGGCGGTCAAAACGTGACGGCGTGACGGATCGACTGCCACTTGTACGCTTGCCGGGTGAGCATCACGACCGGGACGATCTCAGGGGACCGCAAGATTTGGTTCGTGACCGGGGCGGCGAGAGGCATGGGTGCATGCTTCGTGAGAGCGGCCCTCGATGCTGGTCACGCAGTGGTCGGCTCCGCGCGGCGCCCTGTCGAGGTGACGTCCGCGTTGGGTGCTCACCCGGACCTGCTCGCCGTGCGTCTCGACGTGACCAGCGTGGACGATTGCTCCGAAGCGGTCGCTGCTGCGGTGGATCGATTCGGGCGGATCGACGTTCTGGTGAACTGCGCCGGAGCTTCGTTCAAGGGCTACTTCGAGGAGATGTCACCCGTTCAGGTCGAGCGGCAACTTGCGACGAATCTGGTCGGGCCGATGAACGTGACGCGTGCAGTGTTGCCGGTGATGCGCCGTCAGCGTGGTGGACATGTCATTGCGATCTCGTCGGGTGCCGGGTTGATGGCGTTCGAGTATTCCTCCGTGTACGCCGCGTCGAAATTCGGACTGGAAGGCTGGATGGGTGCACTCGATCAGGAGGTTGCACCGTTCGGAATTCGGACGACGATCGTCAATCCCGGGTTCTTTCGGACGGGGTTGGCGAGCCCGGAGTCGTTGATCTTCCCCGAGCTGTCGATCGATGACTATGCCGACCGCAGTGCGGCGCAACGGAGTTGGTGGCAAGCCCAGGACGGACACCAGGCGGGCGACCCGGAGAAGCTCGCTCAGGCGCTGCTGAGCATTTCGGCTGAGGTCCCGCCGCCGCGTCGATTCATCGCTGGGTCGGACGTGCTGGCATTGGGCGAACGCAAGATCAACGAACTGCGCGAACAGATTGAGTCCCACCGGTCCTTGTCGGCGTCGCTCGCGTTCGACAACTGATTCAACCCCGAATTCGGAGCTCGAATCAGTGCGCCCCGCGTCTGGCTACGAAAGTCCGAGGATTGTTTCGAGCGCCTCATCGACGCTCCACAGTTCTTCAGCGGTGAGTCTGCCAGCGCGGCGTCCAAGTCGCTGCACATCAACTGCACCAAGTTGTTCGGCCAACACCCGTGTTTCGTCCCCGTCAACAAAAACCTCAGGACGACACGATGCAGCACGGGCACTTCGTGAGGTAGGAACAACAAGAACAACCGACCGAGGGAGAAACTCATCGGCTTGAACGATTACGCCGAATCGTTCACCCATTTGCTCATGAGCAACGCCCTTCGGGGTCTTGAAGCGAAACACGTCACCTCGTCGCACGTATCGACTCCATCATGGCGGCGACTGACAACATTTCGGCCCGATCCTCTTCATCGGCTTCGAGCGCAGCCACCTCTTTCGCTAGTTCGCACCGGCTGACGGGTCTTCGTCAGGGCGCGTTGAGGAGGGGGACTTCGGGCGCTAGTCCTTCGTTGTTGATGCTGACGTTGATGCAGGTGGGCGTGGCCGACCCGACAGCGGCGGCTAACGCAGTTCGCAGATCAACGACCGCCGCGACGCGCACGCCGGTGCCGCCGAAAGCCGTCATGACCTCGTGGTAGTTCGCGTCGGACAGCGTTGTACCGACAACACGCTGCGGTCCACCTGGCCGTAACTGGAATCCCTGCGACGCTCCCCACCGCGCGTTATTCATCACGACCAGCGTCACCGACAATCCGTGGCGGACGATCGCTTCGAGTTCACCGATCGCGAATCCAGCGGCACCGTCTCCGACGACACACACGACCGGCCGCCCCGGTGCAGCGATCGCTGCACCGATGGCCATGCCCGGCCCCGAGCCCATGCAACCGAATCGCCCGTGGGTCAGGTACGTCGAACCCGTGGGGAGACGCAACGCGTCGTGGAGCCAGTGCTTGCAGACAGCGCCGTCACCGACGAGTATGGCGTTGCTCGCGGCCGCAGCGTCGGACACCTCGCGCGCAGCGACGTAGGGGTGAATGCGGTCGGGATCGACGCTGCCACTCGCGGCTGCATCAAGGTCGGCGCGTGTGCGCTCAAGCGCCGCACGAACGGATGCACGCCACTCCCCAGGCACCATCCAAGAGTGTCGATCAGTGAAGCCCGCGAGCGCGATCAAGGCCGCGTTCGGGTCGCCTATGAAACCACCGCCGGGGCTGGCGAATCGACCCACCTCGGCGGGGTCGCCGTCGATATGCATGATCGCCGTACCCCAGGCCACACCGCCATCGCGAAGGCCGGGTGTGTCGAACCCGAACGCCGTGCCGACAGCGAGCACGACGTCGGGACGAGCACCTTCGGCCAGCCGTGCAAGTTGATAGAGCGTGCCGCCGTAGAGCGCGTCGTAGTCGGCCAAGGTACCGATGGCGCCGTACGTGGTGAAGCATGGGACGCCGCTCGTGGCTACCAGCGCGGCGGCCGCCTTCCGAGCCGCGGTCGAAGGCGTGTGGCCGATCACGATCGCTGGTCGGGCCGCAGCTGCGAGTCGCGCAAGGCACGCGTCGAGGTCGTCCGATGCAACCGACGCCTGTGCCACGGCAACCGCGTGAACCAACCCGTCAGCTGCCGGTGCCGCGAGGACATCAGCCGGTACGTCGAGCAGGGCGGGGCCCCGCGGGTGCGTCGTGGCGATGCGAATCGCCTGCGCGACGAGGCGGGGAAGATGCGCCGCCGTTGCAACCCGACACGCCCACTTCGTGATGGGCGCGGCAATCGCTACGTGGTCGAGACCGACCTGCAATCCGTTCGACTCCTGCGACGTATTGGGTGTCGAGCCGACCACATAGACCACGGCGGTCCGGTCGATGTGCGCGTTCGCAATCGACGTGAGGACGTTCGTGAACCCGGGACCCGGACACACCGCTGCTGCGCCGACGTTGCCGGTCACGCGTGCGTACGCTTCGGCCGCGAAACCCGCGCTGGCCTCGTGGCGCACGTCCACCAATGCGACGCCGCTGTCTGCGCATGCCTGAAAGATCGGGTCGATCTGCACGCCGTGGATTGCGAACACCGCTTTCGCTCCGGCCCGCGCGAGAGCGTCGACCACAACGTTGCCACCGGTGCGAACTGTCATTCGCCGAACGTTAGGGAGACGACGTCAGGTTTGCACGTTGAACATCGACGGCCGCGTGATGGTCATTTGGTTCTTCCGGTGGGTGACTTTGGGGTTAACGCGGTGGACGGATGGTTGGATCGAAGTCGTTGTACGTAGCGGCAAGCTCGGCGATCCGTTCGCCTTGAGCGCCTTGGCGGGCACCGGTGTCGAGGGGATCTCCTGGTAGTGCTCGGAACGTTCAGCCTTCGTGATGACACATCCGCTGAAGTCGTTCCAGCTGACCTTGAAGTCATCACCGAGAGAACCACGCGCACCGCACGTCCCGCACGTCCCGCACGCCACGCTGCGTCCGCTGAGAACGACCACATCGAGGTGGCACATCGGGCAAAGACCCTCGGGGCGAGGTACTCGTTGAGGGCGACGTTGGAAAACAGGTCGATCAGCGTCCGAGGACCGAAGGCAGCCGTTCGCAGACCGCGCCGTGCGAGCTTGGCCTGGAGGATGTGAGGGCTCATCCGACGAAAAACGGCGGATGAGCCGCCATTTCCCATGCAAGGTTTCGTTCTCACAGGATCGTCGCGGCTTGGACGGTTCGGCCGTGAGTTCCCGCAACGCCACGTGAATCACGGTGGTACCCGACGCAAGCTCGACGTATCGAGCGGAGCGCCGATGAGTGCGGCTGCAGCGCCACGTTGACGCCAAAGCGTGACTCGGTGCCGACAATGTGGCGCTGCACGGTCACTCGTCGAACGCGTCAGCCCATACCTCGTGTAGGGAGCGCGTCGGCGTTGCACTCGGACGTCGCTGGCTTTGCCGTCGGCAGGAACCTTGAAGGCCAGGCTGGAATTGGCGGTGGTCCTCGAACGCCGACTCGCCGAGTAGGCAACCGAGCCACGGGTCAGCGAGGCGCGTCAGGGGCGCGGTCGATTGGTGGGCACCCGCGCCGGTAGGGCGACTACCAGAGCGTTGTGACCGGGAAATCCCCGAACGCGGGGTCGGCGGTCACGAGGACAGCGCCCTCGCACGCCGCCTGCGCAGCCAGCATCCGGTCGAACGGGTCACGGTGCTCCATCGAGAACGACCCAGCAAGTAGCCCGTGATCGACTGAAATTCCGAGAGGCTCTGCGCGAAGGTCGCCGATGGTCGCCGAAAATCGCAACAGGATCGCATCGCCTTCGGGTAGCTTGCCGATGCGGTGCTTCGTCGAGACTTCCCAGGCCGATGCCGCAGATACGAACACAATGTTGGAACGATCATCGATCGCTTCACTCGCACGGGCACTTAACCGGGCGGACCCGACAGCCCGCCACAGAAACGTATGTGTATCGAGCAGCAGTTTCATCGCTCCCACGCCTCAAGTTCGCCGTCCGGAAGTGGGTCGAAGAAGGCGGCGTCCGGTGCCAAATCGGGCCACACGCCGGCGAGCATTCCAGATGGACGTGGGCCCGCATCCGTGGACACAAGCCGAGCGCAGGGCACCCCGGCGCGAGCGATCACGATCTCTTCGCCGTTGCGCACGTCGTCGAGAAGTCGGGACAGATGAGTTTTCGCTTCGTGGATATTGACGGACCTAGTCATAGGACTTAGTTTATCGATGTTTCCAGTAATGCTTGCAGAAGGTCTCAATCGGCTGCGCTTGCGCCTGTTACGCCATCGGGTCCGCGCCGGGAAGGCCGAGCAGGAATTGGCCGTGGTTCTCGAACGCCGACTCGCCGACGAGCAGGTGCGTGGACGCCATGGTGACATCGCGAAGTGCCCGCTCGAACCGGTGGCCCAACTGCACCGCGCTGCCTCCGGCGAGTCGCGTCATTTCGTGCATGACGTCGGCGGCGACCTTTGTTGCGTACGCCGCGGCGGCGCGGGTGTCGGCCTCCTGCGCCGGTGTGGCTCTGCCCTGCGCGTCAACCGCTTCCATCAAGGCCTCGCCGTTGGCGAGCATCAGCGCCTTGGCCGCCCGTAACCGCTGATCGGCCTGGCCAACGAAGTGCTGGAACACCGTTGAATCAGCCAGCGCGCGAGGTTGGGTGTAGCCCCGCTTGATCGATCCGGCCGACTTCAGGAGGTCATCGATCGACCGACGACATGCCCCATGCGCCACTGCGGGGATCGTGTAGGACAGGTACCCGGCGACGGCCGTGCGGTACTGGCGTCCACCGCGCTGCGGCGGCCCGAATGGCGAGAACGTCAGCGACTCCGGCACATACACGTCTCGGGCCGAGTAGTCAGAGCTGCCCGTACCGGCGAGCCCGTGGACGTGCCAATTGTCCTTGATCTGCAGGTCCCGTCGCGCCACCACACATTGGAGCACCTGTGCCTTAGGGCGCGGGTCCTTCGTGTTGGTCTCCGGGGGGAGTAGGCCCGAGACCATGACCCACTCGGCGGCGTCGATGCCGCTGCCGTAACGCCAGTCTCCGCTCAGCTCGTAGCCGCCCTTGGCTCGGCGCAGCGTCCCGGGACGCAGTCCTCCGCCACCAGCGGATACCGGGACGTCGCCATCCGAATCGAGGTAGGCAGCGAGTCCCTCGTCGCCGAGACGGGAGCTCACCATCCCGGCGTTGTCCGCGTAAATGAAGAGGCACCACGCAGCCACGGCACTGGTGTACGCGACGCGCTCGAAGACCTCGAACTGCAATGCCGGTTCGGCTTCGAATCCGCCGAGGACGGTCGGAACCTTGAGCCAAAGCAGTCGGGCAGACCGCATGGCGTCGACGGTGGTGGCAGGTAGCCGACGGTTGCGCTCGGCGGCGTCCACGTCATCGGCGAGAACCGATGCGATTCGGTCAACGCGGTTGAACAGGTCGGCCCGCAGCGCGTTGGTCATGCGACTGACGCCAAAGCTTCCGACGGCCAGACCCTCACTTCGGACGCTGCGCGGTCACGAGCCAGCACGCACCGTCGGACAGAGCGCCGCCGTCTGACCAGAACGAACGGATCACCCGCTCGGCAATCGCACGAGCCTGAGTTCGCTGGTCCTCCGTGGCCCCAGCGAGGAGCCGAGCGGCACCACCGATCAGCAGCGAGCCCTCGACAGCCGTTTCGAAATCCTCGGTCCCGAACAGCTGCATCGTGCGGAAACAAGGGTCGACCGAAACGTTGGCCCAACCGCCTGACTCGACCACGTGCCGCGCACGTGCCGGGTCTGCGAACGCGAACGGTCCTGGCGCGAGCGGATCAAAGGGCGGCTGCTCCGGGAGGATCGCGCGGAGTTCGCTGCCCAGCGTCGACATCCATGCGTTCTGCGAAGGTGCCTGCCAGCAGACGAAGCTCAACCGACCACCGGGGCGCGTCAACGAACCAAGGTTCGTGAACGCTGCGATTGGGTCCGCAAAGAACATCACGCCGAAGCGGCTCGCGACGGCGTCGAAGGGGCCACCAACGGCAGCGGCGGTCGCAACCTGGGCGTCGGCGACCACGAAGCGACAGTTCGCAGCGCCTACCTCGGACGCACGCTCCGCAGCCCGAATGAGCATCGACGAGCTGATGTCTACTCCGGTTGCCTTACCGCTTGTCCCGACCGCCGCTGCGAGGTGCAAGGTGGTATGCCCGCACCCGCAGCCAACATCGAGGATGTGCTCGCCCGGCCCCGGGGCAACTGCGTCGATCGCGGCGAGACCGAGTGGTTCGAGCTGGCGGTCCATATGCTCCTGCCAGGTGGTCCACACCTTGCCGGCTGGGTCGTTCCAGTACTGCTGTTGGGCTTCGTTTTCCGGTGCGACAGCGTTCATGCTCGGACGCTACCCGTAGGTGGTCTTGCGACGCAGGTCGAGGGGTGTCACCGACGTTGCGGGGTTGGCGGTGTCACCCGCGCTGGTGAGAGTCGTTCGCGCAGCGTGTGCGCCACGAGGCGCTCTTTACCCTGTGGTGATGAAAGGCACCATCGTGCGCTTGTCGCAGCAAGCGTGTTGAA
>JAYSSR010000048.1:0-33925 GCA_043720395.1 Acidimicrobiia bacterium
CGTCGGTAAGCCGTGTGCGGGAAAACCGCACGCACGGATTGAAAGGGGAATGGGGAAACGGGCTGGCAACAGCACCGCGCCCCTGACTACCAATGAACGTCACAGACGCCCTGTATGCGCGCATATCAACCCGCGCATTTCTGCCCGACCCGCTTTCCGAGACGCTGGTTCGCGAGATCCTCGACGCCGCTCGCTGGTCGCCGTCGGGTGGCAACCTCCAGCCGTGGAAGGTCGTGGCCGTGTCGGGCGCCGAGCGTCAGAGCGTCATCAATGTGGTGTCCGGCGCGCTCGGTGCGAATCGAGGGGGCGAGCAGGGCGACCGGCCGATGTATCCCGCTGATCTGTGGGAGCCCTATCGGACGCGCCGCTATGCGGTTGGTGAGCAGATGTACGACAAGCTCGGCATCGGTCGGGGCAACCGGCCCGCTCGACTCGCCCGGATGAGCGAGAACCTGCAGTTCTTCGGTGCCCCGGTTGGATTGTTCTTCGTGATCGACGAGCGCATGGGCCACGGCCAGTGGGCGCACCTCGGCATGTTCATGCAGTCGGTCGCGCTTGCCGCGATCGAGCGGGGCGTGGCGTCGTGCATGCAGGAGTATTGGGCGCTCGGTCGAGAGTCGTTGAAGGTCCACTTCGGGCTCGATGAGAACGAGATGGTGTACTGCGGCATGGCCCTCGGCTACGCCGACCCTTCCGCTGCCGTCAACACGTTGCGCTCCGAGCGTGCCCCGGTCGAAGAGTTCGCGACCTTCCGCGGCTGGTAGGTCGCGGCATCGGGGATCGTCCTGAAAACCACCCAATCGGACCACCCAATCGCCCGTTCCGCCTATTGGGTGTCCGATCGGGTGGTTTTGGTAGGTCACTCCCCACGCTGTGACGCAAGCCAGCGCTGGCGTCCGGTGGTCGCGGTCAGCCGTCGATCTCGTCGCCGAGATGGACCGGGACGCCGTCGTGGCGAGGCGCACGCCACTCACCCATGGCCCGCAGCACCAACACGGACAACACCGCGATGCCGATCGCAACAATAAGTGCACTTATAATCGCTCCCACTGCTTTTGCGAAAGTGTGCCCCACCGGATACTGCACGCGCACGACCCCGTAGCCGATCAGCGCGCCGCACGCACCACCGATGAGGATTGCGCCGAAGGCCAGCACCCGTGCGAGCTGCGAGGGCAATGCGCTCAGACGCTGGTCCGGACCTTTTGGCGCGGGCCCGGTTGGCGTGTAGCGAAGTCGTCCGGCGGCGTCTCGGCGGGTGCCGCGCGGTGGCTGGAGATCGGCCATCACTTGACCGCCCAGGCTCTCAAGGGCGAACCAGTCCAGCGCGAGCCGGAAGCGAGAGTGCGATTCACATCGGAGATGCTTGCACACGTCAAAGTCGCATGCGACGTCGGCTGAGCGGCACAGCCACCGAGCATGTTCGTTCGCTTCGACCGGCCGATCGGTGGGAACATCTGCGGGTGGCCAGTGAATTGCGAACATGGCGGGTAGCGGCCGGGATCATCGAGGTCGGCGACCGAGTGCTGCTGGTCGAGAACCTGCGCCGTAACGGCACGACCGATTGGTCGACGCCCGGGGGTGTGGTCGAACACGGTGAACATCCGGTGGACGGACTGACGCGAGAAGTCGTCGAGGAGACGGGCCTTCGCGTGTCGGAGTGGCACGGCCCGATCTACACCGTGTCAACGACAGCAGCGGATATGGGATGGCATCTCGAAGTGGAAGTCCACCGTGCGCTGGCTTGGGAGGGCGAGGTATCCACCGGCACCGACCCCGATGGCATCGTCGTGGCCGCGGCATTTTGCGATCTCGCCGAGGCGCGGGCCAACCTGTCGTCCAATGCGCAATGGGTCAGCGAGCCAATGCTGGCTTATCTCGACGGTCGGTGGGACGGCACACGCGCCTTCCGCTACCGCCTCGAAGGGGCCGACCGGGCCGCCGTCAACGTGGTGCGTCTCCACGAATAGCGCGTGGACAGCGTGGCACGCATGAGTGAACGCACGATCCTGCACGTCGATATGGACGCGTTCTACGCGTCGGTGGAGGTGTTGCTCGACCCAACGCTCGCCGGCAAACCGGTTATCGTCGGGGGAGACGGGTCGCGCGGCGTCGTCGCGAGCTGCTCCTACGAGGCACGCGCCTATGGGATACGTTCGGCGATGGCGTCGGTGCAAGCCAAGCGGCTGTGCCCGCAGGCCGTGTTCGTGCGGGGCAACCACGGCCTCTACGCCGAGTACAGCACCCGCATTCACGAAATTTTTGCCACGTTCACGCCGCTCATCGAGGGCATCGCGCTCGACGAAGCGTTCCTCGACGTCACGGGCGGGCGTCGCCTGTTCGGCGGGGGAGCGTCCACGGCGAAAGCAGTACGGGACGCGGTGCATGACACCACGGGCCTCTCCTGCGCGGTCGGCGTGGCGACCAACAAGCTGCTCGCCAAGTTGGCCTCGAAGGAGGCCAAACCGCCCATCCCCGGTGCGAAGGCTCGGGCGACGGCTGGACTCGATCGTCCGTCGGAAGGTGTGGCGGTTGTCGTCACCGGCCAGGAGCTGACGTTCCTCCATCCCCTCCCCGTGCGGGCGCTCTGGGGTGTCGGCCCGAAGACGTTCGAGCGCCTCCAGCGGTTCGGTGTCGCCACGATCGGTGACCTCGCCAAGCTCCCGCAGGACCCGCTTGTCCGGGCGCTTGGGTCCGCGAATGGATCGCACCTCCACCTGCTCTCACAGGGCATCGACGACCGACCGGTCGAACCGGAGCGTCCTGTGAAATCGATTGGGCACGAGGAGACGTTCGCGGTTGACCACTTCGAGTTGGAACCCCTCGAGCGCGAGTTGCTCCGAATGGCCGACGCTGTTCTATCGAGGGCCCGCCATGCCGGTGTGCGCGGCCGGACCGTGCAACTCAAAGTGAAGTTGGCGGACTTCCGTCAGATCACCCGGGCAACGACCCCATCGGTACCGGTCGACTCCCTTCGGACGCTGCACGAGCTCGTCGTCGCGCTTCTGAGAAGCACCGACGTTGCCGAAGAGGTCGCCCGGCTCGGCGTGCGCCTCATCGGTGTGAGCGTTTCGAAGCTGGAGGCGCGACCCGGTGCGACGGCCGATACGACGTTGCTGGAGGGCGTCGAAGCGACCGTGATAGCGGAGCAGCTCGACCTGTTCGGCACTCCGACAGCAGCGGCCGCAGGACCTGGTGCCGCACTGGAGCCGACCCGTCCAACCGATCCCGGACACGAGGCCCGACTCGCCGACGCCGTCGACGCCATCCGCACCCGGTTCGGCGCGGCTGCGGTCGGTCCGGCCACCCTCGCCGAAGGTGGGACGCTGCGCGTCAAACAGGTCGGCGACACACAGTGGGGCCCAAACCGGCCGACCTGACCGGCGCAGGTCAGGAGTGAGCGTTGTCACGGGCCGGGAGGTATGGGATGATCAGGACATGCCTCTGTCCGAGGAAGAGCAAAGGGTCTTCGCCGAGATCGAACGCCAACTGGTGTCGGTGGCCCCGCGTCGCGTCCGATTCCGTGGGAGATCGTCGTTCGCTCGGCGTCACGCGCTCAGCGGTCCGGTGTTTCTCCTTGTGGTCTCGCTCATCTTTGCGGGCGTAGGCATCGGGCTTCATCCCGCCCTCGCCGTGCTTGGATTTCTCGGGGTTCTCATCGCAACCGCGCTGCTCGTTGACCGGATTGGGGAATCGTTCGTGCGTCCCGTCCCCTCCGACAGCGAACGGTCCGGCTGACCGACACGGCCGCGCAGGCAGTGCAGGCTGGCTCAGTCGGGCAGGATCACCAAGCGCCGGAGACGGTCGCGGCGATCAAGTCCGCTGCGCAGCTCCCGGTCGAATGTCTCGGCCGTACTGCACGCCGACCGACTGTCGACTCCCACGTACGAGAACCGCGACTCGGTAACGGCGTTGCCGAGTCGACGGAGCACGTCGCGTTGAGATGGGCTCAACCGGGAACGGACGATCGCACTCACCTCGCTCGGCGTTACGGTCGGCGACGTCACAATGTTGACACCGGACGCGATGCGAAGCGTGGCGAGCAGGGAATGCCACGACCATTCGAGTTGCGCTTGACCTGGCGGCAATCCGGCCTGGACGCGGTGACGTTTGCGGCGGACGCGCCACAGGACCAACGTCATCGGTCCGGTCCCCAGGAGCAGCGTAGCGGCGAGGGTCGCGATGGCCACCTTGAGCAGCGTTTTCGCCCAGCGCAGTACGCTTGTGACGATCTTCGGAACCGTACCGTCACTGGCCGGTGGTGTGATGTTGAAGGTCGGAGCAGCTACTGGAGGAACGGTCGGAGCGGGGAGCAACGGGGTTGCGGCCGGAACCTGCGGGTCGGACGCAACCACCGCTGGTCGGGAGCGTCCGGGCGTCGGCTCGAACGGAACCCACCCGCGTCCGCCGAGGAGCACCTCCGGCCACGCATGCGCGTTTTTTCCGGTCACGTGGAAGAGGCCGTCGGACTGCAACTCGCCGCTGGTGAAGCCGACAGCGACGCGGGCCGGGATGCCGAGCGTTCGAGCCATGACGGTGAATGCCGAGGCGAACTGTTCGCAGTACCCGACGCGTTCCCGCAGGAACGACACGAGCGGATCGCCGCCGTGCCACGCCACGTCGGTTGAATACGTGAAGTTCTCGCGGAAGAAGGACTCCAGGACAACGGCCTTCGCGAAGTTGTCTGCGTCTTCCGCGCCGGCCTTTCCGATCAGTGCGTTTACGAGACTCTTCACGGCGGGTGCCACACCGGCGGTCAGGTCCAGAGCCTCCGGCTCGGTCGCGAGTTCCGGGGCAATCGCGCCTGCCTCCGGGCTCGTCAACAACGGTAGTGCCGACTGGAGTTCGTAGGTCATCTCGGGCGCTGCCGCGGTGTCGAAAAGGACATCCCCCGTGACGGCTTCACCGGCCACCGAGTGTCCAGCCGGCACGTCTATGACGCGTTGGACGCGATAGGCGGCCGGGAGCCACGGATCGGTAAGTCCATAGATGCGGAACTGCTGGAACACGACTCGCCGACCCGGATCGTTCACCGGGTCGATACCGATCGATTCGCCTTTCGCGACACCCGTGAAGCTTCGAGGCAGCGGTGAGAATGACGTTCCGTCGAAGTGGTCGAGGGCAGATTGGCGCCAGTACGACGCCACGATGCGACCGTTCTCATCGCGCGAGTTGACGGTGAACATCAACGTGTCAGCGAGTTCGACGAGCCGCGGTTTGATCGACACGATTGGATTGGTAACCGTGCGCGTGCCGCGCTTCGCAACCGTCAAGGTCTCCTTCCTTTCGGTGTATCGATCGCCGATCACACCAAAAGAGGCCGCCGCGGCAAGCGACGCGGCACCAGCGAAGGCCGTGAACTGGACGGCGAGGTGCCACAGCGCTGGTCGGGCTCGGCCGCCGGATCGTTGGAGCGCCCCGCGTTGGCACGCGCCATCGTAGAGCAGGAAGGCGCCGGTTGCGAGAACGAAGATGACCGACGAGCGCTTGGTGGCAGCATCGGCACCGTGGCCCGGTCCGAGCGCCGAACCGACGACCAGGATCGCCGCCGACGGAACGACCGATTCGAAGGACGAATCAAGGTCGAACGCAAGGATGTGGCCGACCAGCATGAGCAGCCCGATGAGCACGATGCTGACGAGCCCGAAGCCGAGCAGAGCTGGGGTCGGTCGCTTCATTTCGCCGATTGCCGCGACGGCTGCTCGGGCCGCGTCGAGACCGTACCCGTTCCACGCCGGAGCTGCACCGGACGCCGCTCCTGTCGATGCGTTCACGGTACGCGCTGCTTGAAACCCGGCATCGCCATTGATGAGCTGGAAGATCACTGCCGCAAATGACGCGGCGCAGACGAACGGGTGCAGCCACCAGGGGAGCCGGGTGATACGGATTGCGAACCCGATCACGGTGACCAGTGCGACGGTGATGACAACCGCGTTGACGAGCCGGTCGCGGGTGGCCGACGGGGTGAATATCTGGCGAAGCGGCTGCACCGCCGCGAGGCACATTGCGAGGTAGAGCAACGAACGGACTGGGTCGGGGATCCGACGCGGGCTGAAGCGCTCGAGGAGCGAGGGTCGGCCGTCTCGTGTAGCGGCGAAGGTGTTGCGGACACCTCGTGCTGTCGCGTCGGCCGCACTCATGAGATCTCTCCGAGATCCCTTGGCAATGTCTCAAGGCGGGTGGATAGAACGGTGTGGGCGTCGTACGCGGCAGCGTTCGTGAGCTTGGTGGTACACACGATCCGCAGCTGTCCGTGACCGCGCCCATCCGGACCGGCGATCACGACGGTCGGGATTCGTTCCTGTCGGGCGAGTTCGGCACCGGAGCGTCCGCGAGGCACAACGTCGAGCGCCGCTTCGAGGCGCTCGACCTGCGCGAGCGCGTCGAGGTTCTGAGTTAGCGAACGCGCCACGTGCAACGTCCTACCTGCCTTGCGAATCTCCAGGGCGCAGGGCGTCGTCTCGTTGAACGCGGTGAGAACGCTGGCGGCGACGCTAAGGGCCAATTCCCGGTTGGGGCTGCGGGCGTCGTCGGGCGACGATGGCACGACGAGCCCGGACCCGCCCGGACGAAGGTCGTCGAGTTCGATGACGACGCGAACGTCGTCGTCGGGCTGTCGCCAGTTATCGCCCGTGACCACCAGTGCGCCGCCGAGTGCAGTCGCGCGTGCCGAGGCTTTCCAGTCGACTCGACGCGGATCGTCGCCTGATCGGTATGCGCGCAGATCGCCTCTTTCCTCGGAGCGTTCGCGATGAGTGTGGGTCGCGTCGAGGTAGGCCTTGCGCAGCGACGATCGCTTCAGTGCAACGGTCACGGGGCGAACGATGGTCGAGGCCGTCGGCACGCCACCGCAACGGCGCTTGAACAGTCCAAGGGTGTCGAAGCGCCACACCTGGCCAGGTCCGGAGGTAAGGGTTCCGCGGTGGCGAACTGGGGTAGTCCACGACGCCTCACTCGTAGGGCGCTTGTTCGTGCGCGTGAATCCAAGCCGATGTTCCTCGGTGGCGGTGGTTTCGACGACAACGAGTGACGGTGCCCACCAACGCAACGCGGTTGCCCGCAACGTGACCGTAACTCGGTCTCCAGCCACGGCCGGACTTGGATCAATCGCACGCTCGAAGCTCCACGTATCGACGGAACCGACGAGCACTTGGGCAGCGCCGACCAGAAGGAGGCAGAGCGTCGCAATGCCGATGGCGATGAGCGCGAGCAGCCGAAATCGTTCGGCGGCCCCAAAGCTCAAGATCGCGACGATGCCCAGCACGACGGCTCGTGGTGTGGGACGCATGGCGTGAGGAGAACCGTCCGGCCGAGGGATCAGCGAGTGCCGGGCACCCGAAGGTGCGAGGTCACGTCGTCGATCACGGCGCCGGACGCTTCCCGATTCCAGCGCGTGAGACGGCGGACGAGGATGCGATGGTCGAGAACGCGGTGGACGACGGCGCGAACGTCGTCGGGCGTTGCATACGCTCGTCCTTGAAGCACCGCATGTGCGCGTGTGGCCCGGGCAAGCGCAAGGCCACCGCGCGGCGACGCGCCAAGTGCAGCGTCGAGATGTTCACGGGTGGCGCGAACGACGTCGGCGATGTAGCCCTGCAGCGCGGGTGCGATATAGATGGACCGGGTGAGCCCCACGAGTTCAGCGATCGTGTCCGTGTCGGTGACCGAGGTGAGGCTCTGCAGCGTGGTGTCGGCACCGCCACCGATAAGCAGTTCGATCTCCGAGTCACGGTCGGGATAGCCGACTGCGGAACGGACGAGGAAACGGTCGAGTTGGCTCTCGGGAAGGTTGTAGGTGCCCTCCTGCTCGAACGGGTTCTGGGTTGCAATGACGAAGAATGGGCGGGCCAGTGGGTAGGTCTGACCGTCGACGGTGACCGCGTGTTCCTCCATGGCTTCGAGCAACGCGGCCTGCGTCTTGGCTGGCCCCCGGTTGATCTCGTCGCAGACCACCAGGTTGGAAAACACGGGGCCCGGTCGGAACACGAACGTCGATGTCAAAGGCTGCCAAATCGAGACGCCCGTGATGTCCGTCGGCTGAAGATCGGGGGTGAACTGCACCCGCGACCAGTGCCCGCCCATGGTCGCGGCCATGGCCTTGGCGAGCAACGTTTTGCCGACGCCCGGTACGTCGTCGAGCAGCAGATGCCCCTCGGCAAGCATGCAGATCAGAGCGGTTTCGATGACGTCGGGCTTTCCCTGCAACACGGACCCGATCGCCCTCGTGATCGCCCGTAACGTTGGGGCCGCCGATGCGACGTCGGATGCCGAGGCCACGGTCGTTTCCACGGCGATCTCCGCCTCGAGATGTGCTGCGTTCATGCCGGAGAGGCTAGTGCTCGGTTTTGGGCACCGACGGTCTGCAAAGTTGCGTTTCTCAGCGGCTGGTCAGCCATGATGAGCGGCATGGAAATGACCTATCCACCGGAGTCCGAGACGTTTCGCGCCAAGGTGCAGGAGTTTCTTCGAGAGAACCTCCCCGAGGGCTTCGGAGGACTCGGCGCACTTGAGGGTGAGGAGGTGCATCAATTCATTGCCAGTTGGCGCAAGACGTTGTCGGAGAACGGCTACCTCGCGCTGAACTGGCCCAAGGAGTTCGGCGGTGGCGGCCGTTCGCAGATGGAATCGGTGATCGTTGCCGAGGAGTTCACCAAGGCCGGTGTGCCACTCGGCGGACCGAACGACGGGTTCGGAATCACCATGGTCGGCAACACCATTCTGCGGTGGGGAACGGATGAGCAAAAGGCCCACTACATTCCGCGCATCCTTGCTGGAGACGACACCTGGTGCCAGGGATATTCCGAGCCGAATGCAGGTTCGGATCTCGGCAACCTTGGCACGCGGGCCGTTCTCGACGGCGACGAATTCATCGTCAATGGGCAAAAGATTTGGACCTCTGCCGGGCATCTTGCGGACCACATTTTCGTGCTGTGTCGTACCGATGCCGATGCCCCGAAACACAAGGGCATTTCGTTTCTGCTCATGGACATGCGCCAGCCCGGCGTCGAGGTCCGACCGATTCGCATGATCTCGGGCGAGAGCGAATTCAACGAGGTGTTCTTCACCGATGCCCGCGTTCCGAAGGAGAACGTGATCGGGGGGCTCAACAATGGCTGGGCCGTCGCGATGACGCTGCTCGGCTACGAACGCGGCGAGGCAGCAGCGACACAGTCGATTCGGTTTCAGGCGGAGTTCGATCGGCTCCGTGACTTGGCGCGGGCGTACGGTCGTTCCGAGGACCCGCTGATCCGCCAGCGTCTCGCGTGGTGCTACTCCAAGGTGCGAATTATGGAGTTCACGGGCAAGCGGATTCTCACGCAGTTCCTCGCTGGGAAGCATCCCGGCCCGGACGCGTCGATCGGCAAGCTGAACTGGTCGGAGTATCACCGCGTGGTGACCGAGCTGTCGATGGACATCATGGGCATGGACGGGTTGGTCCCCGCGGGCCGCAAGCCGTCGTCGGCCTTTGCTGCCGACGATGCAGGCGCGCCCAACTCAACGAACTCGTGGGCAATGACGTTTCTCAGCGCACGCGCCGGCACGATTTATGCGGGTACGTCGCAGGTGCAGCGCAACATCATCGGTGAGCAGATCCTCGGGCTGCCGAAGGAGCCGCGGGCCGACGACGGACCGTGGAGCAGCGCAAAGAAGTAGCAAGGCTTTCGCTCATTGGTCGAGCCTTTGGCGCGTCCGCTGACGGTGTTTCGCGATGCTCGGTCTATCGGTCTGGACCCCTTCGCCGCTCAAGTTTCCTTTTTTGGCATGTTTGAGCGCGTCACGCTGCGGGTAGAAGGAAGGATCAGACGAGTGCATTAGGAGGCACCATGTATGTCGGAGGAAGCGTTCTTGTAACAATTCTTGTCATTCTGTTGATCATCTATTTCGCGAAACGAGTGTAGAAACCATGGGACTCAGTATTAGTATTTTGTTCGTTGCCGTCGGTGCAATTCTCAAGTGGGCCGTGAGTGCAACCGTATCGGGGGTCAACCTGCAGACGGTCGGCATGATCCTGTTTCTGGTCGGCATCGCCGGCGCCATCCTCAGCCTTGCCTTCTGGTCGAGCTGGGGCGGCTTCAACCGGAACGTAGCGGTGATCAGCGACAACCCGCGGCACTGAAGTTGCGGTCCGGGTTGTTGCGTGTAGGTTGGTGAGTGACACGACGAATTCCCTCACGTGTTGGGACGGCCTTCGGCCGCCTCGGGAGCGGTGCTCCGGACCCTGGTAGCGCGTCAAGTGCAGACTCAGGACCTCCGCAAATGCAACTCAGACGACCTGACGGGTTCACCCGTTGTCGGCCTCTCATCGGCCTACGGCCGTCCGAGCAGTTTTGCGGAGCGCCCTTCCACAGGAGAGCGCCGTGTCTCAACCCGAGCCATCGTCGGAGATCGTCGAAACTGACGTCAGCCACACGGTCGTGCTCCTTCGCGGGGAGCACGACCTTTCGACCGTGTCTCTCCTAACGCGTGAGTTCGACCGCGCAATCGCAATCGGCGAAGGCCAGCTGGCGATCGACCTCCGGCGTGTGGACTTCATGGATGCCACGACCGTTGATGTCGTGCTGCGCGCGTCTGAACATCTCGCGCGCCAGGGGCGAACGCTCGTGCTGCGGGCACCATCGAACGCTGCCCGCCGCTTGATCGACCTTTGTGGCCTTACGGAACTTCTTGAGGAGGAATTTCGTGGATTTTCGACTCGGTTGGCGACATTGCCCCACGAGCACCGCACAGGGGCGCTCGGCTCGTGGGTCGAAGTGACGCCCTCGGCTCGCGTCGATGGCTGCTCACACGTCGGAACAAATCACACCGACGACACAGCCAGCGAACACACCGTTCGTGAAAGAGCCGCGGCCGTCGACGAATCCGCGGGGGTCTGAGCGGTGGCCGGCGAGCGCCGCGAGCGCATTCTGGCGCGACTGATTGAGGGAACGCCTCCGGGAGTCCATACAAAGAAACTCTGCGAGGTCTGCGCGGAGGTCACAGAGATGAGCGGTGCCGGCATCATGTTGATGATCGGCGTGCATCCGCTTGGCTCGGTCTGCACCACAGATGAGGTAAGCGCGCTTATCGAAGAACTGCAGTTCGCGCTTGGGGAAGGCCCGTGTGTCGACGCTCACAAGTTGGATCGGCCCATCCTCGAGCCCGATCTCGTCGACCCAGAAACGGTTCGCTGGCCGGCGTTCAGCGTCCCTGCAATTGAGGCGGGTGCCCGCGCCATTTTCGGGTTTCCGCTGCAGGTCGGTGCCGTGCGTCTCGGCGCGCTAAATCTATACCGCAACCGGCCAGGACCTCTCACGGACGAGCAGCATGCGAACGCGCTTGTCATGGCCGATATCGCCGCACAGTCGGTCCTGCTTCTCCAAGCCGAGGCCCCGCCGGGCAAGCTCGCCGATGAACTTTCGACGAACGCGGATTTCAACTATGTCGTGCACCAGGCCGCAGGGATGATTGCCGCACAGATGAACATCACGGTTGGCGAGGCTCTGGTGACGCTGCGTGCCTTCGCGTTTGGCAACGACCGTCAGCTGCGGGAAGTGGCCCATGACGTCGTCGGTGGGAGGTTGCGTTTCGGGCCAAAGTCCACCGGGTCTGGCCCCCGTGCGCGATGACAATGTTTCGATCGGACGTCAATCAGATTCGCGTCGACGAGTCGACGTCTCGGAATGTTCACGACGGGGGATAATGAATGAAGGTGCAGCCCAGGCCGGAAGGAGAAACGATGCCGAGAAACGCTCCGAGAAACCAGATGTCGAGAGAGGCGCTACTTACCAGCACGCTGGTGGAGCTGGCCGACACACTTGTCGCGGACTTCGACGTGATCGAATTGCTGACGCTGCTGAGTGACCGTTGCGTTGAGGTGCTCCACGTCGATGCGGCAGGAATACTGCTGGTCGGCACAGACGGCGAACTTCGCGTGATGGCGTCATCGAGCGAGGCCATGCGAGTACTCGAATTGTTCGAAATTCAAACCGAGGAGGGACCCTGCGTCGACTGTTACCGCACCGGCAAACCAGTGACGAATCAGGCTCTCGATGCGGCCGACTCCCGTTGGCCGAGATTTGCCGCCGAGGCCCTCGCGTTAGGCGTTCACTCCGTGCACGCGCTTCCCCTACGTTTGCGTGGTTCGGTGATCGGGGCACTGAACCTGTTCAACACCGAACCCGGTGAGATGACGTCCGATGATGTGTCCGTTGCCCAGGCGTTCGCCGACGTCGCCACGATCGCCATCTTGCAGCAGCGCGCCTCCCTTGAGGCGCGAAACGTCAATGAACAGCTCAACCTTGCGCTGAACAGCCGTATCGTGATCGAACAGGCGAAGGGCATGATCGCCGAGCGCCGAGGCTTGACAATGGAACAAGCGTTCACGGCGTTGCGAACCCACGCAAGGAACCACAACCTGCGCCTCGTCGACGTCGCCCACGCAATCATCGTGGGCACGCTCGATCCTGCCTCGGTCCATGAAGTAGGTGCGCCGAAGGTCTGACTTCTTACTTACTTTCGGTCGGTGTCCGCAGGCCGAACTGTCGACCAGACCGCGAGAGGGGAGCCGTAGATGTTCCCGTTACTGCCAGGTAGGTCACGCTGGCGGCGTCGACTTACGAATGTTGATTCTCCGCCGCTTCTCACCGCGCACGAGTGCGGCTACAGCGCCACATTGACGCTGCAGCGTGTCTCTGTGCGGGCAACGTGGCGCTGTGGCGTCACTCGTCGTTTCGTCTCGCAGTGACTTCCGCTCATGACCTTGCCCTCACCCTTCACCCCGCAGAGGAATGATGGTGCCCGCGTTCATAATTCCGTTTGGATCGAAGGCACGCTTGAGCGTTTCGAGCATCGAATAGGAGCTCCCGTACTCCTCCTTCACCCAAGGAGTACGTGCCTTGCCAATGCCGTGATGATGCACAATCGAGCCGCCGAGTCGCAGTGTTTCCTCACAAATAATGGCGATGATCGGGTGGTAATACTTCGTACCTTCGTCCTGTGGTTCGCAATCGATGAGGTCGAAGAAGTAGTTGAAGTACATGTTCGTGCCGTTGATGTAGCTGTGCGACGAGTGGCCGCCCAGCAGCGTGATGCCCTTGATCTCGGTCCGAATCCGCGGCAAAACTGCTTCGTAGATCTCGTTGACGGTACTCCAGTCGGCGGAAATCTCCGTTGTCCGATTGACGTTGCGGGTCGTTCGTATCCGCTCATCCTCCGCCGTGATCTTTTCGGTACCCCACACGAGATCGGCGAACCATTCGGCGATGTGATGACTATCGACGGGGGTGCATTCCGGATGGCGGGCAACGATTTCGGCGATACCTTCGGCAGTTGCCTTCGTGATACCCGCGTTGCCTTCCGCCATGAAGAGCAGCACACACTCGTCGGGGGCGGCAAATTTCGCGAAGTGCAGCTGCCCGTCCTCGGGGTCATAGAGACGGGCGACGGATGGTTTGTACCCGGCGACCATGACTTCGCGCAGCGTCTCGAAGCCGGTCTTCATGTTCTTCAGCGTCCAACCGAGGAAGATGTTGTTCTCCGGCATGTACGGGAACAGCTTCACGGTGACTTCGGTGATGAAGCAAAGGGCACCCTCGTTACCGATCACGATGTGACGGATATCAGGGCCCGCGGCGCGACGTGGAACGTTCTTGATTCGCGACACTTGGCCGCCGGGGAAAACGACTTCGCAACCGACCAGCATGTCTTCAATGCCGCCGTACAGCGTCGAGAACTGACCGATGCTGCGGGTCGCGACAAGCCCGCCGAGGTGGGCGACCGGCTTGGACTGGGGCGAGTGGCCCGTCGTGAGACCGAGCCCGCGGACCCGATCCTCCAACACCTGCAAGGGGACTCCACACTGCACGGTCGCCTGCATGTTGTACGCGTCGACCCTGATGATCTTGTTCATGCCCGACCCGTCGAGCACGATCGAGTTCTCGACGACTGTCTCGAGCCCGCCTTCGGTTGCGGTACCGCCGGTACGCGGCACGACGTTGATGCCGTGGTCGTTGGCGAACTTCAGCACGGCCGATGCCTCACCGGTGCTACGCACCATTGCGATCGCTGCTGGGGCAGGGAGTGTGTAGACGCCAAAGATGTTCTCGAGCTTGCGCCAATTGTCGATGCTGCGCCGGCGCAGCAACGCCGGATCGGTCAGCACCTGCTCGGTCCCGAGGATCTGCTGAAGGTGCTCGACAATTGCTTCGCGGGTGAGATCCACGGACGTCCTGTTCGGTTGGGGTTCGTGCCGACGCGGCTAGCGGTCGGGTTCGGGAGTCGGATGAAAGATCGGAAATGCACGCTCAAGAACTGGGTCGGTCGCGTGACGAACGTCGAGATACCCGCTGTCGAGGATCCTGCGATAGATCTGGCCATCGGAGCGGTTGGGGGTGAATATCTCGCGGGCACCCGACATCGCGGACGCCGCCGTGTCGATGCTTGCGTGCACGCCAGTCGCTGCGGCCGCACACATTGCGGCACCGAGGCTCGCCCCGCCGTGCTGGCTGCGCGATGCCGGAATTCCGAAGACGTCGGCGAAGATCTGCATGACGAGCGGACTCGTGGACCCGCCTCCGGACACGACGATCCCTTCAAGCGTCGCGCCAACCTCACCAGCCATCGCATCGACGTTGTGCTTCATCGTGAGCGCGATCGCTTCGAGTATCGAGCGGTACATGTGACCACGGGTATGACGGGCGTCGAAGCCGATCATCACGCCCTTGCGGAACGGCTTGTCGCTGGGCGCGAGCCAGTCGAGCACCGTCATGAGTCCGTCGCTCCCCGGCGGCACATTCGCGGCTTCGCGTTCGATGAAGGTCTCGCGAGAGATGCCCTGGGACGCTGCCGCCGCAGCGACTTCGGGGCCGATCAGGTCGAGGAACCAGGTGAGTGTCCACATGCCTCGACGGATGCCGTTGCTCTCATAGAGGTATCCATTTGGGGCACAGGCGAAGTTCGTCCAGAAGTTCGCTGGCGACGTGTGGTTCTCGCGGCCGTGCATCATGGCGGCGATGTAGGTGCCGAGCGAGATCAGTGCTGCCTTCTCTCCAAGCAGCCCACTGCCAAGCATCTCGACCGCCTTGTCGTTCGCCGTCGCGACGACAGGGATGCCAACCGGCATGCCCGTGGCATCCGCTGCGCCCTTGGTAAGCGCGCCTATGATATCGCCAGGCATCTGTAACTCGAAGAGCATTTCGCGGCAGAGGCCGAACTTTGCGAGGACTGAGGAGTCGTTGCTCCACGTCCACGTGTCGGCGTCGATCGGCCACTGGCCAACGATGTTGTTGGCGGCGGTGTCCTTGAACTCGCCGGTGAATCGATGGGCGATGTAGCCCGAGAGCGTGGTGGCATACGCGAGCCGCGGATCGTCGGGTATGTAGGGCTGGTACGCCCGCTCGTCCATCCAGTTCATCACGGGCTCGATAAGTCCACCATTGGCGTCAAGGAAGGTCTTGCAGCAGCGGATCGGACAGATGCCGACGCCCGCAATCTCGTGGATATCGCCCGTGAAGCTCGCGAGCGCAGCGCGACTCGCTGCGCAAATGGATGTCCAGATGTCGTCGTCGGGGTGGACCACGACACCGTGACGCGGCCGGTCCATCGGGCGCAATACCTGTCGACCTTCGGCTGCGGCTTTGCCGGTGGCGTCGTAGATCGCGACCTTCGCGCTCTGCGTTCCGCAGTCGACACCGATCAGATAGGGCCCGGTCATGTTCGCAACCTCAGCGGACGAGGTAGCCGCCATCGACGCACAAGATGTGCCCGTTGACGTAGTCCGACGCCCGGCTGGACAGAAACACCACCGTACCCATGAGGTCGAGCGCTTCACCCCAACGATTGGTGGGGATGTGCTCCAGCACCCGACGATTCGACTCAGGGTTACCCCGGGTGTTCGCAGTGATCGCCGTTGCGAAGTAGCCGGGAGCGATACCGTTCACCTGGATGTTGTGCTGCGCGAGTTCGTCGCAATACGCCTTCGTGAGCCCCGCGATACCATGCTTCGTGGCGGCATAGGCGGGGTTGTATTGACCTCCCAGAAAGCTGAACATCGAGCAGATATTGATCATTTTCCCACTGCGCTGCGGGATCATGTACTTCGCCGTCTCATAACTCATCTCAAACGCCGCGGTCAGGTTCACGTTGACCGTTGCGTCCCATTTCGGACGGTCGAACTCCATGACCGGTGCGATCGGACAGACCCCGGCGCTGTTGATCAGGATGTCGATCGAACCGAGTCGCTCGACGCACGTGTCGACCACCTGCTTCGGGACGCCGACTCCCGTGATGTCGGCTTCAAGGAACTCGTAGTCGACGCCCTCGGCCTCGATCAGAGCGCGGGTCGTGCCGTCGTCGTCGGCCAGGCTCGGCACGAAGACGTTGGCTCCGCCTTTTGCGAGCGCGAGCGAGAAGGCCTGGCCGAGGCCGGTGTTGCCGCCGGTAATCATCGCGTTCCTGCCTGCGATGCTGAACCAGTCCATCGCAAAGTTGTTGATGCTCATGACCCCTCGTCACGTTCGCCCCACGTCGGGCACGGTTTGAACGACATTAGTTGAACAGTTGTCCGGGAATCGCTTCGCTGGTGTAGAACTCGCGACCGCTGATGTCGCCAAGGTCGTCGCGCCCACTTGGCGAGGAGCAACGTCCGCCGAGCACACTGGTTCACATGGCAACTCCAGTAGTACCCACCGCTGAAACCGACCTCGACCTCGGCGCCGGACCGGGACGCGTCATCGCGCTCATGGGTCCCAACAGCGGTCGCTACCCCTACGGCAACTCGCTGCTCGTTGTGGGGTCCGAGCAATCGATCCTCATCGACCCGTCCCTCGCAATCGCCGAACGCGGCGGCGCACCGTCTCGGATCGACCGTATGTTGGTGAGTCACGCCCACGAGGACCATCTCGCCGGAGTATCGACCTTCCCGGACGCCGCTGTCCACTCCCACCACGACGACCTTCTCGCGCTCCACGCACTCGATGGTCTCCTTGAGGTGTACGGAATGCCGGAGCCCACGAACACGGAATGGGGGCGTCAAGTACTCGAAGAATTCCACTATGCGCCTCGCATCGACGCCACGGGTTTCAGCGATGGCCAGAGATTTGATCTTGGCCGTGTCTCAGTCGAGGTCGTCCACCTCCCCGGTCACACACGTGGCCATTGCGGGTTCCTGATCGAGCCGGATGGCGTGTTCTTCGTGGCCGACATCGACCTCTCCGCCTTTGGCCCGTACTACGGCGATCACTGGTCAGACCTCGAAGACTTCGAGCGGGCAATCGACAGATGTCGCGAGATCGAGGCACGGTCCTACGTGACGTTCCATCACAAGGGCATCGTGCAGGGCCAGTCGGAGTTCATCCGCCAACTCGACGCATTTGCAGCCGTGATTGCGGTGCGTGAGCAGCGTCTTCTGACGTTTCTTGCCGAGCCTCGCACGATGGAGGAAATCGTGCGCCATCGTTTCATCTACCGACCCACGGTTGACCTCCTGTTCGCGGACCACGTCGAGCGACGTTCAGCGACCCTGCACCTCGCCCGGCTCTCCCGCACGGGTGCCGTTCGTGTGACGTCGCCTGGTTGTTGGCGGGCCGCGTAGAGACCGTTCACACTCTGAGCCTGGGTGATACCGTCGAGTCAGCTCAAGTCGGCACGGTATAGGTCTCGCCTGCATACGGCCTGGACTGCCACGAATCACCCTCCGCGAAGCCACAAGGCGAATCACGGCCAGTTTCGACGGTGAACAACGCGGTGACTGAATCCCTGGCATCGCCACCAAGTCACTGGTCACTCCGTATCGTGTGTTCCTGCGACTCGCAACAGCCGAGAACCTGAAAGTACGTGGTGGTCAATGGCTACCGGCCGGACGATGAGATCGAAGACGGAGTTCAAACTTGCGGGTGAATCTCGGATGCCCGCGTCGACGATGGGATCACGCGCTCTGCGGACATCGTCTCAGATCCGGGCGAAAGCCCGTGAGGTGTTCCTCCAGAAGGGTTATGACGGTACGGTCATAGAGGACATAGCTGATGCCGCGGGGCTTTCGCGTGCTTCGTTCTATACGTACTTTCCTTCGAAGCGCGACGTTCTTCTTGCCCTCGGGTCTGAGGCATATCTGGCGATGGATTCGTTGTTGAACCGCATGATGGACGTAGCCGAGTCCCGGGCTCCCGACCTCGTCGAACAGATGGTTCGTGCCTATCTGGAGCTACTCGACGAGCACGGCGCATTCATCCTGATCTGGGGTCAGGCGGGCCGCGATGACCGCGAACTTCGCACTGCTGGTATGAAGGCGAAGCTTCACAGTGCGCGTCGTATCGCGCGCATGCTGGGTATCGACACAGGTGCCGATGATCCCGGCCTTGTAGGGCTTGCTCTGCAGGTGATGATCGACCGCTACTGGTACTACCAGCAGGTCGCTGGTCTTCCATCGAGCCGAGACAAGGCGGTGGATACGTTGTCAGCAATCATCCGGGCACGGGTCCTCGCAACATGAATCGGCGAGCAAGCACCAGCCGCTTCGACGGGTCCACGAGTCGTCTCAGCAAGCTTATGGACTTCCGCAGGATTTCGGAGGCGCGGCGGGATCTACCTCGATGCTCCGTTACGGCAAACGAACGCAGCATTGGTTCCGTGGACTTGAGGTCCGCGGCGATTGTTGGCGATCCCACTCGCCGGACAGTTGGCTCACGACATGGAGGTGAGCAGGATGCTGGTCTCGGTGTTGAGTACTCCTTCAATGTGTCGCACTGCCGTGAGGACGGTGTCGAGATCGCGGAGCGTTTCTGTTCGGATTTCGGCTATAACGCCCCACTTGCCGTTGGTCGTGTGTAGTACTCGGATTTCGGGTGTGCCACGAAGCGGACGGATTGCTGCGCGGGTCGACTTTCCGGCCATCTCGATCATCATAAGCGCGCGTACCGTATTCTCATCGAAGTCTTGACGTAGGCGCACACTGATCTCGCTCGCATCCCGTGTCCGTACTGATTGTTGGCGGCCTGACTTGTTGTCGGGCATCGAGATCGTTCGTGCGACAAAATGTACCCGGACGCTGAACAATCGTCGCCTTCGCTTACGAATATTGCAATTGTTTGACGTTGTGCTCGGAGAGTCAGGTCCGTATGGTTCTGACTACGAGGAAGATCGCCGTTCGACCTGCCCGAACCCAGCGGCGATATTGCGACATTGAGGAGGACTGAAACCCGTGATGATCGACCCGCACGATGATGCAGCGGACCGGATCGCGAAGGCGTTGAGCGTGGTCCCGGGCGGCCTCGATACGGAGTTCGCTGCCGAGTTCGTTCGGAGCTACTACGCCGAGGTCGCGGCAGTGGATCTCGAAGCCCGCTCCGGGCGCGACCTGAGCAGTGCCGCGCTTGCCCATCTACACCTTGGCCTGCAACGCCCATCGGGGACGGCCATCGTGTCGATCTTCAACCCCGAACCGGACGAGCTCACACATCGAACCCGGCACACCGTGATCGACATCGTCACCGACGACCGTCCGTACCTTGTGGACTCACTGTCGATCATCTTGGCGCGCCATGGCATCGGCATTCATTTTTCGGTCCACCCACTCGAAGTCATTCGTCGAGATCAGACCGGAACCATTGTTGCGATCGGTGGTGGCGGAGCAACCGAAGCGTGGATCCATGTTGAGGTCGATCGGCAATCGGGATCGAGCCGATGTGACGCGCTCCGGTCAGAGATCATCTCGGCGATTCGGGACACCGACGCCGTCGACGAGGACGGCCCGGCGATGTGCGTCCTCGCGCTTGACCTCGCTGCGACGATCCGACGCGAAGCACCGACGGCCGCAGAACGAGACACGACCGAAGCGGCAGAACTGCTCGAGTGGCTGGCCGATGGCAACTTTCTCTTCCTCGGCTTCCGCGAATACCGCGTACTGGGCGAGGGTGATGATCAAGCGCTGCAAGCGAGCGAAGGCACCGGGCTCGGCCTCCTACGGGAAGGGTTACGCCCGCCGAAGGGTCATCGGTTCAGCGATATGCCACCGGATATGCGGCAGCGATTTGAGGAACCCGACCCGTTCGTATTCACCAAGGACGCCTCGAGATCAACAATCGTGCGAGGTGACTACTTCGAGTACATCGGCGTCAAGATCTTCGGCACCAGAGGCGAAGTGATCGGCGAGCGACGGTTCCTTGGGTTCTTCGCTGCGAAGGTGTACCGGCAGAGCGTCTTCGATATTCCGATCCTCGCAGCGAAGGCCGATGCCGTGATCGATGCCAGTGGGTTTTCGATCGCAAGCCACACGGGCCGCGAACTCGTCGACACGATCGAAGCGTTCCCCCGCGACGAACTGTTCCAGATCACCGTGCCGGAACTCGAGCGGATTGCCCGTGGCATCACGAGCCTTCAGGAACGAAAGCAGGTTCGCCTTTTCGCTCGTCGTGACCGATTCGGACGCTTCATGTCGTGTCTCGTATATGTCCCGCGGGATCGCTTCTCGACCACGGTCGCAAACCGGATCGTCGAAGTGCTCTGCGATGCGTACGGCGGCACCAGTACGGAGCACGACAGCCGCGTCACCGATCGGATTCTGGCCCGGGTGCACGTGTTGGTGCGCCTCGCGGATGACGCGCCGACCGACGTCGACGATGGCCCCGTCGAGCGGCGTCTGGCCACGCTTGCCCGATGGTGGATCGACGACGTCCGTGACGAGCTGGTCGCGACTGTCGGCGAAGAGAGCGGCCTCGCGCAGCTCACGCTCGCGGTCGACGCCTTTCCGGCCGCCTATCGTGAGTCGTACGGACCAGACGTTGCCGTCGCCGATCTGGAGCGGATGGCGGAACTCTCAACCGAACATCCGCTCGCCACCACGCTCGTGCACCAACTCGGGTCACCGTCGCACGAGTGGCGGCTGAAGATCTACTCACTCGATGGCGCATTGGCGCTCTCGTCGATCGTCCCGTTGCTTGAGAATCTCGGCCTACGCGTCGTTGATGAACATCCATATGCCCTCCGCTTGGAACGTCAAGTTTGGTTGCATGACATCGGCATCGAACTGCCCGTCGGTTCCTCGCTCGATGACGTTTCTCGGCGCACTGAACTGCAGGTCGCGTTCGGCGCGTTATGGCGTGGTGATGTTGAGAACGACGGGTTCAACAAACTGGTCCTGTCTGCCGGACTGACCACTCGTCAAGTGGTTGTGCTTCGTTCGTACGCGAAGTACCTCCGCCAGGTCGGCATACCTTTTACCCCGAACTACGTCGAGACGACGCTCAACAATCACGCGGCGATCTGTCGCAGTCTCATCTCGTTTTTCGAGGCGAAATTCGATCCGGCTTCTGCAGTGTCGGTGACGCTCGTCGCGAACGTCGAGGCCGAGATCGCCGATGCTCTGGACAGCGTCGCCAGTCTCGACGAGGACCGTATCCTGCGTGCGTTGCTCAGCGTGATCGTCGCGACCACACGAACAAACGCCTATCGAGCTGTCGAGGCGCCGGCCGTTCCCTGCTCTGCAGCGCTGTCGTTCAAGCTCGATCCGTCAAAGGTTCCCGATCTCCCACTCCCGCGTCCGAAGTTCGAGATATGGGTGTACTCGCCGCGTGTCGAGGGCATCCACTTGCGCGGTGGCGCCATCGCACGCGGAGGTCTTCGGTGGAGCGACCGACGCGAGGACTTCCGAACGGAAGTCCTCGGGCTGATGAAGGCGCAGATGGTCAAGAACGCGGTCATCGTCCCGGTCGGAGCGAAGGGCGGGTTCGTGGTCAAGCAGCTCCCGGTCGATCCGAGCCAACGCAAGGCCGAGGTCGTGACCAGTTACGAGACCTATGTCGCTGCGCTTCTCGACGTGACCGACAATCTCGTCGACGGCAAGGTCGTCGCGCCCGCCGGAGTGGTCCGCCACGATGGTGACGACCCGTATCTCGTTGTCGCAGCCGACAAGGGAACGGCCACCTTCTCCGACAGTGCGAACGGCGTGGCGGAGCGTTACGGCTACTGGCTTGGCGACGCGTTCGCGTCCGGAGGATCCGTCGGGTACGACCACAAGGCAATGGCGATCACCGCACGCGGCGCGTGGGAGAGCGTCCGCCAGCACATGCTCATGCTCGGGCGCGATTGCGACCTGGATGCCATGACCGTCGTCGGGATCGGTGACATGTCCGGCGACGTGTTCGGCAACGGGATGCTGCTCAGTCGCCACCTTCAGATGGTCGCCGCGTTTGACCACCGGCATGTGTTCATCGACCCGACCCCCAACGCGGCTACATCATTCGAGGAGCGTCAACGTCTCTTCAGCCTTCCCGGATCGAGTTGGGACGACTACGACCGATCGCTCATCTCGTTCGGCGGTGGCGTGTGGCCGCGAAGCGCGAAGAGCATCACTCTCTCGGACGCTGCGCGTTCGGTGCTCGGCGTCGATCGGGTGACGCTCGCTCCCGACGAGTTGATCAGCGCAATCCTCCGTGCCCCCGTCGATCTGCTGTGGAACGGGGGGATTGGCACGTACGTGAAGGCGTCGAGTGAATCGAATTCGGATGTCGGCGACCGGACGAACGACGGGTTACGGATCAATGCAGGTGACCTCCGGTGTCGCGTCGTAGGGGAGGGGGGAAACCTTGGTTTTACACAGCGGGCACGTATCGAATTCGCACTCGGCGGCGGGTACATAAACACCGATGCAATCGACAATTCGGCGGGGGTCGATTGCTCGGACCATGAGGTGAACATCAAGATCGCCCTCGACGCCGTCGTGCGGGCCGGAACCTTGACCTTCGAGGAACGCAACGCGGTGCTGGCCTCGATGACCGGCGAGGTAGCCGAACTCGTCCTCGAAGACAATCGGGCACAGAACCTCGCGTTGGCCATCGCTCGTGTTCAGGCGTCACCGATGGCTGATGTGCATGCGCGACAGATCAGATCGCTTGAGCTGGCGGGCCAGATCGACCGCCAGCTTGAGTTCCTGCCCGATGAGATGCAGCTCGCGGAGCGTCATGCTTCCGGACGTGGCCTTACGACGCCAGAGTTCGCGGTCCTCCTCGCGTATACGAAGGAAACGACAACGGCCGCATTGCTCGGTACCGATCTGCCAGACGACCCCTATGTGGAAGGTTGGCTGTTCGGCTATTTCCCGAGCGCCATGCGCGAGCAATTTCGCTGGGCTATTGCATCGCACCCGCTACGTCGCGAGATCATTGCCACCCGAATCGTCAACGACATGGTCAATCATGCCGGGCTGTCATTCGAGGTTCGAATGTCCGAAGAGACTTCGGCCTCGGCGACCGATACGACACGGGCGCACGTCGTTGCGCGCGACGTCTTCGACCTCGCCACACCGTGGGCAGCGATCGACGCGCTCGACGGTCGTGTGGACCCCGAGCATCGACTGGAGCTGTTCCTGGCTCTGCGGCGTCTCGTCGAGCGCGGTGTCCTGTGGCTCCTGCGCCACCGTAGGTCGCCGATCGCGATCGCTTCCACGGTTGACGCTTTCCGTCCAGGCGTTGCGGCGCTCGCCGAATCGTTCCCGGATCACCTGGTCGGCACACTCGCAGAGGCCGTGAGCGTTTCGTCGCAACGCCACCTCGATGCGGGCGTTCCGGCTGACATTGCTCGACGTGCGGCAACGTGGCCGTACCTTCACACAGCCCTCGATATCGTCGAGCTCGCGTCTGCGGACGGATGCGCGCCTGACGTTGCCGGACGCACGTATTGGACGCTGTTCGACCGGCTGGACCTCCATTGGGTGTGGGAGCAGATCGCTCTGCTTCCGCGTACGGATCGCTCGCAGACCCAAGCGCGCGCCGCGATGCGCGACGACCTACTCGCGGAGCTGCGGACGATCACGGCCGCGTCGCTGCAGCATCGCGGGGGACTTGACGGATGGCTCATCGACAACGAAACCGCGCTTCACCGGGCCAACATTCGTTTCGCTGAGCTCCGCACGCAGGGCGTGTTCGATCTCGCGGCGCTTCTCGTAGCGTTGCGCCAAGTCCGAAACCTCGCGCTCTTCTCTGCCGGTTGAAAATTCGCCGCGAGCTTGAGCGACCCTCAACTCTGACAAGACTGGGACGATGCCACGCGCCCCGACATCGACGGTACTGGTCCTCTATGCCGGAGGCACCATCGGGATGGTGCCAGCGGACCCATACAACCCGGCCGGACAGCCCTCTCGTTCCACAGGACCAGGCGGGCGAAATGAGCGTTCGCTCTGCCCCTGAGCCATGAGAGTGTACGAATTCGACGGTGGAGCGCTGTAACGGCGGCGCAGGCAACGCCGTCGTCATCTAGCCGGCACCACAGACGCTGCTAAGAGGGCGAGCCGATAGGCGAGTCCTCAATTGGACACAGCAGAATGAATCGGCCAGCGAAGCCGGCCGCCGGCCATCGTCACGCCGCAGCCGTGACCTATCCGCTGAGCCTCTAAGTGCACATATGGTTGCGAGGGTGCTGGGCGTCATGAGCGCCGTGGATCTCGAGGCGGCGCTCGAAGCGCAGAACGCCGTCGAGACCGGCCTCACGACCGGCATCCACTCCCTGAAGGAGGACGAGGTCCGACGCTGGTGCGAGCGGGTCGAGGCCGGAGTCTTTACGTGAACCGTTCCATCACCGGTGCGGTCGTGCATCTGCGGTTCAGGACTCCGATCAGGGGCTGGAATCCGCGCGCAGTCTGTGTAGAACAGCACCACAAGACATGAAGTACTCCGTGTTGAGCGACGTCGGCGCGCGAATTCCAGCCCCTGTTCAAGGAAGGCAAGGCGGGTACCATGCCGAGTCGTCTCTGAAGGAGCAAATCCATGGTGTCGGGAGAGTTCAATCCGGTGTTCATGCCGGTCGGTGTGCTGACAGCGGCGTTGCAGGAGCTCACCGCGCGGGAGCTTCGAGACGCTGACCCCGACCTCGCGGTCGAGGAGTGGCTGGAGTTCGCGGCGACGCTCGGCGTCGACTGCATCGAGCTGTCGGCAGCGCTTCACCCGTCGGAAGCCGACGTACCTGCCGAAGCCTTGCTCGACCCGGTCGCCAACACGTTGGACCTGCGGGCACGCTTCGACGCCGCACGTGCGAATCGTGTCCTTGCCGCCATCGATGCGACCGGGATTCGTATTGCCGACATCGGCTACTTCGACGACATGTTGCATGCCGATCCGGTGATCCGCGCGAAGAAGCACGCTTTTGCTGTGCGCGTGATGGACGCCGCTGCGTTGCTCGGCGTCCCAGCGGTGACCGGGTTCGTCGGACGCGATCAGTCGAAGTCGATGGACCAGAACATGATCGAGTTCGAGGAGTCCTTCGTCCCGTTGCTCCGTGAGGCGAAAGCGCGCGGCCTGCAGTACCGAGTCGAGCAGTGTCCGATGCCAGGCTGGACGGCGGGCGACAACTTCCACAACAACCTGGCGTACACGGCGGGTATGTGGATTGCGCTGCACCGCATCTGTGAACGTCATGGTGTCGGTGATCAGTTCCGCATCCATTACGACCCGTCGCATGCGATCTTGATGGGCCAGGACACCAGGTCGGTGTTCCAGTACCTGCGTGACGAGGGGTACGCCTTTCTGATCGCCGGTCTCCACGTGAAGGGCCAGGTGATCGACGCTCGTGGGCTGGCGGCTTGGGGCTACGGCGGTCGAACGGTGGAACGCGGCGATTGGGTCGATGGTCACCTGTCGACGAACCCGGCTGACCTCGGAAACGCGTGGAAGAAGCAGACGGCTTTCTCGGAGCACGAACTGCCCGGCACGGCCCGCCACGACCCGTTGGCGTATCTGCAGAACCGTTCGGTTGATTGGCTCGATCACCAACTCGCCGTGCGGGAACTGTTGGAACTTGATCCGGGTTCAACGCCGTTGATCGTTGAGCACGAATATGGTGCGGCGCGCACGCAGGACGCGGACCTGCTGCGTCCGATCCTTGCCGGGTCGATTGCGTTCACCCGCCACGTCGATCGTGCCGCAGCGTCGATGTACGCGCTGCAGCACGAAGTCCTAAGCGCGCAGGGTATTCCGATCCAGGGCCGCGGCCGCCAGCCCTACTCGACCTAAGTGCCCGGAATATAACTACTCGCGCGCCCGAATTCCAAAATCCGTTATGCGCACAGCGCTATCGAACGAATGGGCGCGCAAGTTGTTTCCTTGCGGGTCCTAGGGCCCCGAGCGTCGTGTTCGTTCACTTCGCGGCCTTTCGTCGCGTTCCCGTCCCCGCAGACTTTGGAGTGGTTCGCGGTGTCGCGTCGAGCAGCGTCCGAGTGGCCCAGATCGACTGCTCCATAGCGATATCGACTTCGAGTCCTTGTCGGTCGACCAACTCGACGAGCGCGAGCGACCCGCTGACGAGTAGCAGGAAAGAGATCAACCGCTCGCCTTCCGGCGATGTCGGGTTGATGCCGCGCTGCGCGACGTAACCCGCGAGCAATTCACGGCTCCGTTCGAGTCGGGACACGCGCATCTCCCGCCCGGCCTCCGACGTGATTTGGTGGCGTAGCAGTGGGAGGTTGCGAGCGAAGTCGTGCCACATTGCACGTTGGAACGCGGCCAGTTCGTCGTCGCCCTCGTTGGGAGGGGGGCGGTCGATGCTGTCCAGTGCCTGACGCGAGGGCTCGGCCGCAGCGGCGCTGAGGAGTTGGTCTTTCGTCGGGAAGTAGCGGTAGATCGTGGCAAGCGAGACTCCGCTTCGGCGGGCGACTGCGGGTACGGACAGTCCGTCGAGTGTGCCGTCTGCGACCAGGTCGAGTACGGCACCGAGCACCTTGCGTCTCGTGAGTTCTCGCTGCTCGTCTCGGAGTGCCACCGGTCGATATTTGCAAAAATGAGATGATCAGGTCAAGTAGAGACGACCACCTCAATCGACGAGCGCGTCTACAGCGACACGATGCGGCCACAGCGTGACGCTGTGGTGTCGACGTGGCGCTGCCGGGCCACTCGTCCGTTCGAACGGTCTCGCATCGATCGCGTTGCGGCTACGGGAGCGGTCGGTTCACGCTTGTGTCACGCCGGTACGTGTGCCAACGCCGACAGCCGGCGTCGTGGAACCATCGCTCGGTCGAGGGGCCGTTCGTGTTGTTGAAGAACCACACGTAGTCCACGTTGCGCGCGTCGTCGCCTTCGACCGAGTCGGGCACGCTCGGCAACTCGCCGCCAAAGCGGAACTCATCCGTCGGCCGTGCACCGCAGTTCGGGCAGGTGATCCACGACATCAACGCGTCCCCGACGATCCCTGATCGGCCATTGGTTGGTCGGCAGCGAAACGCGACAGCGCGAAGGGCGCGATCAACGGCGTTGAACGGCTGGTCGCGATGTACGCGGCCATCTGTTCACCGCCCGCCGGTATGGCCTTGAATCCCCACGTGCCCCAGCCGGTCGAGATGCAGAATCCGTCCACCCCGGTCGCTCCCATGATCGGCGAGAAGTCCGGCGAGATGTCGCAGATGCCGGTCCACTGCCGCATGATCCTCAGGTTCCGCAGAAACGGCAGAAGGTATGCCAGCTTCGTCGCAACGCCCTGCAGGATCTCGAAGCTTGTCTGCGTTGAGTACGTCGGCCGTGTGTCGAATTCCGCGCCCATCAACATCTGTCCGCGGGCGGTTTGGGAGACGTACGCGAGTAGCTCAGTCGACGACACAATCGGACCGAGTCCTTGCGCATAGCCATTCGTGACGAACGCCTGCAGCGGGTGCGTCCGGATCGGCAGACGCGCACCGGCCATGTCCGCGATCGTCGTGGCCCGGCCTCCGACGGCGCTCATGACGATCCCCGCGGCGATTGTGCCTGCGGGCGTCACGACACCGGTGACGCGTCCGATGGCATCCTTCGTGAGCCCGGTTACCTCGGTGTTCTGGAGCACGTGCACGCCATGTTGCATCGCGCTCTGTGCGTACGCCCAGACGACTCGATCGTGTCGGGCAGTCGCGCCACCCGGATGGTACGAGCCGCCGCGGATCGGGTAGCGGCCGCCGCCACTCAGATCGAGCTGCGGACACAGTTGCTTCGCCTCGGCGTCGTCGATCATCACCGTGTCGGTCCCGCAGGCCGTGTTGAGCAGCGCCCGCGCTCGTTCCGCGCGCATCGACGACTCGGTGTGCGCGAGCCACATGATGCCTTTGGTGCCGTGCATGATCCAGCAACCGATGTCGGCTTCGAGGGTCGAATAGAGGTCGACGCTGCGCTGGTAGAACCTCACCGACTCCGGGATGCCGTAGTTCGACCGGATAATGGTCGTGTTGCGTCCGGAATTGCCCGCCCCGATGTAGCTGCGTTCAAGCACGAGGACGTTGGTGATGCCGTGGTTCGTGGCGAGATAGTGAGCCGTGGCAAGGCCGTGACCACCACCGCCGATGATGATCACATCGTAGGCGCGCTTAGTGTCTGCGGGATCGTGCCACGGCAGATCGAGCAGCGTCTCGACGAACTCGTTCAACGGATCCGCTCCGCAAGCTCGTGCGCGTATGCGGTGGCGCAGAGGACCCACGCTTCTCGGTCGGTCAGCCACAGCTTCACCGGGACGCCCAGCACCTTGCCCTGCGCCAGTGGGGGTCGCGCGTGCGGTAGCTCGAATTCGACATGGCGTTCCACGAGTCGGGTGAACTCGGTTGGGGAGAACCTGAACACGGAGTAACCGGTCTCCGGCTCGACGATTGCCGATGGGTCGTCGATGTCTTCGAAGGTGTTCGCATCCACGGCAGAGTCGGGGCTGGACGACGAGCCGGGGAATTCGCGGTTGTCGATGATCAACGCTTCATCCGGAGCGAAGCGGAGCACGATTCGGTGTGCTGGCAGCCGACGGAGCCAAGCGCCCAGCGCGCCGGGTGAGGCCACGATCCGCGCACCTGCAAGTGTCTCAGGCGCGAGCACGGCGGCCCTCGGGGTCGTAGAAGGGCGGGTCGGCGAGCGTCGCAATTCGACCGTCGACCGAAACAGTCGCCATGAGTGGACTATCTGCCGACCAACCCCGTTTCAGCCAGCCCAGTGCGATGCTGTGGCCGAGCAGCGGCGAGAAGAACGACGTTGAGACATGGCCGAGGATCTCGCCTTTCTCGGCACCATGCGCCGCCGCGTCGGCCAGGATCGGCATGCCCTCGGTCGGCGCTTTGCCATCGAGGCGCAGGCCGACCAGGCGACGCCGGTCAGGGAGTTTCGCGGTTCGTTGCAAGGCTTCCTGGCCGAGAAAGAACGGCTTGTTCATCTTCACCGCCCAGTTGTGCGCAATCCGCTTCGGTGTCGTGTCCAGCTCGGTGTCCATGCCGACGAGGATGTGCCCCTTCTCCAGCCGCAGTCCGAAGAGTGCCTGCAGACCGTGCGGCTTGATGCCAAGATCTTGGCCCGCGTCCATGAGCGCACGCCACAACTCGGCGCTGCGGTCCCACGGATGATGCAACTCCCACGACGCCTCGCCGGTGAATGACAACCTCATGACGTGACAGGGAACCCCGGCCACGAGCTCGTGTCGATGCTGGAGGAACTTCGGTGCGTCGTCAAGACCGACCCGGCACAACAGTTCCGCGCCGAGTGGACCGGTCACGTTGATCGCCGCGAGCGACATCGTGCGGTCCATGAGTCGCACGTCAAGTCCCCACGTGTCGACCCAGTCGCGCACCCACGCTTCAGCGCTCGACGCTCCACCCGACGTGAAGGTGAGCACGAACCGGTCGTCCGTCTCGCGACACACCATGCCGTCGTCGAACAGATGGCCGCGCTCATTCAGTATGAGCACATAGCGACTCCGGCCGGGCCTGATGTCGGCGATGGTGGTCGGGTACAGACGCTCAAGGACCTCTACCGCATCGGGACCCTGGATCACCATCTTGCCGAGTGTGCTCACATCGCCGATCGACACACCCTCACGAACCGCCCAGTACTCGGCGACGTGGTCGCCGTAGTTCCACGGACGCCACCAACCACCGAAGCGGTCCATCGTTGCGCCGAGCTGCAGGTGTTCGTCGTGCAGCGGCGTGCGACGCCACGCGTCGATGTGCACTCCAGCGGACGCCTCGCCGAGCGTGATCTGTCGGGTCGCCGGTCGGGCGGTGAACGGTGCGGCAACGGTGCCATCATTCTTCTGCGCGCTTACGAATGCCTGGAGGTGGGGGAGACACGCGCCGCCCTGGCACGTGCCGGTGCCGGTCAGGCTCGCGCGTTTCATCAGCTCGAGTTCGTTGAAGCCACGGTCCCATGCGCCGTGCCAGTCCTCGACCGTGATGCCCGAGCATGGGCAGGCGACGCCCTCGGTCGGTACGGGTGGCAGGGCGTGCGTCGTGGCGGCCGGACCGATGACGCGGACGCTCGGCTCCTCGGCCATGCGTGCGAGCATGTCGCGCGGTGCGGTGCCGAGGGCCAGCACGACGGTGTCGCACTTGTGGGTCGTGATCTCGCCGTCGTCGGCTCGGATGACCACCGCCGAGAGGCGGCCGTCGGTCGTTCCCTCGAACCGGACGAGGGTCCCGGGCACGTGCGTTCCGGGAATCGCTTCGCCGTGCGCACCCGGCCCGACGATCAGCGTCCGCCCCATCGCGATGCCTGCCGCGTTCATTGCTGTGGCCGCCTTTGCGGTGAGGAGGCCCCGCAGATGGTTGCCGGGGCACACCGGCTGGAGCTCCGCGGCACCCGTCGCGATGACCGCTTCATGGGCGTGCACATGCAGCATCGCGTTGCCGTTCCGGACTATGACTCGTGGTCCGGCGTAGATGGCGACGACCTCCTGCCCGTCGGCGGCGTCGAGCGTGAGCACCTCGCGTCCGGTTGCACGGAGCCGTTCGACCTCGGCGAACCCGGCGGTGCTCCGCGAGCCGATCAGAGCAAGGTCCACGTGACGGTGCTCGACGGCGCGATCTTCGGCGACGCGGGCCCCGGGCGGCGGCGATGCGAACATCGATGGTGCGCCCACCCGGGGGTGCCGGTTGAGGACGGCACCAGCGCGGGCGGGCGTCTGACACGTACGGACCCAACTGATCCCGTCGACTTCTGCTGAGCAGTTCCCGCAGTCACCCGCGAGGCACAGCGTCCCGCCGTGCTGTGGATGCTGTCCGACTCGTGCGATTGCAAGTGCAAGCGTGTCGCGGGGCTCGAAGTCAAGCGGCTCACCGTCGAGAATGATCCGACTCATGTCGCCCGACGGCTGACGGTGTCGTTGGCGCTGGCGAGAGTCGTCCGCGCAGCGTGCGCGGACGACTTTGACCGGCGCGGACGACACCGCCGCCAGGTCTGGGGGTGATGCACTAGTCGGCGACCAAACATCGAAAAGCGGTGGAGGCAGGCCACGGCTACGACCGCATCCGCGAGCCGGCCGGGTCGAGGAGCGGCTCGTGCTGGAGGCGGGCCGGCCGACGCTCGCCGATGATCTCGATCTCGAACCCCTCGGTGTCCGGCGTGGCAAGCGCGGCGGGCACGTAGCCGAGGGCGACGGACTTGCCCGCGTAGTGCGCATACCCTCCGCTCGTGATCCAGCCAACCACGGTTGCCTTGCTGTCGGCATCGGTGTGCCACACGGGCTCGTCACCGATGACGTCGGCAGCGTCATCGCCATCGCCGACCGCAACGGTGAACGTCACGAGGCGACGCTGCGGACCGCTCGCCAGCTCTGCCTCGTATGCAGCGCGCCCGATGAAGTCGTGGTCGAGCTTCACGTACGACGTGATGCCCGCTTCGAGCGGCGTGTAGATCGGCCGGTACTCGCGGTACCAGGTGCCGAAGCTCTTCTCCAGACGCAGCGAAAGCAATGCGCGCATACCAAACAGCCGGATGCCGAACTCGCGACCGGCCTCCACGATCCGATCGAACAAGGCGAGTTGATACTCGGGGGCGACCCACAGCTCGTAGCCGAGATCGCCGGAATAGGTGAGACGTCCGCACAGGACGGGAACCATGCCGCACTCGATCGAGCGGAATGACATGAACGGGAACGCGGCATTGGACACGTCGGCATCCGTCACCGCCGCGAGGACGTCGCGAGCGTGCGGTCCCGCAATCGACAGTCCGGTCAACGACAACCCGAGAACCCGAAAGGTGACGCTGCCGTCGCTCGGTAGGTGATGCAGGAACCACCGCGAATGGTGCACCTCCGCGGGCAGCGAACCAAACAGGTAGAAGTGATCGCCGGCCAGGCGCGCAACCGTGAACTCGCCCTCGATGCGACCGTGATGGTTCAGCATCGCGGTGAGAGCGATCTTGCCGACCTTCGGCATCCGCTGGGTGAGCAGCGTCGACAACCATTCCGATGCGCCCGGCCCGCGCACCTCGTACTTCGCGAAGTTCGAGATCTCCGTGAGGCCAACGCGCTCGCGTACTGCGCGGCACTCTTCGCCAACGACGTCGAACGCGTTGGAGCGGCGGAACGTGACGTTCTCGACCGGCGCCTTGCCTGGCGTCTGAAACCACAGTGCGGCCTCGAGCCCGGCACCCGCGCCCCAGACGGCGTTGGCCTCGCACTGGCGTCCGTAGACCGGTGTGGTGAGCAGCGGACGCCCCGCTGGCAGCTCCTCGTTCGGGAACGTGATGCGGAAGCGACGCTGGTAGTTCTCACGAGCCTTGAGCGCGGTGTAACCGAGTGTGGCGTAGTCGCCGTAGCGGGCAACGTCCATGCCCCAGATGTCCATGCCCGGATCGCCCTCCGTCATCCAGGTGGCGAGTGCGAGGCCGACGCCGCCGCCTTGCGACAGCCCTGCCATGACGCCGCACGCCGTCCAGAAGTTGCGCAGACCACGGACCGGACCGACGAGGGGATTGCCGTCGGGAGCGAACGTGAACGGGCCGTTGATCACGCGCTTGATGCCGATCTCGGCGAGCCGGGGATAGTGCTCGAACGCAATCGAGAGCGGCTTCTCCAGACGCTCCAAATCCGGCGTAAGCAGCTGCGCGCCGAACTCCCACGGCGTGGACTTCGGCGACCAGGGGACGCAGTTGTATTCGTAGCTGCCGAGCAGCATCGAGTCGCCCTCCTGGCGGAAGTACGACTCGCCGGCGAAGTCGACCGACATCGGCAGCTCGCGACCGTTGCGTTCCCGGTATTGGACGATCTCGGGCATGTCGTCGGTCAGCAGGTACATGTGCTCGAACGCAAGTACGGGCAGCTCTATGCCGACCATGCGACCGACCTCGCGCGCCCAAAGGCCACCGGCGTTGACAACATGCTCGGCGTGGACGTCGCCCTTGTTGGTCCGCACGGTCCAGGTGCCGTCGGGACGCTGCTCCAACGCCTCGACCATCGTGTGCCGGTAGACCTGCGCACCATTGTTACGCGCGCATATGGCATACGCGTGTGTGACGCCGGACGGGTCGACGTGGCCCTCGTCCGGGTCGTAGAGACAGCCGAGGAAGTGCTTCGGATCGAGCAGCGGATGGATGTCCGCCGCTTCCTTCATGGAGATCATTTCGAGGCCCATGCCGAGGTAGCGCCCGCGGGCCTGCGCCATCTTCAGCCAGTCGAGACGCTCCGGGGTGTCGGCCAGCATGATGCCGCCGGGCAGGTGAATGGAGCAGTTCTGGCCCGACTCCTCCTCGATGGTCTTGTAGAGCTGCACCGTGTACTGCTGCAACTTTGCGACGTTGGGGTCGCCGTTGAGCGTGTGCATCCCACCGGCGGCGTGCCAGGTCGAGCCGTGCGTGAGCTCCTTGCGCTCCAGCAGTACGACGTCGGTCCAGCCCGCCTTGGTCAGGTGGTAGAGCACACTCGCCCCGACGACGCCGCCACCGATCACGACGACCCGAGCGGATGTCTTCATGCCTCCGTCGTTCCGGTCGTGGAGGTCGTGCAGAACCGGTGTTTCCTGAACGGGCATCCGCCGATGCTAACCAATCCGTCCAATCCTTGAACGATCGTACGGTTTCAGCTCGGTTCGGGTTTGGGTTCGCCGATGGCCTCGGCCGCTTCTGCGCGGGCGGCGGCCGCGTCTTGCGTTCGGCCGATCGCGTCGTACTGGTCTGCGAGGTTGTTGAGTGACCTGGCGAGGTCGTTGAGGAATGCTGGGTTGGTGGCGGCGAGTTCGCGGTGGATGGTGACGGCTTCTTCG
>JAYSSR010000049.1:0-98288 GCA_043720395.1 Acidimicrobiia bacterium
TGAAAATCGCACGTCCGGTTCGGAGGGCGGACTGGAGAAACCCACCCATCAAAAGATGGACAGGGCGCTCCAGTCCGACCCCTACGTCCGGACGACTCTGACCGGCGCGGACGACACCGCCAGCTTTGATTCACGCTCGCGCTGCGTTGATGGGCGGCGACAGAAATTGCGCCGCGCGGCCGACGAGTCATGCGGTTGACTGAAGGAGTGAACGAGCAACGGTATTGGGACGCCCTGCGGCCGCTGGTCGCCGGGCGCAGGGTCATCTGCGTGGGCGACGTCGCCGCGATCTTCACGCTCACGGTCGCACAGCTCCGCCGGCTCGGTGCCGCCGAGATCCTCGTGGTTACGTTCGGTGCGGGAGCGGGTCCGCAGCCTGACGGAGCGACCATCGCCGTCTTCCCCACGGCTGAACGTCCGGCCACCACGATGGAGGCGATCCGCCTCTCGCAGGCCGCGATGGCCGCACCGTCGCAGGACGTGCTCGACACGATCGACCGCTTCGACCCCGACCGCTCGGCGCTGCTCGTCAGCGACTTCCTCAACACTGTTGAAACATTGGGCGATCGTCCGTTCCTTGCGTACCGACGCCCCGAGTGGTTGGCCCTCGAAGACAAGACCGTCATCGATGCGTTCTGGGATCGCGTCGGAGTCACACGGGCCGCGTCCGAGGTTTGCCTCGTGAACGCTCCCGCTCTCGCTGTGGCGTCCGAACGTCTCGACCGTGGACACGGCGTGGTGTGGTCGGGCGATGCACGCGAGGGCTTCAACGGCGGCGGCGAGTACGTGCGTTGGATTCGACCCGGCGATGTCGGGCACAGCGACGCAGCCAATGCGCTGTCGTTCTTCTCGCCACGCTGCGACCGCGTCCGGGTCATGCCGTTCCTGGAGGGTGTGCCGTGCAGCGTCCACGGCATCGTGTTCGACGATCACGTTGCCGTGCTCCGCCCGGTCGAGATGGTTGTCCTTCGACGCTCCGGGGCATCGGCGCGCGGAGCGTTTGTGTACGCGGGTTGCGCAACGTGGTTCGACCCGCCTGTTGCCGTGCGCGAGGAGATGCGAGCACTTGCCCGGCGTGTCGGGGTCGCGCTGCGCTCAGAGGTCGGATTCCGCGGCGCGTTCACCGTCGATGGAGTGGCAACCGCCGACGGGTTCCTGCCCACCGAACTCAATCCGCGCATGGGTGCGGGCCTCAGCGTGGTTCTGCGCGGTCTGCCCGACCTGCCAATCCAGCTGTTGCTCGACGCGATCGTGGGCGGCGTCGCGATGGACATCGATCCCGTTGCGCTGGAGAGCGAACTTCTCGACGCCTCCGACCGAGTTCGCGGCGGCGGAACGTGGATGTCCATTCCCAATGCGACCGTCCCCGAGTCGTCCCGCGGTGTGACCTTCGTCGACGAAGCGTGGCTGTGGAGCGATACCGAAGGTTCGGGCGTGGTGTCCGCAGAAGTCACGTTGGGGCAAAACGCAATCGGCGCGTTTGTCCGCGCACGGTTCTCGACCACCACGCCGATCGGTCCACCAGTCGGCCCGCTTGCAGCGTCCTTCTGGGCCTTCATCGACGCCGAGTTCAGTCTTGGTATCGGGCACCTCACCGCCGCTCCGGAGAATTGACCACCTGGTGCACGCAAGCTTCCGCGATGCGCTACTGATGAATTTTGACCCGGAGGCGGGACCCCTGCTTGACTGCCTGTGCCGTCAGTCGCAACGTCGCAAACTACCGAATCCAGTAGTCGGCAAACACCGCGACCTCATCGAGGCGCATTGTCTCGGATCGGCCATGCTGTAGAGGACAACCCCTACAGATCTCAGAAAAGGACAGGGGTTTCATGGCGCGCATCGATGTTCCGGACGGTGAAGGTCTTGAGGCATCACGCCTCTGGGCGCTCGCTCCGCATATGGGCGCTGGAGTGGGTGCCCTCGGCAAGGCCGTCTACGAGGCCAGCAGCCTGCCCATTCGCGAGCGCGAGGTGGCGCGCATGCGTATCGCCCAGCTCAACGAATGCACCGTTTGACTGAACACTCGCGCTGCATCGGCGATGCAGCAGGGACTCAGCGACGAGCTGTACAACCTCGTCCACCAGTACGCCACCACCGACGCATTCACAGCCCGCGAAAAGCTCGCCATCGAATACGCGGAAAAGTTCGCTTTCGACCACACGTCCATTGATGACCAGATGTTCTCGCGGCTGAAGCAGCACTTCACCGACGCAGAGATCCTCGAGCTCACGATCACCGTTGGGTACTGCGTGGGCATCGGTCGGGCATTCCACGTGCTCGACGTTGCACGGGACTTCGACATCCTCTGGAGTCGAGAGGCCGACGGTTCCCGCCCGGCAACGGCGAAACTGAGCAGGCCACCCGCATGAGCGCATCCGCCGTTCCCGCCCTACAGGCCGAAATCGCCCGAGCCCGCGAGCTCATGGTTTCGCTGTCGCCGACCGAGTGGGCCACCGCCTCGGGATGCACCGGCTGGTCGGTGCAAGACGTCGTGTGCCACATGGCGTCGGTGTTCCATTCCATCGCCGACCCTTCAACGATCGAGGGCGGCACCAGTCCCGACGTGGAACGCAACGCCGAGGTGCCTGTGCAGGCACGCCGCACGTGGACAGCTGCGCAGGTGATCGCCGAGTACGACGAGTGGGCCGACAAGGGCGAGGCCGCACTAACGGCAATGCAGTCTCTGCCGTTGGCCGATACCGTCATCGCACTCGCCAACCTGGGTTCGCATCCCATGCACCTGCTGGGCAATGCGATCGTGTTCGACCATTACTGCCACCTGCGCCACGACATCGGGAATGCCATCGCCCGTGCGGCAGAGCTCCCACAGGACGCCGACGCTCTGGCCGCCACGTTGGAGTGGATGTTGGCCGGTCTACCCCAGATGTGCTCGCCAGCCCTGGCAAGTTGTTCGCAGGGGGTGAACCTCTCGTTCGAGGGGCCGGCAGCAGGCGAATACGCTGTCACGCCCGGGACGCCGCTTTGGACAGTCGCACCGGGCCGAAACCCATCGTTCCCCACGGCGATCACAAGCGCGCATAGCTTCGTGTCTTGGGCCACCAAGCGGGCCGACTGGCGCGACTGCGTAACGGTGGAGGGTGACCTCGCTGCCGCAGGCCCGACACTCGATGCGCTGAACATCATCTGACGCTCGCGCCGTGTTTCGCCGTTGTGAATATCAACAAACCAGGGGCGACATCGCTCGTCGAATTCGACCAGACGTGCAGCGACCACGGGTTCTTCCTTCTCGAAGGCCATGGACTTGACGAGACCATCTCCGAGACTTTCGAGGCATCGAAGCGGTTCTTCGACGCCGACCGCGGCGTGAAGGACGCGATCCGTCGCGACCGCGCGAATCCTCTCGGCTACAACGAACGTGAGCTCACGAAGCGTCGACGAGACCACAAGGAAGTGTTCGACTTCGTCGATCCGACCGAGGGCTTGGCGCGCCAGTACAACTGCTGGCCCGACGGCATCGACGGATTTCGAGAAGCGATGGCCGCGCACTACAACGAGTGCAGTGACCTTGCTGCACGGACAACCGAAGTCGTCTTCGCGGCGCTCGGAATGTCAGAACAAACGGCTGTAGCGCATCGAGGCGACCGCCGCACGAGCAACATGCGACTCAACCAATACACCCTCGACGATCCAGTTCCGGAGGGTGAGCGTGACGGCCTTGCCGAGCTTGGTGACGTTGCCCTCGGACATCACACGGACCTCGGACTCCTCACGCTGCTGATCCAAGACGACGTCGGCGGTCTGCAAGCGGAGTCGAAGGAGCATGGATGGATCGATATCGAACCGCGCCGCGGAACGATCGTGGTGAACCTTGCCGATTGCATGCAGGTGTGGACCAATGACCGCTACCGAGCGGCCGTGCATCCGATGACGCGCTTCTGCGGACGTGTCGCATCGCTTCTCCAACTCCTTTGGCGTGCGCTCTCACGCTTCACTTCCGCCCACGTCCTGGCAAGCTCGACAGGGTCCAACACGACGTCTCTGTCGGCCAGCAGCGCTGCAAGACGCTTCGCTCCGTCCCGCCAGAACAACGTGTCACTGAAATCGAAGTGCACCGCCTCGAAACCCATCCGCTTCCTCCAATCTTGTTGTCGACGTCCACGTGCACCCCTGGAGCACCCGAGTTTTAGCGTGTCTGGCGCTGCCCTGGGCTGGCGTTTCGATCGCGAGATCTAGAGCTTCGTGGCGAGTACTCGGACGAATCCGATCTCGGTGCCTTGGTCGGTCGTCAGCAGGTCGTGGGTCGTGGCGACTTCCTTCACCCACCAGCCTTCGACGTGGGGTGCAATGAAGTCGTTGAACTGAAGCCAGTCGCGCCACCCGTCTTCGATCATGTCGACCCGATCGACGGAGACCTTTCGGGTCTTGGACCAATGGGTCCGCCACCACTCTGGAGTGTGCCAGCAACAGAAGTCCCACTCCCAGAAAGGCCCCAATGCAGCCGGGATCTCTTCACCGAGTTCGCGCGTGGTCGCCGGCATCACGGCCCCGATTTGTCCGCCGGGTTTGAGGAAGTCGAGGAGATAGCCGAGGTATAGATCGGCCGTGCCGAAGTACTGGTAGGCATCGAAGCTCACGATCGCGTCGAAGAATCCTGCGGCGAAGGGCAGCGTGTGCGCCTCCGCGTGAATTGGCATGACGAGGTCACTCACACCTGCATTGACAATCCGCGTCTGGTTGTCGGCCGCAGGAATCCACAAGTCAGTCGCCCATACTCTTGCGCCGAACTCACGGGCGAGAAAGATTGAACTCATCGCCTTACCGCAACCGAGATCAAGCACCTTCATGCCGGGCTCGAAGGTCATGATCTCGGTGAGGGCCTCAGTCAACCAAAGCGCGTTCGGTCCCATCTGGTTCTCGATAACCCAGCTCGGCTCGTAGCTGTTGGCGCGAATGTAGCGGGCGTGTTGAAGGGTGGGAGTAGTCATGTCGCGATTCCTTTGAACGTTCAGCCGACGGTGGGCAGAGCGATGCGCTCGGTGTGCCGATCGAGCCGGACGAGACCGTCAATGATCGCGCCGCCATTTTCCGCCGGACGCTCACCCAGCGACCCGAGCAACGAATCGTGGTCGTCGGCCACGGCGCCTTCTTCCGACGTCTCGTTGGCTATCACCTCGACAACTGTGAGATCGTCCACTTCGCCGGCTGAGTCGGGCCGTGGCTCAGCGGAGTTGTTGTGTTCACCGCAACAATTCGACCGAGTTCCCGTGACCAGCATCTCAGAACGCTATCTGCGAAATGACCAAATCCGGCCTTTGCTTCGTGTACGACGCGGCCAAAACCTTCCTCCTCGTTTCAGGTGGCGGCCGCCGGCCCGGTACGAGAGCGTACGGCCGCCATCTCGCCCGACAACTCGGCATCGTTGACGAATATGTCAATCAACGCCAAGAGGAGATGGGCACCGTCCGCCCGATTGAACGCCCTCCGCGCCGAACTCACCCGCCGCGGCTGGGACTGAACACGGCGGACACGTGCCCCGGCAGCGAGCACGTCGAACGCCCTCGCCTGACTGACCGTGGCGTGTCTGGTGGTGGGTCACCGACATTGCCCACGCAATGCGTCCCTTCGGCCCCCGACATTGGCACTCTCTGACGACGCTCGATCGGTACTGCGGAACAGCGACCCAAAGGCACGCTGTGACCCGTCATGCACTGCCACGCCGTACCGCTTCGGCCATGATCGAGTCGTCGCCACGACGCCACAGCACGGTGAGCGTGACGCCATCGATTCGCCAGCCATCGGGCGTGCGCACGAGCGTGTCGCGGTAGTGCCCGCCGAGGGTGAACCACGCGTCGTCGTTGCCGTGATCCAGCGCATGCGCTGCCCGCACGTACATCCTGCACACCGCTCGGTCACCGGCGACTTCGACGAGTGGATTGGACATGCTGTGCTGGCTAGCCGCCAGGCCGGTGAACAATGGAATCACCGACGCCACCCAGTCATCGGCGGACATCGTCGCGGCCGGACGGCCCGGCCGGTAGCTCGTGAAGTCGATGGCCACATCGGTGGCGAAGATAGATCGGTACAGAACGAAATCCTTCGTGTCGATACCGTATGCGTACTTATAGACGGTCTCGCAGATCGCCTGGTGGTCGGAGATGGTCCCGGGTGCCACCGTCATTGGTCAACACGGTTGAGGAAGGGGGCGGACAGGTCAGGCGCGCCCTGATAGTGGGGCACCAGCGTCCGGCTTGCGAACAGCCACTCGCCGTCCTCGACCACGTACGTGTCGTCGTAGTGCGCCAGCAGCAGACCCGTTGCCCCGTTGGTCCGGACGTAGTGCTCGTTGATGTACCAGCGGCCGGTCGCGCTGTCGCCATCACCGTCGAAGTGCACCGCTCCGTTGTTCACCATCTGGACAACCGCGGCCATGCCTCCCATCGCCTTCACCCAGAGGTCCACTATGGCTGGACGGCCTTCCACCGAACGGCCCGGACCCAAGTGCCACCTCGCGTCCTGCGCCCAGCACGATCCCCACTGCGCGGCGTCTCGGTTGACCACGGCGTCGGAGTATCGGTGAACCAACGCCGCTATGGCCTCTCGGGGGGTGGGCTGATTCGGCACCGGGTTCATCGCTTCACCTCGATCCCGAGCGAGCGGGGCGCTGCGGCGCGGTCGTGATAGTCCACTTCGAGGCGGACCAGTCCGTCTTCGATATCGAGAAACGTCATGCCCTCGGACTTCCAGACGCTGCCCACGAACTGCTCGCCGAACGTCGCCGCACTGATGACGGTGGCGGACATCAGCCACCGCACCGCCACTCCCTTGTCGTTCGTCCAGAAGCCGTCGGGTTTCAACACGAGGTCCGGCCACTTCACCAGCCCGTTGGCGAAGTAGGCGCGGATGGCGGGCCATCCTTCGTAACGGCCGCCGATGATGTCGTACAGCACACCATCGGGATGGAAGAAGGGGGCCGGAGCATCAGCACTGCCGCTGCTCCAGGCACCAAACAATTCGTCAGCCAGGTCGATTCTTGAATCACGGTTCATATGGCGCCTCGCAACATCGTAGGTGTACATACTTCTTCACGGACACACCAGCACCAGATCCGCGAGCCGCCGAAGGAACGCCTGATGCAGACTCGTTCCGATGATCGCCATATTGGGTGCTCGGTTCGTGCCGTTCTGGAACAACGTCAGACACGTGCGGTTCGCGCACGCCCCCTTGAAGAGATTGAACGCTTCCCAGTAGCGCCACTCGTAGGCCGAGAGATCCACACCGACCTCGGCGAAGAGCGCGGTCCAGGCCGACCGGTCCATCGTCCGAGACCCCCGCATCGCGGCGCAGTACACCCAGTCCTCCGCCGGATCGCCGACGTGGGCGAACTCCCAGTCCGTGATGGCGACGACCGCACCCGAGGCGTGCACGAAATTGCCGGGCCCAGCGTCGCCGTGCACCACCGAAAGGCGGTCGAGCGGTGGCGCGTGGTGATGCAGCCACGCTGCGGCCTCTTCCAGCAACGGGATCGGCAGCGGCGACGCGGCTCGATAGCAATCGGCCCAACGGTCGATCTGCATGTGGGTGGCGTCGCTCGGAACAGCTGGCACCGCGACGAACGGCAAGGCGGACGGGTCGAGCTCACGTCCATGCAAATCGGACAGCGCACGGACCAACGACCTCGCGACGGTCTGGTCCACGAGACGCTCGTCGGCCGAGTCGGCACCGGCAAGGAAGTCCATCAGGAAGAATGGCTGACCCAACACGGAGCCCGTCGGCTCGTACCAGCGGACGTTGGCCACCGGCACACCCGCCGCGTAGAGCCAGCGCATCACGGCGAACTCTTCGGTGCTGGACGTGCCGAACACGCCGCCCTGCTCCATGCGCAGCACGAGGAGGGCACCGCCGCTGCATTCGACGCGGTACATTGCCCGCGAGTTGCCCACCGTGATGCGGCGGAGATCGATCACTTCGATGGCCGCATCCATCTGCGCGCTTATGAACGCGCTCAATGCCTCACGCATCGGGCAGCCGTCCCCGGAACGCGTCGAGCAACACGACGTTACCGACAAGATCCGCGTCCAACTGAGCAACCACCACGGGACGCAGCACGGCGCGTACGGCCACCGCTTGAGGGTCGTCGGAGGGCAGAGAGACGCACGCCGCAAGCACCGCCGAAGCGGCTTCCATCACGGCCGCGGTCGATGCCTGCGAACCAACGGGCCAACACGCGTCCACCACCGGGAGACCGCTCAGTTGGTTCAGCGCGTCGGCGAGTGCCTGCGTGCGAGCGGCAGTTGGATCGTCGCCCCGCTCCATCGCGTACCGGGCCAGCCCGACGAGCTGCACCACCGTCAGGCGGGCGAATTCGTCGATGACCGCTGGCAGCACGACCTCGCGCAGCGTGTGGGCGACGCTGGCCCACAATGCGGCGTCGGTAGGCCGACCGATTGCGTCGACCGGCTCTCCGGCAGCGGTCACGGCGCTGTCCAAACCGCAGCCTCGGCCAACGTCTCCCGGATCGGCAGCGCTTGCATCCTGAGCCCCTACGCCTTCGGCTGGGAGAACGTCGGATAGGGCCCCACCACGACGCACTCGAGGTGGCCGGTGCCGGTCTGCGAAGGGTCGTCGAGGTTCGTGCAGCGGCCCCACGTCTCGGCCCACGACCATGCGTTCAACTTCAGAAGTCCCTTCGGTTCGATAGCGATGACCGGGTGCGAAACGTCCCAGACGTCGCCCTCGCCGTGGTTGTCACCTCGGTACACGCCGCGACCTTGACCGTCGTCGTAGCCGCCGAAGTATCCGCCGCCTTGCAGGTACACCGGGTTGGAAATCGTCTCCACGAGGTAACGCTCCACGTCACCGTCGGGCCGCGTCAGCGCGATCGTTGCCGAGGCCAGGCGACGCACAGGCTCCCCGTCCACTTCCACCCACGTCGCTTCGTGCAAGAGCGACGTGTACGCGAACGGCGTCCGCTCATCGCCGTACGAGAACATGCACTGGCTTTCGAACTTCGCGTAGTGACCCTCCGCGGAGTGGTGGAACTGCCAGAACACAACGCGGTCGGGAAGGCGAAAGACGCACCACTGCCGTAGTCCCGGCGCTGACGGCGCGTCAGCAGGCGGCGGTGGGGCGGTGGCTGCCGAACGCCCTCCACCCGTGTTGTTGCCGATGCCCCACGAGTGGTCACGCACACCGGTCCAACCGCGCACCTCACGTCGTCGGCCGTCGAACTCCAGCCAACCACTGACCAACGAGCACTGGTCGTAGTTCGACCGGTCGCTGTGCAGGCGTCCGTTGATAATGCTGATGAGACGCTCCTCGTTGTAGGGCGCGGCGAAGCCCTCCCAGGTCAGCTCGAAGCTGATGCCGTACTCGTTCGGCGCACATCGCACGACGAGGGTGCGCAAGCCCTCGACGATCTCGACCGAGAACGGACCGCACACGAGATCATCGATCGCGGGACGCAGTCGACGCGACCAGCGAATGTTGTGCTGTCGTCCGTCGCTGGAGACGCACGTGAAAGCATCGAGTACGTCGTTGTTCGCGTGCAGGCGGAAACCCATGAACCACGCCACTTCGCCAGCCTCGTCGCCCATCGTGAAGTAGTAACCGTCGCTCCAGTGTGGACTTCCGTCGGCGACCACATCGAACGTGCCGCCAACTTGGTGTCGGGGCCACTCGTCCATCTTCGTGAGTCGGTAGTGCACGTACTGGCTCTCCTGGAATTAGCGGACACGCACGGAAACTAATCGCTGCATGAGGCAGAACGTCAGTGCACTTCGCCGCCAAGATAACTGGCCTCAAGCAGGTCGCGTCGGGCCAGCAGTTCGGTAGCCGTGCCTTCGAGCACGAGGTTGCCGTGATTGAGCACGTACCCGCGGTCGGCGATCGAAAGTGCCATGTGCACATGCTGTTCGACGATGAGCACGCACGTCCCGGTCTCGTCGGCGATGCGTCGCACGATCGGGACCATTCGCTCGACGATGATCGGCGCGAGACCCATGCTCATCTCGTCGATCAACAGTGCCTTCGGTTCCGACACGAGTGCCCGCGCCATCGCGAGCATCTGCTGCTCGCCACCCGAGAGCAGACCCGCAAGCTGCCCCCGCAGCGGGGCGAGCGCGGGGAACAGCTCCATCGCCCGTTCCATCGCCACACGCTGACCGGCTCGCGGACCGGTCAGGCCGAGGCGGAGATTCTCTGCGACCGAGAGGTCGAAGAACAGCGAGCGGTCCTCGGCGACATGGGCCAATCCGCGACGGGCCACGAGGTGCGCCTTCGCTCCGAGCACCGGTTCACCCATGACCGAGACCGACCCGGCAACGGGACGCAAGAGTCCAGAAATCGTGAGCAGGGTCGTGGTCTTCCCTGCACCATTCGGCCCGAGGAGCGCGACGACCTCACCTCTTCGGACCTCAAGGTTGAGGCCACGCACGACGGGGATGCCGCCATACCCGGCCGATAGGTTACGGACCGCGATCAGCGTCTCGGTCGCAGGCGCAGCGATAACGGACATCAGTGCTTCTCCCCTGTTGTGGCGGCGGCTCGTCCGGCTTCCAGCTGCGCCTCGCCCGCTTCACCGAGGTAGGCCGCGATCACCGACGGGTTGGTCCGGATCTCGGCCGGTGTGCCGTGGGCGATAATGGCCCCGAAGTCGAGCACGTAGATCTCGTCGCACACGTTCAGCACGAGACCCATGTCGTGGTCGATCAGGAACACCGTGATCCCTCGATCGAGGAAGTTCCGCAGGTGTGTGCCGAGGAGCTGGCTCTCGGCGGTATCGAGTCCGGCCGCCGGTTCATCGAGCAGCACCACACGCGGACGGGCGGCGAGTGCTCGGGCGACGCTCACCAACTTGCGCTGCCCGTGCGACAGGTCGAGTGTCAGCCGATCGCGCAACTCGCCGAGCTGCATCGTGTCGAGCGCCCACTCCGCCTGATCATGCGCCGCGAGGCGACGGTTCGGACGCACGAAATCCATCAGTACGCCACGCACGCTCGGACGTTCCGCAGAGACGAGCAGGTTGTCGAGCACGGTCAGGTCGTCGAAGAGCTCGAGCGACTGAAATGTCCTCGTGAGTCCGCGAGCGGCACGATCGGCCGGTGACAGCGCGGTGATGTCCTCTTCGGCCAGCAGCACCCTCCCCGACGTCGGTGCCGTGAAGCCGGTAATGGCGTCGATGAACGTTGTCTTTCCTGCGCCATTCGGGCCGATGAGCCCGACCACCTTGCCTTCTTGGACCGAGAGGTTGACCCGATCGTTCGCGTTGAGCCCGCCGTAACGGACGGTGACATCGATGGCCTGCAGGAGTGCGCCGGAGCCGGCCATGGTCAGCGCACCGCGTCAGCGACGAGCGGACCACCAGAAGCGAGGCCGGCACCGGCGCCGAGTGCAGACTCCGCAACGGGAGCGACGATCCCGCGTTTCGTATCCCGAGCGGCCTTCACGCCCCGCACGGCCTCGACCACGATCCCGCGGATGAAGAGACCGAGCAATGGGACCAACACGAGGAACCAGTTGCGCCACTCCGTCACCTTGTTCCAGAGAAGGGCCGCGACGGGCACCATGGCGACACACGCACCCGGTCCGATCCGGCGGATCGCCGACGACCATTCAGGCCCCCGCGCCCGCAACAGCCACGAACCCAGGTACTGGAATGCGGGTTGCAACGTCGGCGCGATACCTGCGGGGTTGCGGATCGCGGTGAAGATCATCGCGGCACCACCGATGATCGCCGAGTAGCTGAGCACGCCCACGTAATGATGATTCCCGAGGACCGTGATCAAACCGTTGGCGAAGAGCAGTCCGCCGACGATCGCTCCGTTGATCGACGTGATCCCACCGAGGTAGGCAAATGCGAGCAGCGCAAGGCTGAACCCGAAGATCCAAGACGCTGAACTCACCGACACCGTCTGGAACGCCGACATGATGCCGCCGACTCCGGCGATCGCCGACGCGATCGCGAACGCCAGCAGCTTGGTCCGCATCACGTTGACGCCCGCTGCAGCCGCGGCCCGCTCGTTCGCTCGCACGGCGAGCAAGCGGCGACCTGTCCCGCTACGACGAAGGTTGGCAACCGCGATGCACAGCAGGCACAGGACGATCGTGCAGAACACGGTGAACGCCGGACGGTCGTTGAGTCCGCTGTTGCCGGTGGATTTGAGGTCGATGCCGAAGAACGTCGGGTCGCTCACGATGGCGTTCGATCCTGCGGTCAGTCCGGTGAACTCGGCATTCTCGAAGTAGAGCGTCTGCAGTGAGACGGCGGCGGCGATGGTCACGACGGCGAGCTGCACGCCGCGGATGCGCAGGGCGGGAAGGCCGAGGAGCGTCCCGACGATGATCGCGGCAACGAGTCCGATCGCAGCGGATATCGGCCACGGCAGGTTCGGCCCGTCCACGGCGAAGGGGGAGAGGGGCGTGACCTGGCCGTCGGCCATCAGGCGCGCCATCAGGAAGGCCGCGACACCGGAGATCGACATCTGCATCAGCGAGATCTGACCGACGTAGCCGGTGAGCACGACGTAACTGAGCATGATCATCGCGGCGATCATGGAGACGGTCAGCGGTAGGCCCCACTTGCTCCCCTCGAAGAAGAATCCGGCCGCGATCGCCAGCCCACCCCAGATCAGCGAGTGCTGCCACACCCGTTTCGGGTACGGCGCGAGTGGAAGCCGCTTCTCCTCAATGGTGCCGCGGATCGGGAGCGAACGTCCGCGCAGGATGAGCACGCCGACGATGACAAGCAGCGGCAGCGCGTCACGGCTCGGCAGCTGCAGCCACAGCGGCGGCTTCCAGGAGTGCGACGGCGTCCAGAGCCAGGTCGTCGTGAACTGCTGCAGCATGCCGATCGCGATGCCACCGGCGAGTGCGAGCGGGATCGACGACAGGCGTCCGATGAGCGCCGCGCCGAGGGCGGCGATGACGAGGGTGCTGAACTTCACGACGGTGAGTGCGCCGGTGATCGAACCGACGAGTACACCGGCGAGGCCGGCGAGACCGGCGGAGATGATCCAGTTCAGCAGCGCGAGCCGGTCCGGGGAGTAGCCCAGCAGCACCGCACCCTTCTCGTTGCCGGCAGCTGCGCGGGTCGCCAGCCCGAAGCGGGTGAATCGGAAGAGCGCCCAGAGCGCGGTGCAGATCACGGCGGCGACGACGGCGAACCACAGGGCTTCACGGGAAAGCGGCTTGCCGGTCCAGAGGAAGTTCTCGTAGAGCCCCTTCGGCAGGACGACGAGCGGCTGCGGGTTCTCCGTTCCGTAGTTCTTCAGTGCGACGCCCTGCAGGTACAACATGATGCCGAGCGAGCCGATGACCTTGCCGAGCGGTGCCGCATTGCGGAGCGGCCGGAATACGAGGTAGTGGCACATCACGCCGAGCAGTACGGCCATCAACATCGTGATGAACAGTCCTGGGAGGTATGCCACCTGGCCGCTCTTCGAAAGCGTGATCCTCACCGGAAGGTTCAGCGTCCGCGTAGGAAGGACGTCGACCCACGGAAGGACGAGGACGCCGCGCTTGCGGACGGAGTAATACTCGAAGGCACAGAACATCGCAATGGCGCCCTGAGCGAAGTTGATCACGCCCGAGCCCCTGAAGGCGATGACGATGCCGACGGCCAGCATGGCGAAGAACGCGCCGGAGCCGAGCCCGAGCATCAGGTACGCAATGGCGTCATTCATGTGTCCCCTGGAAAGGTCCGGCGCGCGGCCGAGCTAGTCGGTTACGTGTAGTGCTTCGTCGGTGTTGGTGCGGTGTTCGGTGAACGCGGCCGGGCCCGGGCAGAAGCCCGGACCCCGACGCGTTCGAGGTGTTGCCCGCCTACTTGCCGAGATCGAGCTCGGTGCCCTTGATCAGGTAGAGGCCCGAGAAGTCGGCGCGCTTCACGTCGTAGCCAGAGCCGTTCCACTGTGTCGCTGTGACCGTGGTGTTGCACGCAGCGATGTAGGGGGCGGGTGCGCCAGCACAGTTCAGCGCCGAACTGCCGAAGGCATGTGTCGCCGACGTCTTGGCCAGCGCCGCCTCGACGGAAGCACCCGTGACCTTCTTCGCGTCACCCTTGGCGACGACGTTGGCCGTCTCCCAGAGCGTCATGACGCCCGAGAAGCCCTGTGTGGCGAAGCCCTTGGTGTAGTCGTCCTTTGCGCCGTACTTGATGCTCTTGTCGCGGTACAGCGTGCCCTCCTGCTTGAGGAGACCGGTCAGCGCGTCGAGCGTGGTGATCGGCGTGGAGCCGATGAAGTAGATGCCCTTGGCAAGGTCACCGGCCTCCTTGGCCTTCACATCGTCGATGCACGCGCCCGACAGGATCAGTGGGATCTTCGACGGAGTCCATCCGAGCTTGCCGAGCGACGCGACGAGGGTCCAGCAGTCCGCACCCTGGGCCGAGAACACGATCGCGTCGGGCTTGAAGTCGAGGACCTGCTGGGCCTGCGCGGTGACGTCGGCCTGGCCCGGCAGCACCGGGATGCCGGTGTGCTTCAGCGTGGGGATCGTGCCGGCGGCCGTGTTGCCCGCTCCCTTTGTCGTGCCGTTGAGCACGTTCAGCGGCTTCTTTTCGAGGTCGTTGTAGCAGAACACTCCTGGGGGTGTATTGGCCCACGGGACGGCAACGTTCTTGGCCTTCACGTCCTTGGTCGTGAACTCGATCAGGCCGGTGTGGACGCCGAGGCAGCCACCGCCGCCGCCGATCGCGTAGGTACCCTTGCTCGTGAAGTCGGCAGCCGTGATTGGGGTGCCGACGATCACGGGAACGTTCGATGCGTTGTACGTCGCGTAGTGCGTGCCGAAGAAGTTGATCGTTGAATACACCGCAATCGGCTTCTGTGCCGCAAGCTCATTCGCACAGCGCTGATCGTCGGCCGGATTGATCGCAACGGCACAAACCACCAGCTTGATCGGACGTCCGGGCTTGCCTTTCGCGTAATCGGCACCGATGCCGCCCAGTTCCGCGTTGATCCATTTCTCCGCTGCCTGCGCTCCGATGCGGTAATCCGGGAACGAGCCGTTCGGATCACCTTCGGGGTTGTGCAGGCCGATGACGATCGGGGTACCGGTTGCCTTCAGCGCTTTCTTCGAAGTGCAGTCGTAGACCGACTTCGCCCAGCTCGCGTTCACGCCGTTCGACTTCTCGAGAGCGGCGTCGGTGGTGATCTTGCATGCTGTCGACGCCGCTTTCGTGGCAGCGATGACGGACGAGTTCGGCAGCAGGAACGCCGCAAGCGCGGCCCCCGTTGCGCCGACAAACACGATCCGTCGTGTTGTCCTGGTTGTTGACATGGTTCTCCCTGCTCGGTTTTGCGTCGATTCGCCGCACCCGGACCGAGACCGGTCGGGTGCCGCGCGAACGGTGGCGCTGGTGGTGGCGACGTCGGAACTCCGAACGACTACGGATGTGACCAACGACACGACGCAGTTAAGCAGGCTCCGAATTGACCAGTCAATTAGATGCGTGGTCCGGGTCGCTGATGTGCGGACGGGCACGACAATTGACCGGGCGGGTGGGGCGGGGAATTTGACCGGGTGGTGGCGGGAATTGATCGCCCGATAGATTCCACCGCCATACCGGCAGGGCCGACCCGCCCCGCCCGACGAGAGGCCGCACCCACCCATGATCAGCGATCACAGCGACCGAGCGCTCCTCGACCTGCTCTCACTTCGCGGGCGCGCCGCGGTCGTCACCGGAGGGGCGGGAGGCATCGGTGCGGCAACCGTCCGCCGACTTGCCGAGGCCGGGGGGTCCGTGGTGATCGCCGACCGTGACATGGCCGCCGCCCAAGCCACGGCCGACCACATCGCGGAGACGACCGGTTCGAAGGTCGTCGCCATACTCGCCGACGTTGCGGACTCAGCGACTCTCGGGGCAGCAGCCGATCTCGCCGTGTCCACTTTCGGTCGACTCGACATCTGGGTGAACAACGCCGGCATCTACCCCACCACCGGCCCTGCGATCGACGTCGACGACGAGTTCATCGACACCATGATGCGCATCAACGTCCGCGGAACCTTCGCCGGTGCCCGCGAGGCGGCGCGGCGGATGACGTCTGGCGGCGTCATCGTGAACCTCGTGTCCACCGCTGGCTTTGCTCCCCTGCCGCACGGTCCATCACCGGCCAGCTGCTGGCGGCCGACGGCGGCCACGCCATGGGCAACCAGTCCGCCGTGTTCAACCCCGACATCGAATGGTAGGCACACTTATGATTCCCGTACACACCGGCGACATCACTGCGGTATGGCTCAATCAGGTGCTGGCTGACCGCCCGGACGTTGGCACCATCGGTGATCTGCGGACCGAGTCGATGGGTGAAGGCGTCGGCATCCTCGGTGAACTCAGCCGCCTGCACCTGTCCTATGCGCAGGGACAAACGGGCCCAGCAACCGTGGTTGCCAAGTGCCAGTCGAAGTTCCCGGAAAACGTGTTCATCAGCCAGTTGATGGGGTTCTACACGCGGGAGGTGAACTTCTACAACCAGCTGTCGGCCACGGTTGATATGCGTGTGCCGCGTTGCTACTTCGCGGACGCTGACCCGGGAGGCGCTCCGTTCGTGCTGTTGCTCGAAGAGATCACCGGTGCACGCATGATCGACCAGGTGGCCGGTGCCACGCTGGAGGACTGCAACATGGTCGCGGACGTGGCTGCGTCGCTGCACAGCACGTACTGGGAGTCACCGGCGCTCTACGCCCTGGAATGGCTCCCGCCGTGGAACAACGACGCCTACAAGGCGGCACAGGGACTGGGCCAGGCGAAGCTGTCCGCGTTCGAGGACACCTGGGGGTCCAAGGTTCCGGCCGAAGCAATGGGGTGGATGGCCCCGTTCACCGACCGCTACCCGGACATCCTCGACTGGTGGGTGGCACAGGGCAACGTCACGCTCGCGCACACCGACTTCCGCGCCGAGAACTTCCTCTTCGGGGGCTCGGCCGGTGCCGACACGGTCACCCTCCTCGACTTCCAGCTGATGACGCGTCACGTCGGTGTGTGGGACATCGCGAACTTCCTGGGTGCGTCGGTCACCGTCGGGGACCGGCGAGCGTGGGAGTTCGGCGTCCTCGACCGCTACCACGCCAGTCTGGTCGCGGGCGGCGTCACCGGGTACTCACGGGAGCGCTGCCAGCGCGACTACCGGTTCTGCACGCTGCAGCAGGCGTGGTCACAGATTCCGATCAGCGGCATCGATCCGGGAAACGAGCGGGGCCGTGTGCTCCTCGACGCCATGGTCACCCGCTCCTTCCAGTCGGCCAGTGACAACGCGGCAGGCGAGATGCTCGAGCTGCTCTGAGCCGTTGCTGCTCAGCCCACCACCCTCGATGTTGGGCACGCGCAATGGCGAGACCCGGCCGTCATGAAGCACGGATCTGACATCTGAACTAGTTCTGACATCGTTTCATCGTGCGAGTGGCGATCGATCCTTCTCTGACCTTCTTCGGCACCCGAACGACGTCGCAGCGGACGTCGACGCTGGCGACGTCCTAATGCGGCCGAAGATCGCGCGGTCCCGGCCCCCGAAAGGCGCGAGTCTTGCCGAAGGTAAATGAGCAACTGACCGCGTCCGCCCCTGCGGCGGGATTGGCTGTCAGTAGCTGCGCTTTACGGTCGGTCGGCCGGCCTTGCGACGCTGCTCGACCTTGGCCACGAGCGCTGGATCGGACAGGAACCGGGCTTCTTCTTCGCTCATCACCACGGCGGGACGCAATAGCACGTCACCGTTCGGGTATTCGGTTGCGAGGTAGCGGAAGTGTTCAGGCCGACCGATGCGACCGAGGCTGGTCCGACGACGGGCGTCGAGTTCAACGAGGGTGTCTTTGGCTGTGCTCATATGTGCACTCACATCCGGGATGGAAGGTTTGCCCACGCAGAACTGCTGCACGGGGTGAACCTCCGGCTCAAGCCGGGCACTCGCCCGGTAAGACCACCTTACCCTATGTCGAGCGGGAAGTACACCCAAAACCCCAATGATGGCTACTTCCAATCTTGGTGATTTGGTATCCTGACGGAGTTATGGCCGATCTGCTTTTCGATGAAGAGGCCGACGCTGAATTAATCCGACTCGAAAACGATCCCGGCTCAGAAGCGATCGTCCGTGTCTTGGAAGAGCGAGTGTTCCGTCCGCTCGCACATGACCCAACCGATCCGACGTTGCGGCGTCGCCGGTTCACCAACGGCCTATGGGCCGTGACCGTCTGGGTCGGTGATGACGAGATCAGTGTGCTGTGGGACGGCGAGGACCTACCAGCAACCGTGGTCGTTCGCTGGATCGGCAAACTCCCACACCGATAGTCAGCATTTCAGGCTCAGCCGACCACCCTCGACGTTGCGGCCAGCACCGCACGTGCCCGGCCCACCGGGTCGGGATAGTCAGCGCACAGACGTTGTGATCGCAGCTCAACCGACACCGCTACGTCGGGCACGGCTGCGAGCACGGCCGCCAACGGGAGCTGACCCTCGCCGGGGAGCAGACGACCGTGCAATGCCTCGTGCAACAGGCCGCTCATGCCATCGGCCGGAGGCTCCCACGGGGCATCGGCCAACTGCAGGTACGGGAACAACACGGCACCAGCGTCCAACAGGTCGGTCGACGTGCCACCAGATCGGGCCAGGTGCAGCGTGTCGACCAGCACCCCGCTGTTGGGGCGTCCAGCAGCGCGCACCACCTGCATGGCCTCCTCCAGGTTGCGTATGGCGAAGATCGGCAGGAACTCCAGCACGACGGTGACCTTGCCTGGCGCAGCTCGGTCGCACAGCGCCCCGAACCGCTCGATCAATGCGGGCGTGGTCGGCATGCGGCTCGCCACCAGGACGTTGCGCGCACCGATTGCGATTGCAGCGTCGATCAGCGCGTCGCCCGGATCTCCGTCGGGACCGAAGATCACGGGTTCCATGTCGAGTGCCACCACGTTGCTGTCCGACAGGGAGCGCGTCACGTCGGCCGTGGTGCGATCCGTCCAGGTCGCCGGGTCGAACCAGATGCCCACCGCCGGCCAACCCGCGTCGGCAGCCACACGTGGCGCGTCGGCAGGGGCAACGTCGAGAATGGTGCCCGCAGCCAACGAGCAGAGCCGGGAGGTCGGCGAGTGCATGTTCATCTCCCGTGCTTAGTACGGTGCGCCTTGGCGCGCCCACCCCACTGAAGGAGCCCGCAATGCAGGAGTATTCCCCCATCGCCCCCCACGTGCTGGATGACCCGGTGCCTGCCTACGCGGAGCTGCGAGCACGCTGTCCGGTGCATCTGCACGAGGGCATGGAGTCGCCGCTCTACACCGTTGCCCGAACCGACGATGTCATACGTGTGCTTACGGATCCCGAGACTTGGTCCAACCGACAAGGCCCGGGCATCACGAAGTCCGTCAGCGTGGGCGACGTGCAGCGCGACGATCCGCCGGAGCACACCCACCGCCGCAAGTTCCTGCGCGATCCGTTCCTGCCCAGCGCCGTCTCTGCCACGGCACCACATATCCTCTCGTTGGCGCAGCAGCTCGCGGATGGGCTCGCCCCATCTGGACGCTGCGAACTTCACGACCAGTACGCGCTCGCGTTGCCCGTGGCCAGCTTCTGCGCGTTGCTCGGCGTGGACATCGAGGACCGTGAGCTGTTCAGCAGCTGGGCCGACGACATGGTCGCTGGCATGGCCTATCCCGATCGCGGAGCCGATGGCCGACGCGGCATCAACGCGTTCTCTCGCACGCAGATCGAACTGCGTAGAGCGATGGCCGCCGCCGGAGAACCGCTTCCCGACGGCTTTCTGAGCTATCTCGCCACCGCGCCGTACAACGACGATGGCAGCCCGATGGATCTGAAGGAGGCCACCAACACGGTCAGCCAGTTCCTCGTGGCCGGACACGAGACGACCACCTCGCTGATCACCAACCTGGTGTGGCGTCTGCTCGAAGAACCCACGCGATGGGCGGCGATCGTGGCCGATCCTTCTCTCGTCGAAGCAGCCGTGGAGGAGAGCTTGCGCTTCGACGCACCGGTGCTCGGGCTCTGTCGCACGAACAACGTGGCGGTGAGCGTCGCCGGTGTCGACATCCCCGAGGACTCGAAGGTGATGGTGCTCTACGCCTCACCCAACCGCGATCCTGAACTGTTCACCAACCCCGATGAGTTTCGACTCGATCGTTCGCTGAGCGAGGCGCGCCGCCACCTGTCGTTCAGCTGGGGCATCCACTACTGCCTCGGTGCCGGCATGGCCCGACTCACTGCGCGCATCGGCGTGCAGGTTCTGGCCGAGCGCTTCCCGTCGTTGCGCCTCGCCGGCCCGACCGAACGGATCGAGGCACCCTTCCTTTGGGGCCGCAAGACGCTGCCACTCGCGTGGGACGTTGCACCGCATTGGAAGTAGATGTGAATCAGCATGTCGCGGCACGTGGGAGAAATCGACAACGAAGGCGTACCACTACTGGCTCGCCAGAAGCGAACGCGCGACAGCGGAGCTGAGTTCTTCCAGCTCCGAACACCGAGCCAGTTCTTCGAAAACGACAGGGTCGGTGACGCTCGCAGCGATCGAACGCCACGCGTTCGCTCCCTGTACCTCGGCGTCGGACTGCATCCGGATTTGCTCGTGGACGCTGTAACCGTCGAAGGCCGCATAGTAAAGGGCTCGTGCTTCAGGAAGAAGCATCTTGAGGGCTTCGAGCGTCGCAGCATCGATCTCGAACGCGGCTTCGACGCGATCTGCGATCTCGTCTTCGCGAGCGGCGCAACCGAGCAACGCCTCAGCGTCGGACGGAAGAAGCGACGCCCAGTGCCGATAGCGGTCGGCAGCGGTTCGTTCCAGCAACGCAAGGAACCGCGGTCGAGATTGCGCTTCGACGCGGCCGAGGACGGGGGCGAGCAGGATACCAAAATTTGGCGTTTCCGTAGGCATGACACACGTTTGCACACCGAGATGGTCCGAATCGCTTTCGCACCCGCGGGTTGGGTTGCGACGACCAGTGCGGCACAGCGCCACGTTGACGCCACAACGACACCCTGTGCAGTCAATGTGGCGCTGTGCCGCCGCTCGTCGATTCGGAGCGCTCCGGACAACAGTCTCTTCCAAACACGTTCATCTCGGCTTCGCCCCGCCACCGACCCGCACGATCTCGCCGGTGATCCAGCCCGCGCCGGGCGAACAGAGGAAGAGCACGGCCGCCCCCATGTCGAGAGGCGTCCCGAACCGCTGCATCGGAATGTTCCATTGCGACTCGGCTGCGGCAAGGTCGTCGGCCGTATGTATGCCGAGCGCCGTCTTGAAGATCTCGGTCGGCACGGCACCGGGTGCGATCGCGTTCACCCGGATGCGCGGTGCCAGCTCAGTCGACGCCGTCTGCGTGAGCGAGTTCACAGCGGCCTTCGCCGCACCGTAGTGACCGCTCCCGGGCACGGGTCCGGAACCTGCGCCGGACGAGATGTTGATGATCGAACCGGTCACCATGTAGCGCGCCGCCGTCGTGATTCCCACCCACACGGCAGTCTGGTTGAGCGCGATGCAGCGGTCCCACTCCTCGCGGCTGAGCTCGGTCATAGGGAGCCGCGCCGGTGACCCGCCGGCATTGTTGACCCAGATCGACAACTTGCCGTACGCGGCTACAGCGGCGCGGGCGAGCGCGTCGACCGCGGCATCGTCGGTGACATCCGTAACGACCCCGATGGCGTCGCCGCCGCCGGCCCGGATCGCCGCGGCCACGGCCTCAACCTCGTCGGCGCGACGTGCCGCGACAACTACCTTCGCCCCCGCTGCCGCCAACGTGCGGGCGATGCCCTCGCCGATGCCGCGTCCGCCTCCGGTGACGACGGCGACCTCGCCGTTCAGGGAGAACAGTTCGCTCGGACCGGGATAGTACGTGCTCATAGGGACGCTCCTGACGGGAGAAGTGTGACGGTCCCATTGTTGCCGTCGACTTCGACAAGTGCACCGTCGGGGATGCGCGCCGTGGCGTTGGTGACCGAGACCACACAGGGCACACCGAGTTCGCGGCTCACGATCATTGCGTGACTGATCTGGCCACCGACCTCGACCACCACTGCGACGCTGGCCATGAACAGTGGCGTCCAACTCGGATCGGTGGACGTTGCGACGAGGACGTCGCCCGGCTGCAACGCGCCCGCATCACTCGACCGCAGGATCACGCGGGCGACGCCGCGGGTCACACCCGACGAACCGGCGATCCCGCGAAGGACATCGCCAACGGCCGCGTGCCCGACGGAGCTGGTGTCGCGACGCGGCCACTCGCCGAGCGGCGGAACGACAGCATCGGCGATGATGAACGGCGGTTGCAGTGCGAACAGCTCACGCCACTCGGCATGGCGATCGGCGAGCGTCGTCGTGAACGATCCCGGGTCGGCCAGATACTCATGGAGCTCCCGGTCGACGAGCTGGAAGACGAGTTCACCGTGGCCGTTGCGCTCCCCCAGCTCTCGAAACACCATCCGCGCCTCGTGCAGCACTCGCACGATCGTGGTCTTGGTCCGCTCGCGGTGCGCCATCATCGTGGCGACGGTCAGGCCGGCATCGAGCAGGGCCAAGGTGTCGGGGTCGTTGCGGAGACGCTCCCTCGTACGATCAATCAGGGCGGAACGCTCGGTACCGCGTTGCTGATGCCGGCTTCGGGGCGACTCACGACCTGCCTGCAGGCGAACCCTGTCGAGAGCCACCAACGCAAGGCGAGGATGCGTCTCCCACGTTGGCGACCCGAGGTCCCATTCGTCGGGACCGCGTGAACCGAACTCGACAATGAAGGCCTCCCATGCAGCATGGAACGTCGGCGAGCTGATCCGGTCAAGCAGACCATCGGGACCCCCGTCGAAGCTCGCCATGAGCGCAGCATCGGCCCGCACGATTCGAGAGAGGTCCCACAACGCGTAGTTCGCATCGGCCGAATCGACGCCGCCGAGACTCGAGAGCAACGTCATCGGGAGCCCCGGCTCGCCCACCGCCTGGGCCACCACCCCCAGTAGTCCCGGTGCCACGGCGGCACTCGAGCCCGACACCACATGCTGCGAGAACAGATGCGGCAACTGTGCCTGGACCTTGCGCGCTCTCGCCAGCAGCTCGACGGCGGTCAGTCGGGCGAGATCACCCCGCGTCTTGCGTAGCGCGGCTGCGGCAGCCTTGTCATCGGCCAGTTCGGGCCAGGCGACCCCGCTCATCACCCAGTCGGTGTGCGCGGCGATGGCCGGGAGAAGGTGCGCCTTTTCATCGTCGGGATGTGGCACATACGACGGCACATCCGGATGGTCACCGAAGAAGGCAGCGTCGAGAATCTCGACCGTGGCAGCAGGATTGCGGGCACCCTGCATTCGAATCGCCGACAGGTTGATGTAGAAGTACCCGCCGAAACACGCCACGCACTCGGGGTGGTCCGGGTCGAAGTCGCTGTCCTCGTAGGCCCCGCAGCGTATGAGCCCCGCCTTGTAGCCGGCGATGATGCCACCGTCCCAGCCGAACGTCCACCCAAGCGGACTGACGGGGTCGGCCAGCACTTCACCGGCGTTCGCGCGGGTGTAGTGCGGGAACCGCGCGCTGGTCGGCCAGTCGGTGATCCACCGGTCCTTCATCGCTGCTCCCAAATCGTGGTTCGAACTGTCACGCGTGATCGCCGCCACCGAGGTAGCTGCTCTCGAGAAGTTGGCTGTTGTCGCGCAGATGCGCGGCCGTGCCCTCCAGCACGAGATTTCCGTGGCTGAGCACGTACGCACGGTCGGCCACTTCGAGCGCGAGATGGACGTGCTGCTCGACGAGAAGTATTCCGGTTCCACTCTTGGACGCGATGTCGCGGAGCACAGGCAGCAGTCGCTCCACGATGATGGGTGCCAACCCGAGGCTCATTTCATCCACCATCAGCAACTTTGGCTTTACCGTCAGGGCCCTGGCGACCGCCAACATCTGTTGTTCGCCGCCCGATAACAGTCCGGCGCGACGGTCCATCAGCGGCTCAAGAGCCGGAAAGTATTCGAGCGCCTCGTTCAACGCCGTTGAGCCGCGCGACGTCTTCAGCCGAAGGTTCTCCCGAACCGTCAGCTGGAAGAACAGGCTCCGATCCTCAGGCACGTGGGCGAGCCCTTCCCGTGCAACCAGGTGCGGGCGACGGCCCTTGATTGACTTCCCAAACACCTTGATGTCGCCCCGCAGGATCGGGTTCATGGCCGACGTCGTGAGCAACGTTGTGGTCTTACCGGCACCATTGGGACCGAGTAGGGCAACCACTTCACCTTCGTCGACATGGAGACTGAGGCCGCGGACCACCGACACCCCGTTGTAACCGGTGGACATTTCGCTGATGTCGAGCAGGCTCACGTCAGACCGTCCCCTTGAGCCTTACGTACCGACTGACCGAGGTACGCCTCGATCACCCGTGAATCGCGCTTGATTTCTGCGGGGGTCCCTTCGGCGATCTTCATCCCGAACTCGATGACGTAGATGTAATCGCAGATAGTGAGCACGAGGCCCATGTCGTGGTCCACGAGAAAGACGCTCGTGCCCGAGTCGACGATGCCGCGAAGGCTTCGTCCGAGTTGCACGCTTTCCTGCGTGTCGAGACCGGCCGCCGGTTCGTCCATGCACAGGAGCTTTGGACGCGTCGCCAGCGCACGCGCTGCCGACACCAACTTCCGTTGACCCTGACTGATCTCGTTGGGCTTCTTTGTCGCAAGATCACCGATCCCAAGAACGTCCATGGCGACCTCGACACTCTTGCGGTCTCGACGTCGGCTCGGCGCAACAATGTCGAGCAGAAAGTTCTTCGCGGTCTGCTTGTCGGCGGCGACGAACAGGTTCTCTTCGACGGTGAGATCATCGAAGAGTTCAAGTGACTGCCAGGTTCGTCCGAGCCCCAGGCCCGCACGCTTGTGCACGGGCAGGTGGGTGATGTCGCGGCCGTCGAACGTGATTCGACCCGTGGTAGGGACGAAGCCCGTTATGCCGTCGATGAAGGTCGTCTTGCCGGCACCGTTCGGCCCGATCAACCCGACCAACGAACCTTCGGTCACGGCAAAGTCGACATCGTTGACGGCACGGAGGCCGCCGAACGTAACCGACATCTGGGACGTTTCGAGAAGGCTCATCGTGACCAGCACTCCGTGGTCGACCAACATGTGTTGCGAGCGGCGAAGCGGAGCGGAGCGGCACCGCGCAGTGTGGACGGACTCATTGAGAACCCGCAGCAAGCCCGCTCACGCCGACGGGGGCTTCCGATGAGCGCTTCGCTTTCTTGAGTCTCTTCTCCGCTGCCTGGGAGCGGAATGCCCCGGCGATTCCTTCCGGGTTCTGAATCGCCGTGAAGATCAGCAGCACTCCCCCGATGTAGAACTCCCATTTCCCGAGCGACCCGATCACCCGGGTCGTCGTGAAGAATGCGACACCCGACGAAGCGACGATTCCCGATGCAACGGCACCACTCACGCTGGTGATGCCACCGAGGTACGCAACGGCAAGAGCCGCGAGGGACGCCACCGTTCCGTAGGAGACATCAGAGACTGACCCGAACCGGTAGCCGATCAGACAACCGCCGATTCCGGCGATGAACGACGACACGGCGAAGACCATCATCTTGCCGTTGGCGACGTTGATGCCGATGGCACTCGCGGCCCGCTCGTTCGAACGGATCGCCAGCATCCGCCGACCGGTCGAGCTCTTGCGAACGTTGGCCACGAGCACGCACAGAACGAGCACCACGACCACCAGGAATATCCCGAAGATCGGTCGAGAGGACTTGTTGCCGAGAATCAAGCCGACGTCCCACCCGCCGATCTTCGGATTCGGAACCTTGGCACCAGCGGTCTTGGTATCGCCGATGAAGTCGGGGTTCTTGAACAAGAACTCCGCAACGGTAACGCCCCCCGCGAGCGTGATGATCGCGAGGTTCGTTCCTCGAACGCGTAATGCGGGTAGCCCGACGAGGAGACCGAACGCGGTCGCAACCAACGCGGCAAGGAGGGGTGCGATCGGAAAGGGGATCTCCCATCGAACGGCGAGTTTGGAGAGCGTGAACCCGGCTACGCCGGCAAACGCCATCTGCGCAAGCGACGTCTGACCGCCAAAGCCGGTGAGCACTACCAACGAAAGCGCGAAAACGATCGCGATCAGCGTCGTCATGATCGCGCCACGCCAGAGCGGCCCGAGGAACAGCAAACCAGCGACCGCTGCCGCGGCCGGCATGAGCGCGGTGAAGGGAGTCATCCTTGCCGGAGGCACTTCGGGAAGTTTCCAGTTGTCGACCGCACCGCGGTCGGGCAGACGTTCACCAAGGGCCACCATCGCAATGATGATCACGATGAATGGCAGGCCTTCCCGAGCTCCGTACTTCGGGAACCAGGTGAGGTCGTTTTGGAGCTTCGTGAACACCGATTGGATCATGCCGATCGCCATGCCGACGGCGACCGTCGGAAGAGGCTTCTTGAATTCACCTATCAACGCGGCACCGACGGCCGGAATGAGGAAGGCGAAGGTCAGCACCGTGGTGTTCAGGTAGATCATCGGTGCCGCGAGAATGGCCACCAGACCGCCGATAACCGAAGCGATGACGAAGCTCGCGCCGGCCAGCAGATCCGGTGAGAAGCCGAGCAGAACGGCACCTTTCTCGTTCTCGGCAGCAGCGCGGGTGATCAAGCCGACGCGGGTGAAGCGGAGGGTTGCCCAAAGCGCGGCGGCCATGACGAGAACGATGAAGGCGAGCCAGAGACCATCGCGCGGAATCGTCAGACCGGAAGCGATCGTCACGGGATCCCTCGGCAGGATGTTCGGGACACGAAAAACTGTCGTGTCGCCGAAACGGCCCCGAACAAGGTCCATGAGCAGGATCACCAACCCGACGCTCGCAACGACACGGGCGAGCGCCGGGGCTTTTCGAAGCGGCCGGAAGACGAGCAGATAGACAAGGAGCCCCAATGCCGCAGCAGTGGCCATGGCGAGAAAGAACGCCCACCGGAACCCGACGTCGCCACCGAAGTGGTAGCGCGCCGGGAGTCCGGGAACGGGAAACGGGTATGCGCCTGCTCGAAGGTCGGCGTAGACGAACGCGGTCCACATCGCCATACCGCCATAGGCGAAGTTCACGATGCCCGAGCCCTGGTAGGTGATGACCAACCCCAGCCCGAACGCCGCGATGATTGCTGCCGCTCCGCTACCGAGCAGCAAATAGAAGACGTAGTCGGTCACGAGAGACGAACGTTGGTCAGAGTAGGAGTCGGTTGGCTACGGAAGGAACGGCTTTACGTCAACCGACTCGAGCCCGGGAATGGTGACGTTGCCGTCCTTCGTGTATTCAGCCACGGGGAACGAGAACGCGCAGACGGCTGGGTAGGTCGGCACCGACCCACATTCCAGTTTTGCGCCACTCGGCCACACGTTCGTTCCACGCACCGTCTGGAAGTAGGCGAACAGCGACGCTCCGGTGACCTTCAATTTCTTCGTCTTCATCCGGTTGGCGTGCTCGGCCATCGTCATGATGCCCTGGACGCCGAGCACTCCGAGACCCAGTGCACCCGGGTCGATTTCCGCGGGCTTGACCTTGCGCACCGGGGCCGTAATGTTCTGGAGGATGGAGCGCTCCGGGGTGAGCTGGTCCGTTTGGGCACCGGGGAATGCCCAGCCGAGCAAGTCGTCGCCGGCAGCGGCGCGTACGTTCGAGCCCGCGCAGATGATTGTGGACAGCACCGGAATCTTGATGCCGAGAGACGCCCGTCCGCGGATCGTACCGATGCATCCGGCATCGCCATACAGCGAGATCAACACTTGGGGATTGTCCTTCGAAGCTTCACGCATCAGGCCCTGGTAGCCGGCATCGGTCTCGTTGTCGCCGCCTTTCACGGTCTTGAAGGTGATCCCGGCCTTCTTGAGCGATCCCTCCAGCGCAGCAACGGTGCCGGCGGTTCCGGGATTGTCGGCGGCGAGGATGCCGACGTTCTTCGCGTTGTACTTGATCTTTGCGGCGGCAGCCGTAGCTGCCATCGAGGTGGCATTTCCTCCTCCGAAGAGAACGGCCTTCGCGGTGTAGTCGCCCGGAAGGATCGGGAGCACGCCGAAGACCGGGATCCCGGCTGCGTCGTAGGTCGCGTAACCGGGGAAGATGTCGAGACCGAGGAGAATCGCGTCGACCTTCTTGCCGACGAGTTCCTGGGCGCACGCCGCTGACGTTTCCGGCGAGGCCTTGACCACACACGCCTCAAGCTTGATCTTGCGACCACCCATGCCGCCGCGCTTGTTCAAGTAGTCGACCGCGCTCTGGGCGAATGTGCGGATCTCCGGATAGTCAAGTCCCCCGGCCGCACCTTCGGTATTGGTCATCCCGATCGTGAACACGGGGCCCGTGGCTGGCTTGAGGGTGGGGAAGTTGTTAGCTGGTGTCGCCTTCGCTTTTGCCGCCCCGTGTGCTGGCGTTGTCAGCGCCACGGTTGCGGAAAGCGACAATGCGGCGAGCAATGCGACAGTGCGTGTGGTGGGTTTCATGGGTTTCGTATGCTCCTTGATTGTGGTTTGTCGGCAGATCGGGAATTGGTTGTTGACATCAGGCAGCTGTTGTTGACAGCCCCATTGCGGTGCCAACGTCGAGGTCATCAACGGCGGTAAACGTGCGGCGGACCAGCGCATCAAACAGTGCCGACCCGCGCTCGTTCGATGGGTCAATTGCCAGCAGGCTCGCCCCGAAGGAACTGGCGTAGAACAGCAATCCTTCGAGGTACCCGCGTCGCACGCCGTCCAGCGTGACCGCATCGGCGGGAACGCCCGCAGCGTGCAAACCAGTGATGTATCGCTCGATCAGGTCGTCCTCATGTGCTCGACGCATCTCGACGCTGAGATTGTTCGCGCAGAAATACACAAGGTCGGCCTGCCCGGGTGCCCGCATGCACATCTGCCAGTCGATCACGACAACGCTGCCGTCACCTCGGAAGAACATATTGTCGAGCCGGAAGTCCCCATGTGTGAGCGTGGGACGATCGTCGTAATGACCCCGGATCCATTCCGGGATGCCTGCGACGAAGTGTTCGCACCACCGAAGGCAGCGAGGCGGGAGCTCACCGGCGAAGCGTTCGAGGAACAACGGCCAACCGATTTCGAACGTCGATCCAATCGTGAGGATCGACGGATCGTCGAGACCGGGCAGCCACGTGAACGTCGTGAGGAGTGGATGTTCGAACCAGGCGGCGTGATGGCGAGCGAGCAGATCGATCGCCCGCTCGGCCTGATCCAACGTGGCACCCGCCACTTGATCTCCCGGCACGGCTGGCGCAAGATCTTCGAGCACCAGGCAGGGTGGTTCGGCAATGTTCACCAGCGCCTTGGGAACCCGAATGTTCAGCCGGGGAGCGACGTCCCGGTAGAAGCAGTGCTCTCGCTCCCACACGCGCATCGTCTCGCCGATGAAGTGTCCGCCGGGATCGGATGTGGGTAGCTTCACGATCACCGTTGACGGTGCGGTCGGCACCGACGAACGCAAGGTGACGCGAGCCAGCTGGCCCATGAATCCGTGGCCCTCGGCGATCCGTTCAACGCCGATACCTTCGAGAGCGACGCCCAGTGCCTCGGCCATCCAATCGACGGTTATGTCCGTCAGGGTTTGCGGCGTAGCGGGCATCGAACAGCGATTCTCGAACGTCGGCTCTCTCCGGGTCGATTCCGGCGGTCAGTCGACGACGGTTGCGTCGACCCAGCTGCCATGGAAGCCGAACGGCACGCGTGGAAGGTGAACCGCGGCGACCGGATCGTCGCTCATGCTCGCAGCGTCGTAGATGACGCACTCGCTGGATTCGGAATTCGCGTCGTACACGTAGGTGATGAGGTAGCCATCGTCCTCGGCCTTCGCTCCTGCCGCTGGCACGAACACGGCCTCACCGGGCGAACGGCCGCGGCCCACGTTGACCTGCGAACGGGCACCGGTTTGCTGGTCGTACTTGAGCAACATGCCGGTGGAGTCCTTGGCGTTTTCCAAGGTGGTGCCGAAATCGAAGCCGGTGAGATATCCGTAGCGGTGCTTCTGTCCGATGCGACCATCCGGAACACGCGGGAAATCGGCGGGCTGATCGTCGATCTGGCGCTCAGCGACGGTGCCCCCCTTCGTGTCAATGGTCCAGCGGTACAGCATCGGGCTCGGAAAGTCCAAGGCACCATCGCGCCACACATGGCTCATTCGTGAAACGTCGAGAACGATGTTGTCGCCGTCCTCATAGGCATTGAGGGGATGGAACACGTAACACGGATTGATGTCGTACCAAACCACGGAGGCGTCGTTTCCCGTGCGGGGCATGACGCCAAGACGGGCCGGGTAGTTGTCGTCCCAGTGGATCGGCATTTCTCCCTTCAGCGCCAGATCCATATCGAACACAGCGGGAAGATCCATGAAGATGATGAAGTTCTGCGTGACGTTGAAGTCATGCATCATCGTCGGCCCGCCCACAGTGATCTCCTCGCGCTGAACCAGCTGGCCGTCGGCCGAGACCCGGCGGTACGTGAGATAGGGCGGCATCGCCGAGTACCCGAATGCCAGCAGCTCGCCAGTCACCGGGCAGATCTTTGGATGGGCCGTGAACGATCCTGTCAGCTTGCCGCCGAAGTCGGTCGGCCCGACCGTCTCGAGCTTCCCATCAAGCGCGTACGGGAAATGGCCCTCCTCAAGCGCGAGGATCTTGCCCGCGTGTCCGATCACATGGGTGTTGGCCTTTGACGACGCCATGTCGAGCGCCACTTCAAGATCCAAGATATTGAGCTTCGGGTTCGCGATGAAGGGCGTCTTCACATAGCGATTGCGGTACCACTCCGCTTTTCCGCCACGGAGGCGGACACCGTGGATCATCCCGTCGCCGAAGAACGGATGATCGCTCATCCCGGTGAATGGGTTGGCCCCGTTGCGCACGTAACGGCCGTCGAGCTCCGGTGGGATCACGCCCGAGACGCGAAGATCCGTAAGGGTGAGTTCCTCGTGGACAGGTGCCCCGTTTCCTCGCAGATGCGCTGGGCGAGAAAGCTCTTCGGTCGTTGACATGGGTGTCCCTCAGTCCTGTTCAGTTGTTTGAAGTGACCAGTGCCACATCAATTTACCCAGAGTAAGTATTTTCGTCAAGGGCCAATCCGAGTGGTCTCACGGTGGGCTGCGACCTCGCGGGCTACCTCGAAGTCGGAGTTGGCCCGCCACTGCCCGCGAACTCCGGAGCAGCGTCATGTCCGAGGAAGATGCGGCCAAGCTCGGCGTAGAGCGGATGCGCTACCCAACGGTGGGTCGCGCACCCATGGGCATCGCGGAGCTTGCGCTCGAGTGGACTGTCCATGCGGATCGCGCTCGTCCCGCCCGCATTGTGGACCGAGTCGACCACGTGCATCGAGGCGTTCGCGGCATGAGTGCAGGCGAGACGGGCGATCTGCGTAGCTTTCGCCGAGGGAGCGTCACGGCCCCCACGCAGTTCATCCTCGACCTGGCCCATCGCTTCGAACAGGAAGGCGCGAGCGGCCCGCAGATTGGCCTCGCCCTCACCCATCCGAAGGTGCGCTCCCGGACGGTCGCGCAGCAGCACGGTGGAAAGCATCGGTGTCTTTGCATTCGCGAGTTCGACGAACGCATCGAGTGCCCCACGTGCGACGCCGATCGCGACTGCCGCTTTGTTGTAGGCCAGACGCAGCGGAACCGGGATGCGGTACACGGGATTGTCGTAGAGCGGCGGCATGGTCACGAGATCGACGCCGGCGAAACGAGCCGGAACCAGGCCACCATTGGCGACAACGTCGTGGCTTCCGGACCCCCGCAGCCCGGACACGTCCCACGTATCCTGGATCTCCCACTCGCTGCGATGGAGCATCCACAACTTCACCACCGGCGCGCCACCGACGAGCTTCACCGCGTCGTTCTCGAACACCGGCGCGATCATGAAGCACCACGCGGCGTTGTGGCATCCGCTGATGAACGTGGCCTGCCCCCACACCCGGTAGCTCCCATCGGGCTGAGGCACCGCTCGTGACGGCAGTGTGCCGGGGCCTCCGCCTCCGCACATCACCACCCGCGGATTGTCGAGGTAGACCTCCCGCGCCAGCTCCGCGTCCATCCCTCCAGCAGCCATGGCGTTGATCTCGGAGCCGAGCATCACGTTCCAGCCCACGGACGCGTCGATGGCCGAAATCGCTTCCAGCACTTCGATCGTCTCGCCGACCGACGCGTCTTCGCCGCCTAGGTCACGTGGGATGGTGAATCGGAAGAGGCCCTTGTCGATCAACGCGTCGATGACCCAGGTCGGGCATCGCCGCAGCAGTTGTGCCTCGTCGCCCGCGCGGCGGATGTCATCGGCAAGTTCCGCGACGCGGGCGAGCGGGGACCCTTGCCCCACGACGTTCACTTCCTGGGGATGCAGTTCGGACTCGTCCATGCGACTTCAGCTCCTGACGCCGGGCGAGCCGGGCGATTGAACGCCAACATTGCTATTCACAGCGACGACGGCAGTCCCGTCGACAACGTGTTCGCCGTCGCGTTCGAGCCACACCTCGCAGGTCGCTCGCCCTTCTCCGCCGATCATGTCCACGGCGGTCACCCGACCACACGCGACAACGCGATCACCATCGAGTACGGGTCGTGCGAATGACACAGTCAGTCGTCGAACACATGCTGGGCCGGCCCATTCCAACAGCATGTTCACGATGTAACTGAGGTTGAGCGGACCCTGGTTGATGACGCGTCCGCCGAGGCCGATCAGCTCGTTCGCCGCTCGGTCCCAGTGGACCGGGTAGGGGTCGCGCAGGATCGCCGCCATCGTCTTCATGGGAGCCGGATCGACACTGTCCATCGACCAGCTCGGGATGATGTCGCCGATCTGCACGATCATTGCCCGTCCCGCCGAAACTTCCACCGGTTGGTCACCCTCGCCACCAGCGTCTCGCCGTCGTGCAGCTCGATCCGAAAGGCAACGCGGTCGACAATCGCACCGGCGTCGGTGGTCGTTCGTTCCGCTTCGACGATGCCGCCGTCGACCCGGTAGTCGACTTCTTCGCGCAGTGGATGGAAGTACTCCCAGTCGTAGCTCTCCAACCCGACGGAACCCGCTCCGCTCGCTTCGCCCAGCCGGAACAGCTCGGCGATGGAGGTGCCCGCGCCGAGGATCGGTGCGTGGAAAAGCACAACGGGGTGGGCGAGGTCGTCGGGCATCGGAACGCGCCGCGTGCAATCGGTGAGTAGCCAGTTCTCCCAGTGTGCTATGCGGTACTGGCCACCTGGGAAGCGGTGGCCGACGAGCGCACGGACGTGATCTTCCGTCATCATGGGGTGGGCCGTTTCGACGGAACGCCTGCGAGCCCCGACCAGAGCAGATCGGCCACCTGTTCGGCAAGCTGATCCGCGGACTGATCGGACTGGGTGACCCACCAGAGCGATACGAGGTTCAGGAGGCCGACAATCGCATACGACCACGCGACCGCAACGGAAGGGTCGAGTCCTTCCGCACGCCGCCAGGCTGCGAGTTGTTTGGACAGCGGCACGGCAGATCGCTCGGCAAGGTAGAGCGTGCGCTGCGGCATGTCTTCGGAAGTTCCGCCGGACACGAACAGAAAGAGCTCCCGGTGCTCCGCCAGCGTCTCGAGGTTGGATCGGACGAGGGCGACCATCCGTGTACGTCCGGTGCGACGCTTCCCCATAGCGGCTCGCGCGGCTTCTATGAGCCGATCGGCCAGTCTCTGCGCGAGCGCATCGGCAAGGTCTGCGCGGTTCCCGACACGGGCATACACAATCGGTTTCGTCACGCCAGCTTCTTGGGCAATCGCGTCGATGGAGACACCGGCACCGTCGCGGCGAATCGCGCGCTCAGCGGCGTCGAGCAGGTGTTCGCGTTCCACGACAGGTTGCCCCCCCACTGGGCGTCCGGGTTTGCGGCGGGCTCGATCGGTCATAGGCGTATTTTTCCCGACATGACACTCCCTCGGCTGGACCGGCGCGGGTTGTGACACTCGCACGTTCGGTCATCATGTCATAGTATTTACCGCCAGTAAGATATCGGCCCGACCGGGAGCATCCATGCATGATCTGTTCAACCTTGCCGACGACGTTGCCGTGGTCACGGGCGCCGGTCGAGGCATCGGCGAGGGTATCGCCACCACGTTGGCCGACGCTGGAGCGGCGGTCGTGTGCGCGGCCAGACGAGTCGACGAAATCGAACGGGTCGCATCTGGGATACGGGCACGGGGCGGACGGGCCATCGCCGTTGCTACGGACGTCACGGACAACAGTGCGGTCGAAGCACTCGCCACCGCCGCAGTGAACGAGTTCGGTCACCTCGACATCTGGGTCAACAACGCTGGCGGTTCGCCAATCCAGACGCCGCTCACCGAACTCGATGCCAACGAATGGGACGCCACGCTGCGGCTGAACCTCACCGCCGTGTGGGTCTGCACAACCACCGCTGCGAGACACATGCGTGATGGAGGTCGCGTCGTGAACATCTCATCGCGGGCCGCAGTCATGACGGTGCCCGGGAGCGGGCACTACGCGGCAGCGAAGGCCGGGGTCAATTCGCTCACGGTCACCTTCGCCAAGGAACTCGGGCCGCGCCTCCGGGTCAACTGCGTGATGCCCGGTGCAGTGCCGACCGAGATCATGATGACCGCGATGCGCATCGACGACGCCGACCTGCCGACGTTGGAACGTCGGCTTCGACTGCCGATGCGACGACTCGGCACGCCGGAGGACCTCGGGGCGGCGGTGCTGTATTTAGTGTCACCCGCTTCGAGCTGGGTCACGGGTCAGCTCCTTTCCGTCGACGGGGGCATGTGATGTCTCTGCTTCCGAACCGCAAAGTCGTGCTGCGTTCGCGGCCAACTGGGACGCCGCTCGACACCGATTTCGAAGTTGTCGAGGAGAACGTCGAGTCGCCCAAGCTGGGTGAGGCGCTCGTGCAAGTCGACGTACTCTCCATCGACGCCTTCATTCGCACGGTGCTCGATGAAGGCAGTTACCACGCAACCGCCCACATCGGCCGAGCGGTCACCGCGCTTGGTGTGGGGCGCGTCATCGAGAGCAACGCCGGCGACCTCGAACCCGGCGACCACGTCTTCGGACCGCTCGGTGCACAGACCATTGCGTCGCTGCCGGGCGGAGCGCTTCGCAAGATTGATGTCTCCTCGGTTTCGCCGACCACGTACCTCGGGGCTCTCGGTCTGACAACGGGGATGACCGCGTACTTCGGGATCTTCGATGTCGGGGCAGTCAAGGAGGGCGACACTGTGGTCGTGTCGGGTGCCGCTGGGGCCGTTGGTTCGATCGCCGGTCAGTTGGCGCGTATCGCCGGTGCGGCCCGGGTGATCGGTATCGCCGGTGGCCCAGCGAAGGCGGCGTTCCTCGCGGATGAACTCGGATTCGACGCTGCGATCGACTACAAGAACGATGACGTAGGAATTCGCCTTCGCGAACTGGCACCCGACGGCGTCAACGTGTTCTATGACAACGTCGGCGGGGACATCCTTGACGCCGTATTGATGCATATTGTCGAAGGTTCCCGTGTGGTGATCTGTGGTGCCATTTCGCAGTATCAACAGATGAATGATGTGCGCGGCCCGCGCAACTACCTGAAGTTGGCCGAGCGTCACGCTCGAATGGAGGGCTTCGCGGTCACTCATTTTCACGAACACTTTCCTCGCGCCGAGACAGCACTAGCCGGTTGGCTGAAGAGTGGCGACATCGTGATGCGTGAACACTACGAACATGGCGTCGAGAACTTCCCGGCCACCCTGCGGCAGCTGCTCAACGGCGGCCACCACGGCAAGCTCCTGTTGCGGGTCACCCCTTCTTGAGCGCCAACGCACGACCAAGCAGCACACCAACACGACCAACCAGCACACCATCCAGCACGACCAACAACGATTAGCCCCACCTCGGAGGACGCAATGAACGACGACCAGATCGACTACGAAGACCTCACCAGCATGCGTCTCGACGACGATTCGCTTCGCACACTGGTTGATCCCGGCGGCGAATGCATTTTCAACTGGACCACCACCGATGGCTATCCCGTTGGCGTCGTCGTGGCCTACGTCTACCGGAACGGGAAGTTCTGGACGACCTGCGCTGTCCGTCGCAAGCGAGTCGCCGCCCTCCGCAAGCGGCCGCAGTCTGCGCTCGTCATCAACCGCAATGGCAAGACCGCGTCCTACAAGGGCGACTCGATCGTGCATGCCCATGGCGATGATGGCTTTGACGAACTCAAGACCTGGTTCTACGCCACACTCTCTGGTGTCGACCGTGCACCCGAAGACGCCTACCGGCGCAGCTTCGCCAAGTTCCTCGACTCGCCCCACCGCGTCATCATCGAAACGGACGCTCGACTGGTCGTTGCATTCGACACCGCACGATTCGCCGCCTTCACCGCGGAAGCGATGGCGGCGGGGCACGGCGCCTGAGTCAGCACCACCGAACTCGGTCAAATTGTTGTGCTGGCCACAACAATTCCGCGAACCGACTCCGTCACGCCGCGTCGAGGAGCGTTCGGAGCGACGCCGCTTTGCGGGCGAAGGCGCGTTGGTCCACGACGTCTGCGTCGAGGGCTTCGACGACGCTCCAGCGAGCGAGCGTCAGCTGACTTCGACGCTCCGCGTCACGCTCCTGCTTCGCCCGCGATCCGTGCGTGGCAAACGGACTCACCTCAAGAGCGACCCGTGCGCCGATCCACCCGAAGTCAACTTCGACGTCGTCACCGTCACTCACCGGCACGAGGTAGTTGCTCGACCACCCGACGAGGCAGCGTCATCCAACCAACCGCTGACTTGCTGCTCCAGACCGCTCCGGTGACCGACCAGACCGTCGGACCGATCAGCGAGAAGTTGGTCGAGCGGACCGCCAGCCGCAACAACCTGCCGTGGAATTCGGTCGAGTACCGCCTGCACCGACGCAACGCTCACCGTCCGATTCGCAATGCAAGCGTCGACGCATCGCTCCAAGCTCGACGAGGAGACGTAGTTCCCCAGGAGCGCGAGCGTCGCTGATGGCGTCGCAACACGAGCCGTTATCCACGCGCTGCTCGGGAGGGCCCGATCGAGTCGAACGACCTGAATCCCGGACCTGCGAACACGACGTGAGGCGTCCACGCACAACACGACGTCTCTCGACGCTGCGAGGAGCCGACGCGGCAGCGGCATATCGTGCACGATCGCAGCGGATGGACCCGCGATCGTCGAGCCGGGAACGGCCAGCGCCGCAGCGAGAATGCGACGCTTCGACGACGGCGGCGCGGCAGCAAGTCGCATCACACCGGCGAACATCGGAACAAGTGCACCGGCATCGCGCCTACTCAACAGTGCGTGCCGGTCGACGCCCACCCTTTCCGCCTGCGCAACCGTGACCAAGCCATCCTGCGACTTGGCCACCTTGCGCAGCAACGCATCAATCTCGAATGTGGAATGGGTCCGCGCCATCGCAGTACCTCCTGCACGTGAAAAGTGAACTCGTGTCAGGGGGAAGCGACGCACCGATCATCATCGACGCTCAGCGTCGAGTGGGCGAAAAGTTGTCCTCATGACCACATCGACGCGCAGTTGTGCACCGGACGGCCGGGAACTCGGTCAAATTGTTGCGCTGGACACAACAGTTCAGCAGGGCCGCCGCAATCGACGCAAGGTCGTGAACTCGGTCAAATTGTTGCGCTGGACACAACAACGCTGCGGACGACGTACACGAGGCCCAGGAACTCGGTCGAAATGTTGCGCTGGACACAACAACGCTGCGCGCAATCCGCACAATTGACGCCATCAGCGCAGCAGGAGCCACCAGTCCGCGATCTGCGCGGCGTAGCGCTCCGCATACTTCTTCGTGAGGTCGTCGGGAGAGTCGGGCACGGCCTGCGCATTGGTGGGCACGAGGGTGGAAGCACCCGCGATCGGGTCCACCCATTCCAGTTTGATGGCCTCGATGACCGAACCGAGTGCTGCGCTGGCCGCCTCGTGGTGCTCGCTGGTCTGGTGCGCCATGAAGGAGAGAAAGTCGTCGAACGAGAGAAGCGCGTAGTAGTGACGGGGTTCCGCTCCACGCCAATATCCATATGCGCGCATACCTGTCTCGTGGGCATGGGTGGCTCGATGCAACGCTGTGGCGGTCGTTTCGAACGACGCCTCACTACCTTGGCGCACGGTGATGTGGGCAAGAATGGTGGCCATCAGGCTCCTTGTTTGCTGACGGCGGGTGCAGCGGGTGCCGGGGTAAAGCCGACGTGCAGTTGCTCCAGGGCTCGCAGCACGAAGCCCGGTTTGTGGGCGAAGTCGTTCTGAGGCAACAGACGGAACTCACCGAGCCGGTCCAGCAGGACCTCGAACGCGATGGTCTGCTCCAGTCGCGACAGTCCCGCTCCGGGGCAATGATGCTCGCCCTGACCGAAGGCCAGATGACGCGCCGAGTTGGTCCGGTTGACATCCAACGTCGAAGGCTCGGCGAACATACGACCGTCGCGGTTGCCCGCGGCGAACCGGAGGTGCACGGTGGAGCCGGCGGGGATGGTGACCCCGTGACGTTCCACATCGGAAAGGTTGTGGCGGTAGAGGCCCTGCGTGGGCGACTCCAGGCGCAGCACCTCCTCCACGAAGTTGGGGATGAGCAACGGGTCCGCTCGCAATCGATCTTGGATCTGAGGCTCCCGCAGCATCAGCCAGAGGCCCGACGTGAGTGCGAACGTCGTCGTCTCGTTCCCGCCGATATACAGGTGATCGATCGTGAACATGATCTCGTCGTCGGTCAGTGGCCGCGACGTCCCGTTACCGTCGTCGAAGCCGACATGCGCCAGGTGGCTGATCACTGAATCGTCGGGCGAGCGTCGCTTCTGTGCGATCACACCCAGGATGTAGCCCTGGAAGGCGACCCCCTGTTCGGCCACGTAGCGCTGCTGTTCGGGCGAGAGGGTGCCCGCGAATGGCATCACCCAAGCCTCGGACCACGTCTTCAGCTGTGGCATATCCGCCAAGTCGAAGCCGAGCATCGACGTGATGATGATGACGGGCAGCGGCAGCGCGAACCGCTCAACGAATTCGATCGCCCCGCCGGGAGCATCGATCCATGAATCGATGAGTTCGTTCACCACTTTCGTGATGAATGGACGCTGCGCGTCCGCCCCCTTTGCACTGAAGAAGGGGTCGACCAGTGAACGGTAGCGCCGGTGCACGGGCGGGTCGGTGCTGAGGGGAGCTCGGCGCAGACGACCGCGTTCGCGGTAGATCCGAAGCGCTTCCTCGTCCTGCATCAACGCACCACTGGACGCAGGTCCGTTCGCGAAAAGATCTGTGCGCTTACTAACCCAGGCCACATCCTCGTATCGGGTGAGGACGTACGTGGAGGTGCCGGGAACACGGTAGACGGGTGCCTCTTCACGAAGGTCGTCGTAGGCGGGGTACCAGTCCTGTTGTGTGGCAGGGTCGAACAGGTCGACATGGGGACACTCTTCGGTCACGTCACTACCCGCGTCCGACGAAGCCCCACTCGCCCATGATCTGCACCTCGGTGGCGCTCCGGGCCGAAAGCAACAAAGCCGCCCTGGCCGACAGTTCCGAGTCCCCCGCAGCAAGCGCCGCTTCGAGCGCGCACGACAGTGCTTCTCCGGCCAGGCTGTAGGTGCGAGCCATGTCCTGCAGGTGCAGGCTGCCGCGCGGCCCAGCATCCAAGGCCGAAAGTGCATCGGCCACCCCGACCGCCGACGGCAGGGACACCAACGTGTCCCTGGCGAACGCTTCCATGCTCAACGTCTCTTCGCGCATCCACGCAATCTCGTGTGCGGCGCGGGTCGCCGCGTTGCGCAGCACATTCTCCAACATCTGCACGCTTACCTTCGCGGCGTCGGTCTGCACTTCCGGGCCGATGACCTCAAGCAGCTCGCGACGACAATCCAGGATGACCTGATCCGTGGTCGGCAGGGTGATCACGACTTCGACTCCGCCCCGGCGGCCAGCAGTTGCTCGTGCATCGCTCGCAACGCGTCGAGCGGCTCGGCTAGCCCGGCACACGCTGCGATGAAATTCATCTGACCGACCGTTGCTGCATTGATGCTGTAAGTGGTCATGACACCGTTCGTCTTTCCTTCGGCCATCGCACTCGCCGCCTGCACAATTTGACTGAACACTTTTACGGCCGACACCACGGAGAAGTAGCCCACCGTGGCCTGATTCACGTGCAGTTCCGAGGTGCCGGTGCGCTCACGATAACGGGCCAGAAACGTCTCGGGGTCGAGTCCATAGAGGCTCGGAGGAGCGGCAGCGGAGTACGTGACGTACCAGCCGAGGTCTTCGCGCGGATCCCCGATATGCGCGTACTCCCAGTCGATGAGGCGGTGCGATCCGTCGACGGGATCGAGCAGGATGTTCGCCGGTTGCAGGTCACCGTGCTGCAGGACCAGCGGCATCGGTGGCGGACGGTGCGCATCGAGCCACGCACCGAGGTAGCGCATGATGGGGTTGGACTCAGCCAGCATCCCCTCGTTCAACGCCCAGGACTGATTCACCGTCGTCATATAGGAGTCCCAGTCAGCGGGACGGGCCAGCGCGGCGGGCAGCACGCTGAGGTCCACCTGCGGCACACCGGCCACGGTGTCCACGAACGCGTCACGATGAGCCAGGTACTTCGGATCGTTGGCCGGCGTCGCCGCCGCGACCAGCGCGTTCAGCTCGGCTTGGAGCGACGGACCGGAGCAGAACTCCAGAACGATGGCCTTGGTCCCGAGGTGCTCACCGGTGGCGTCGTAGTGCAGGGCTGCGGGCATCGGCACGGTGGGCACACTTGACAGGCTCTTCAGCACCGCCCATTCGGTATCGCGGTCGGTGACGAGCATCGTCTTGTCGGGTGGCGGGTCACCGCGAAGCACCAGCGTTTCCGTGATGCCGTTGTCCCACTCCACCTCGGCCTTCGCCATCGCCCGGCTGTAGCCACCGGTCATGAGGGCATAACTCAGGACCTTGGCCCGACGGTCGGGAACCACCGAAGCGAGGAACGCTTCCAACCGGGCCGGCATGGCCTCTACTTCGTGCACGAGCTACTCCCCGATTTCCACGTTCACGTGATTCATGCCAGCGCTCCGCCGTCGAACCAGCGCTGGAACATCGGCTGGATGGCACCCCACACCAGTTCCACGATCAGGCCACTCGGCGGCGCGACGTAGGTGAACACGCCATAACCCTCCTCTGGTGGACGCTGCGCAGCAACCAAGCGCCATCCCTTCGTCAGCAGCTCAGACGTTGACGCGGCGACGTCGTCTACCCACACACCCGTGTGGTGCGCACCGGGTTCGACGGAACCGTCCCAGATCGTTCCGACCGCGCCTTGGAGAAGTTCCAGATGATGGGGACCTTCGGCTGAATACGTGAACTTCAGCGGCACCGTTTGCAGGCCCTCCTCCGGCGTCCACACCGACTGTTCACGTTCCTGCAGCGAACACCACGTGACGCCGAGCGCGTCGCCCATTTCGGACATGGCTGCCTCAATGTCAGGAACGCGAATTCCCAGATGATAGGCGCGTCGATAGTCGATCATCGGGCGAGAATCGTGACGCCCGATATTCCGGGAGCACCGTAGACGTGCGTGTAGGCAGTCCTCGGATTGCCAGGCACCTGGTGCTCACCAGCGTCGCCACGCAGCTGCAGCACGTTCTCGAACACCTGACGAAGGCCCGACGCGCCGATCGGTTCGCCATTGGCCAGACAGCCGCCATCGGTATTCACCGGGAACCGGCCACCGATCTCGGTCTCGCCATTGGCCAGCATGTGCTCCTGCTCGCCGTGTTCGCAGAACCCGTTCTCGGCCATATGCATGATCTCGGCACCCGCCTCGGTGTCCTGCAACTGTGCCAGATCGATGTCGGCCGGACCCATGCCGGCCATCTCGAACGCCGCCTTCGACGCGTCAACCGTGGGACCCGCATTGTGCTCTAGTGCGATCGACGGTGCGAGCACCTCGAAGCTACCGAAGCGACGCGAACGCACCACTGCCGCCTTGAGGAATACGGGACGGTCCGTGTACAGGTGTGCCTTCTCCGCGTTGCACAAGACCAGCGCGACGCCACCTTCGCCCGGGTTGCAAAACATGTATTGCGTCAGCGGGTACGACAGCATCGGTGACGCCAGGATCTCTTCCTCCGACAACGGCTTGCGACGCCATGCCATGGGGTTCAGCGCGCCATTGCGAAATGCCTTGGCCGACACCTTGGCAAGCGAATCTTGCGTGATGCCGTATTGATGCATGTAGCGGTTGATCTTCATCCCGAAGAATTGCGTGGTGAGGGCCAGTCCCGATGAGCCGTACCAGTTCATGCCCTTGGTCTCAACGCGAAATGCCCCCCGCTCATGCTTGTCGAAACCGATTGCGACTCCCAGGTCGGACATACCGGATCGGATGGCGCTGTACGCACTGAATAATGCCGAACCTCCGGTGGCGCACCCGTTGGCCACGTTGATGAACTGCAGCCCCGTAAGGCCCAGTTTGCTCACCATGGTGTCGGCCGCACCGGCTGAATGGCTCCCGCCGAACGCGAACTCGATGTCTTCCCATTTCGCGCCACAATCGGCCAATGCACGACGCACGGCCACGACTCCTTGATCCATGCCCGACACACCATCGGTGCGTCCGAACTCGTGCATGCCGATACCGACGATTGCGACCTCAGTCATGGTTCATCTCCTTGTGCTCAAAATGGTGCGGGTGTTGATGTTCGACGTTACGGAATGCTTACGCGGCGACGGGACGGAAGGCGAAGGTAACGATGTCATTGCCGGAATCGTCCACGGCAATGGTTTCAAGAATCATCTCCATCTCCATCCCGATCTTCAGCTTGGACGGGTCGGACTCGGTGATTCGGGTCTCCACCTTGACCTGGCCCGGTAGTTCGACGTAACCGACGCCGAAAGGTCGAAAGGTCGCAGGGTCAGCGTCGCCGATGAACGGTGGCGACTTCGGCGGAAAACCTTGGATGGTGAACGTCCACAACGTGCCGCGGTTGGCCAGTTCGGCGCGCTCACAGTTTGTGCCGGAGCAGCGCTGGCAACCGGTTTGCGGCGGGAACGCAAAGGTTCCGCAGTCCAAACACGTGCTTCCGAGAAGGTGCGGACCATCGTCGGATACCGTGAACACACCTTCGGCTACGGGGACCTGAGTGGACAACTTGCACCTCCGAGACGGCGAACTCGGGTCATGCTAGGAAGAACTAACCAACGGGTCAATTCTTGGCCGCTCAGCACCACCCGCCGCCAGAACAAGCGGGCGACACACACAGAGGAGACACACCATGGGGAATCGGCTCGATGGCAAGGTGGCCGTCATCACCGGGGGTGCCAGCGGCATCGGTGAAGGAACCGTCCGACGCTTCGTGGAGGAGGGCGCGCGGGTGGTGATCGCCGATCTGCAGGACAACGCGGGTGCCGCGCTCTGCGCGGAGTTGGGTGCAGACACCCGTTTCATCCACACCGACGTAACCCAGGAAGCCGACGTTGCCGCAGCCGTCGACCTGGCCGTCGCGGAGTTCGGACGACTCGACATCATGTTCAACAACGCAGGCATCGTGGGTGCCATCGGGCGCATCAGTGACACGACCGCCGATGCCTGGAACCGCAGCGTCGCCGTGCTCCTCAACGGCGCGTTCCACGGCATGAAGCACGCCGCGCGGGTGATGGTGCCCCAGGGTTCTGGCGTGATACTCAGCACGGCCAGCACCGCAGGAATCATCGGCGGTCTCGGGCCGCACGCCTACACGGCGTGCAAGCACGCGATCGTCGGGCTCACCAAGTCCGTCGCTTCGGAACTCGGTGCCAGTGGTATCCGCGTCAACGCCATCGCCCCAGGGAACACGGCCACGGCAATGACCGCCGCAGTCATCACGGGTGACTACACAGACCTGGAAGCCGCCAGTCGGCAAATCGCATCGACTTCCCCGCTGGGCATAGCGGGTCAGCCAGAAGACATCGCGAACGCGGCGCTGTATTTGGCCAGCGACGAGGCCCGCTACGTCAGCGGCCATTGCCTCGTGGTGGACGCTGGCCAGACGACCAACGGCGGGTCGTCTCGCTTCCACCAGTCGAAGTCGGCCATGGTCGAAGAGGCAGGACGGCGGACGCCCACCGGCACCTGAGCCTTGACGCGACGCGCCTACTTCGATGTCACGCCAAGGTCGATCGGGAGCACCACGCCCGTCAGGTGGCGGGACTGGTCGCAGGCAAGCCAGGCCAACGCATCAGACACATCGCTCGGTTCCACCCAAGGTTCGGGGAGCACGCTCACGCGGTGGCGCAGCACTTCCGCGGCGTCATCAGGTCCAGGATCGGTCACACCGGGCGAGAACAGCTTGTACATGGCGTCATGCATGATCATCGGCGTCCGAACGGTCGCTGGCGCAAGCACGTTCACCCGTATCCGGTAGCGGCCGACCTCCTGAGCGAGGCTCTTGGCGAATCCGATCACCGCCCACTTGGTCGCCGTGTAATCCGACAGGTTGGGCACGGCTCGCATGCCAGCGCCCGAACTCGTGATGACGATCGAACCGCCAGTGCCCCTGGCGATCATCCCGGGCAGGACCGCGGAGGTGGTGTTCCAGACTCCGGTGAGGTTCACGCCAATGACGTCGTCCCACTGTTGCTGCGTTATCAGCCAGCTCTTCGGGCCGAACGGCGAGATCCCGGCATTGGCGGCCACGATGTCGATCGAGCCGAGCTCGGCTGTTGCGCCGGCGACGATGGCATCGAGCGCGGCTCGGTCGCGCACATCAGCCCGGAAGGGCAATACTCGCCGGCCGGTGGCCTCGCCCAGCCGTACCGTCTCGGCGAGATCGTCCTCCGACGCCATGGGATAGGCAGTCCAACCGAACGTCTCGGGCGCGGCGACGTCGATGGCGATCACGTCAGCACCGTCTGCGGCGAGCCGCAGGACGTGCGACCGTCCCTGGCCTCGCGCCGCGCCGGTGACGAGTGCCACCTTTCCTGCGAGTGGTCCCACGACTACCAGCTGTCCCAGTGCAGGACCGTGTCCAATGACTCCCGCTTGGCCGGCTTGAAGTCGGTGCCCTGCGTGTACGCGAGCGGCGTGAGACAGGCCTGGGTGACGCTGGCGAACGGAATGCCGAGCACGTCGGCCACCTCCTGCTCGTGCATCAGGTGGATCGTGGTCCAGCTGGTACCAAGCCCGCGAGCTCGGGCGGCAAGCATGAAGCTCCACATCGAAGGGAGGATCGAGCCGAGCATCGACGACGACATCATGTTCGGCATGCCGTCGATCTTGCCCTCTACGCACGCGATCACGAGATACGGCGCGCGGTGGAAGTTGGCCGCGAGGTACTCGGCAGAATCCATCACGCGGCCCTGCTGGGCGTCGCGTTCCGCCGCACCGGTCACGATGTTCCCGGCGGCCTGTGGCATGGTCCGATAGATGTCGAAGCCCTTACGGTAGATGTCCGCGATCGCCATGCGCTTGGCCGCTTCTTCGACCACGACGAAATGCCAGCCCTGCATGTTGGACGCGCTCGGCGCCTGCGTCGCGAGCGCGACACATTCCTCAACAAGTGAGCGGGATACGGGACGGTCGAAGTCGAGACGCTTGCGGACGGACCGCGTCGTGGCAAGCAGGTCATCCGGCGACAGCGGCAGTAGGTCAGAACGATCGGTCATGAGCCAAGTGTGACCCGTACGGTGTGTGTCGGACAACCCAAGGTCCGCGTCATGTCGAGTCACGGCGCGGACGCTGCTGGCAACGTCAGATCGAACGCCCGGTTCCCTCCCAGTACGGTGCGCGCAGCTGACGCTTGAGCAGCTTGCCAGCTTCACTTCGCGGCATCGCCTCCACCACGTCCCACGTCTTCGGGACCTTGTACCCGGCGAGCCGGTCACGCAGAAACGTCGTCAGCTCGGCGGCAAGCGACGCGGACCAGGCAACCCCCGGAGCGAGCTGCACCGCAGCCTTGACCTCTTCGCCGAACTCGTCGTTGGGGATGCCGAAGACCGCGGCATCGACGACCGACGGATGGGAGGTCAGGATCCCTTCGACCTCGGCTGGATAGATATTCACCCCTCCCGAGATGATCATGTCGACCTTGCGGTCGGAGAGGTAGAGGTACCCGTCGGCGTCGAGGTAGCCGATGTCGCCGAGCGTGAAGTGGCCTTCCACAGTGTGGGCCTGCGCGGTCTTCTCCGGTTCGCCGAGGTACTCGAAGTCGGTACCGGTGGCGTTGCGGATGTGGATCACTCCCGACTCACCGGCAGCCGCGTCGCGGCCATCGTCGGTCACGATCCGCAGCGTCATATTGGACATCGGCTTGCCGACCGAGCCCGGACGCCCGACCCACTCGTCGCCGGTGATCACCGACACGACGCCGCCCTCGGTGCCTCCATAGTACTCGGTGATCTTCGGGCCCCACCAGTCGATCATCCGACGTTTCACATCGGGCGAACACGGTGCCGCACCGTGGAGAACCATCGACAACGACGAGCCGCTGAACGCTTGCCGACGCGCCTCCCCGACGCGCAACAGACGCACGAATTGCGTCGGCACCAGGTGCACGTTGGTGATGCCGTGGCGGTCGATTGCGTCGAGCACGTCCTCGGGGACGAAGCGCCGCTGGCTCACCACGCTTGAACCACCGATGAGCGGGAAGAAGGAGAACGCCCACTGGGCCGAGTGGTACGCAGGGCCGCACAGCAGCGTCCGACCGTTTGCCGGGAAGCCGATGTTGACCATTCCCGCAGCGATCAGCTCGTAGACCTCGGGCGGTACGCCGATCGGGAACGCCGAACTGGTGACACCCTTCGGCCGGCCGGTCGTGCCCGATGTGTAGAACATGACGCCGCCCATCGATTGATCCGCTGGTTCGTCGGCCAACGCGCTGGCCAATGCCGCCTCGTAGGTGGTCCCGAACTCGAGCGTCGGCACGCTGGCTCCAACGACGTTCGAGGCAATCTCCGGATCGAGAATGAGCAGCCGCGCACCGGAGTTCTCGACCACGTACGCCACCTCGTCGGGCGCGAAATGCCAGTTGAGCGGTACGACCAGCACCCCGGCATGTGCGGCGGCGAGGAACACTTCGTACAACTCACGACGGTTGCCAGACAACACGGCAATCCGCTCACCGGGCTTGACGCCGTGCGCTCGCAGGACGTGGATGAGTCGGTTGACCCGCTCGTCAAGTCCGCGCCACGACGTCGACCCGAGTTCGTCGACGAGCGCTGGAAAGTCGGTCCGGTCGCGATGGGCAAGAAGCAGGCGGGCCATGGTTGATGTTCTCCGCGCTCGTCGGTGACGTCAATTCGACCTTCTTTAGAGGGCGAGCCGATAGGCGAGTCCTCAATCGGACACAGCAGAATGAATCGACCGGCGAAGCCGGTCGCCGTCCGTCGCCGCGCCGCAGCCGTGACCTACCCGCTGAGCCTCTCAGAGACGCGGGTCCACGAGCACTTTGACGTGCGCGGAGGATCCACCCGCGAGGTCGGCGAGCGCGTCGCCCAAGCCGGCCAACGACACCGTGGACGAGTGCAAGGGGTCCAGCTGCAGTCGACCGTCGGCGATCATGCCCATGGCGAGATCGAACTCCTCGTGGGTGTAGGCCAGCGACGCGGTCACCGTGATCTCCTTCACGAGCCACACGCCGGGCGTGATGGACGCGTCAGTATCGGACAGCCCGATGAGGCACATGGACCCGCCGCGCCGAGCGAGTCCAACCGCCGCCTGGATCGCGGGGGGACGGCCCACACACTCGTAGACGATGTCGGCCCCGAGCCCTCCGCTCTGTTCACGAACGAGCGCCTCAGCCTCGGCACCGGGGGACACCACGAAGGTGGCACCGAGCGCTCGCGCCAACGTCTGACGCTGCTTGTTGGGTTCGACAACGATGACCTGCCCCGCCCCGGCCGCCTTCACCCACTGCATGGTGGTGAGACCGATCGGCCCGGCCCCCTGAACGACGGCGAGATCGCCGAGCCGGATGCCACTGCGACGAACCGCATGGAAGGCCACGGTGGCCGGTTCAACCTGTGCGGCCTGGGTGTCGGACAGCGCGGCGTGAGCCTTGACCACCCGGTCGGCCTTCACCGCCAGACGCTGAGCAAACCCACCGTGGAGGGGATCGCGCAGGTCACGTCCGGTCGCAGCCAAGAACACCGTGCTGCAGTAGCCACTCTGCCCGGAACGACAGGCCGCGCAGCGTCCACAGGGCGGCGGGACGGCGACTACGACTCGATCCCCCTCAACAACGTTGCGGACCTCGGCGTCGGCGGCCGACACAATCCCAACCCACTCATGTCCGCAGATCGCAGGGTTGTACGTTGCCCCGGATTGATACGCGTGGATGTCCGTGCCGCAGACCCCGCAGAGCATGATGTCGACCACGACGCCGCCCGGCGAGGGCACGGGAACCGGGACCTCAATCAGGTCGAGTTGGTGGTGACCGGTGATGACGGCAGCGAGCATCGGCCCAAGCTACGCGGCTCAGCGGACAGGTCACGGCTGCGGGGCGGCGACGGCCTACGGCCGGCTTCGCCGGCCGACTCATTGTGCTGTGTCCGATTGAGGACTCGCCTATCGGCTCGCCCTCTACGCGACGCGAAGATGGAATTCATCAGCTGATCAATTATGGTGCTCGCATCATGATCATCATCGCTGGCACGATCGACGTGGACCCCGAGCAGTTCGACGCTTGCCTCGCCGCCTCGACGCCCCTGCAGAAGGCCACCCGCGATGAGGAACCTGGATGCCTTGCCTACTGCTTCGCGCCCGACCCCGTCGTGACGGGCCGTCTCCAGGTGTACGAGCTGTGGGCCAATGAGGCATCGCTCGCCGCCCACTTCGTCCATCCGAACTACCTCAACATGCGCACCACGCTCGGACAGTTCGGCCTTCGCGGCGCGGACAACAAGAAGTACCGGGTGGACCTCAGCGAACCCGTCTACGACGCGACACGGACGCCGCGCGCCGACTTCTTCACGCCCTAACCGACATTCAACTGACCATCAAACCGACCATCAAACCGGCCTTCATCGGCCCCGAACCGGAGGACAATCAACGTGACGCCGAGTGCTGACACAGGTCTTGCCCGCTCGCCCGGCATCTCCTACCAACAACTGCTCGATACCGACACCCACCCCGTGCCGGCGGTGCTGCGCCTGGAATCGACACGCAATGGTGGCAGCGCCGACTTTGCGAAGGAGCGGTACACGTCTCGCGACTGGCACCTGCTTGAGATCGAGCGCCTGTGGAAGCGGGTGTGGCAGTTCGCCTGTCGCGAGGAGGAGATCCCGACCACGGGCGATTACATCGTCTACGAGATCGCCGGACTGTCGTTCATCGTGATCCGCCAAGTCGATGGCTCGATCAAGAGCTACCCCAACGCATGCCTGCACCGCGGCCGTCAACTGAAGGACTACGACGGCCGCTGCACGGAGTTGCGGTGCTCGTTTCACTCGTTCGCGTGGGCGCTCGATGGCGAGCTGACCGGCGTGCCGGCCCGCTGGGACTTCCCGCACATCGACGACGAAGCGTTCCGACTGCCTGAGCTGCAGGTGGGTACCTGGGCCGGCTTTGTGTTCGTAAACCCCGACCCGAACGCGACACCCCTTGCCGATTTCATCGGCGGCTTAGCGGACCATTTCAAAATCTGGGATCTCGCCAGCGCCTACACCGAGGCCCGCGTCTGCAAAGTCATTCATGCGAACTGGAAGGTCACTCAGGAAGCTTTCAGCGAAGCATTCCACGTCAGCGGGACCCATCCGCAGATCCTCAGGTACCTGGGCGACACCAACAGCCAAGTAGACGTATGGGACAACTTTGCGCGGGTCATCACCGCAGGTGGCACTCCGAGCCCGGAGCTTGGTTTCGACCCCTCACAGGACGAGATGATGCGAGCCATGCTCGACGTGCGGGAGGGTAACCAGAACCCGGTAAACCTGGAGGAGGGCCAGAGCATGCGCGCTGTCGCCGCCGAAATGGGCCGGGCTCGATGGCGACCCGTGGTTGGTGATCGCGTGGATGCCATGTCCGACGCCGAGATGATGGACAGCCTGGACTACACGCTGTTCCCGAACTTTCATCCGTGGGGTGCGTTCAACCGCATCGTGTACCGGTTCCGTCCCAATGGCAACGATCACCGCAGCTCGATCATGGAGGTGCTGTTCCTCTCGCCGTTCAAGGGCGAGCGTCCACCTCCGGCACCGGTGCACTGGCTGGAGGAGCATGAATCGTGGTCCGATGCCACGGAGTTGGGCATGCTCGGCAAGGTCTTCGACCAGGACCTCTTCAACATGAGCAAGGTCCAGCTCGGTCTCGAAACTACGTTCAAGCCGGGCGTCACGTTGGCCAACTACCAGGAGGGCAAGGTGCGTTGGTTGCACGACAAGCTGACCGAATGGGTCGAGGGGCCAACGTCATGAACGGCCTCCGCCACCCCTTCACAGGAGCGCTCTACGAGCAAGACGGCAAGGGCAACATTCGGGTCGTTCACGGCCACCGCGAGGGCCTTTTTAACGAGAAAGGTCAGTGGATCGCCGGGGAGATCCGCGAGGCCGACCCGCAGCTGTGCGGGTGGGTGGCCGGACCCGTGTTCGGCAACCACCGACTGACCCCGACGACCCAGCCGGGCTGACTACCTCCGAGGACGCGACATGACCATTGGGATCGGGCTGTGCCTCCCCCAGCTCGGCGAGCACGTCACCACGGACGCGGTGCGGCGATTTTGTCTGCGCGCAGAGGAGTTGGGGTACAGCAGCCTGTGGGTCCAGGACCACTTCATGTGGCCCCTCAACCCCGTCCGGGGCTACGCGGGCCGCCCCGGCGCTCCGGTTCCGAAGCAGTACCAGTCGGTGTTGGCACCCACCGAGCTGCTCACCGCCGCCGCCATCTGGACCGAGCGAGTCAGTCTGGGTACATCGATTCTCGTTGCTGGCAACCACTGGCCGGTGCAGTTGGCGCAGCGGCTCTCCACCATCGACGTGCTGTCGGGCGGGCGATTGATCGTCGGTCTCGGCGTCGGTTGGAACGAGGAGGAGCATGACGCGTCGGGAACGGACATCCGCACCCGAGGTGCGCGCATGGACGACTTCGTGGACGCTCTCAAGGCGTGTTGGGGCGACGATCCAGTGCAGCACGAGGGACCGTTCTTCACCATCCCGCCTTCGATTATCCGGCCCAAACCTGTGCAGCGTCCCCGGCCCCTGCTGCTGTCAGGCATGTGGTCCCCGGTCGGTCTCGAACGAACTCGCCTCCACTTCGACGCCTGGAACCCGGCCGGGCTCAGCGTCGCCGCAGCATGCACAGCTGCCCTAGCGATGAACGCTGACAGGCCCGGCGGCATGGCCCCGCTGCAAGTGTTCCATCGATCCTTCGCCCAATTCCCGCACGCGCCCACTCCTACGGGCGACGTCGTGGAACGCCTCGCGGCGGAGGCAGTGTCGGCGCAGAGCGCAGGGTTCACGGAGTTCGTGATGGAGCACAACTTCTGGGATGGCGTCACCTCGCCGGAGGACTGGGCAACGGTGCCCGACCTCTTCGCCCCAGTGCTCGCCGCCGTCGGTGCAGACCGTCGCGAAGACAACAATGGATGACGCCGTTGGCGCGGCTGAAGCCGTTGGCTTCGACAGCCCATAGAGCCGGTGTGCTACCCCTGCTCCTGCGCCTTCATCCAGGCCGCCGTGGCCGCACCCATCTTCGCTCCGTCGTATGCAATTCGCTGGGTCGGCGACACCTCCAGGATGACCCGGCGGGGCGAGTCCAGAAACTTCGCGAACACTTCCTGAGCCCTCACATCATCAGGACGAATCGCGGCTGACAGGTCCGGGTAGAACCATGCCTTCGTCTCAGCGTCATCGAGCACGCGGCAGGTGCCCTTGTAGGTGACCGTTTTGTTGCGGGGCAACGGTGAGCCGGTGGAGGTGACCACGATGGATACCCGCGGGTCGCGTCGAACGGCGCTGATACGCAGGCGTTGGCTCGATGCGGTCAGCCAGAACTTCCCTTGACGCCACACGTAGGACATGATCACGCCGACCGGCCAACCATCTTTATTGGACCAAATGAACGTGCACTCGTTGTGCGCGAGGAGCAGCTGTTCCTCGTCCGACTGGTCGAGACCGAACACGGTCACGTCTTCGTAATTCTCAGGGTGGGCTTCGGCGCTCATGGGTGTCCTCTCTGGTGGTTCTGGTGGTGTCGCCGGCAAGTTCGCGCGGGAGGAACTGTCCGGTGCTGGCGGTTATACCGCCGTCGACGGGAACGATCGCGCCCGTCACGAAGCTGGCGTCGGGCGACGCCAGAAAACTGATGACCGCAGCGATCTCCTCGGGGAGGCCCCAACGCTGCAAGGGAATACGTCGCCGCAAACTCAGCACGGTTGCGTCAAGTCGCCCGAATCGCTCAACGGCCATCGTCACAGCTGCGTCGTTCACCACGATTCGCTCAACGGATGCACGACCGATGCCTGACGCCGCCCCGGTGACGACCGCCACCCTGCCGTCATGCATGCCCATACGGAGAACGCTACCCAGGAAGTGATCGAACGGTTAATTCGAGCGACCTCAACCGTTCAGTGACCGAGTTCGTTCATGTAGTCCCGGTAGTACGTGAGCTTGCCGTTTCGAGTTCGGTAGACGCCGACGCCGGTGCGCTCGCCCTTGTTCGTGACTGCCTTCCACTGCGCCCAGGCGGTGTCACCAGCACCGGCGAGCTCCACGAGCGAGAAGCTCGCACCCACCTTTGCCATCTCCACGTTCATCTTCTGCATGAACGCGGCGATCGCCGACCCGCCGGTGAACGTGCCGAACACCGGGTCGACGAGCACGGCATCGTCGCTGAAAAGGTCGGCGAGTTTCGAGTAGTCACCCCCGTCCTGAATTTCCCAGAAGCGGCGGATCGTTTCGTACGCATCGTCGTCTGCGTTGCTGGTGTTGTTGCTCATGCTGATGACCCTTTCGTTGAACTCAGCTCCCGAACCGGTCGGGAACCGTCCCAGCCGACGGATGCGTCGGCGACCATCGAATAGAAACTGCGCAGCCGTGGAGTTCCCTCGTAGATCTCCACCATGTGCCCGAGGTCCGCAGTTGCGTCATGAAATGCGAAGCTGACCCCACTGGAGGTCCGTGCGAACAATGCCTCATGCCACCCCCGTGCGGACAGCGCGAGCGAGGCTGAGTCCAGGTCCTCGACGAAGAATGCGAGGTGATGCAGTCCCGACCCGCCTTGACCAACAACGTCCGCGATTGGCGAAGGTCCGACCGTGTGGTCCTGTACCAACTCCACCATGACCGACCCCCAATGGCCGTAAGCCGACGAGTGGTCGAACGTCGCCGGAGCCCCCCGGTACCGGACGTCGCGGACCGCAATATGGCGGCTCGCGAAGAACGGACCCACACCGTGGACGCTGGCCCACAGACTGGCCGCGGCATCGACGTCGGCGACCGCATAGGCGAGCTGTACCGGGGGACCCAGAACGGCTGCGATCTGACCATCCGATGAACCCATTGACGCCCCGGCTCCAGAATCCGGGCGAACGACCCGTGTGGCGAAATACTAACCCGACGGTTAGTTTTCGCCCAGGGTCCGTCGCCGACGCCCCCGCAAACGTCGAAAAACCCACTCGGAGACCACCCCATGGAAGAAGCGATCGGTCAGTTGCTGGCGCTCGACGGGCAGACCGCCGTCGTCACCGGCGGGGCAACGGGTATCGGCGAATCCATCGCCCGCATCCTGGCTGCGGCCGGTGCGGCCGTCATCGTTGGCGATGTTGACCTGCCCGGCGCACAACGTGTTGCGGCCGACATCGGCGGGACCGCGCTGGAATTCGACGTGACCAATGCGACGCGATGCGCGTCGATCATTGAGAGTCTGTCGGCAGCGTCCGGACTGGACATCCTGGTCAACAACGCTGGCACATACCGCGAGGCGGGCAGCATCTTGGACCAGAGCCACGAGTCGTGGCACCGATCGATCGACGTCAACCTGGTCAGCATGTTCAACTGCTCGAAGCCTGCCGCTGTGCTGATGGCCGCACAGGAACGAGGGGGCGCGATCGTGAACATCGCATCGGTCGACGGGGCCCTCCCCTGTCTCGGCACCGGCTATGACACGGCGAAGGCGGGCGTGGTGCATTTCACCCGGAGCCTCGCAGTCGATCTGGCCCCGCACGGGATTCGTGTGAACGCGGTGTCGCCGGGCAACGTCCCCGTGCCGACGCTGGACAAGATCCACCGTGGGGAACTGCCGCCCCTGTGGCCGGTGAACTCCTCGAAGACTGGACTCATGGGTCCGATGATGAGGCAGCGATCCAACAACATCCCGCTCGGCCGGAAGGGCACGCCCGACGAGATCGCCCATGCGGTGCTGTTCCTGTGCTCGGCCGCTGCCACGTACGTGACGGGTCAGAACCTGACCGTCGATGGAGGCTGGACGCTCGTCTGAACCACGGACTTCGATCCGAGCTTCGTCGACCGTGGACGGGGTCAAAATGTTGCGTTCGACACAACATTTCTGCGAGCCGATGTCAGCGCGTGGGCCGTGGTGCCGACAGCAGGCGTCCTTCCAGGACCGCCCGGATCGAGTCGACGGCTCTGCGGTGCACCCGACTGTCACCCGAGGCACCGTCGGTGAGCCCGATCAGGACGATCTGCATAAACGCCAACAGCATCTCTCGGTCTTTCGGTTGGATCTCGCCGGTCCCCACGCCGTCGTCCACCAGACGCTGCCAGAACGCCCGGCTGCGAGGCGCAATTCCGGCAAGCGCGGGCCGGATCTCGTCGTGTCGACCGACGTCGATGCGGACCGCTCCCAGGAACCGGGCCAGCGACGGGTCGTCAATGTCGAGTTGATGAGCTGCTTCGAGGACGGCTTCAAATCGCCCGATGAACGTGTCCTCGCCTTGTATCGCTGTGTCGAAACGATCGAACACCGTCTCGGTAACTTGGCCGTACACCGCCGTGTAAATTTCGATCTTGGAATCGAAGTAGTGGTACAGCGCCCCGCTGGTGACGCCTGCCTTCTTCGCAAGGTACCGGTTCGTGGTGACGCCGAAGCCGAGTTCTGCGAACGACTGACGGGCCACGTCCAAGATTCGGACCAGCGTGGCGGCAGAACTCGAAGCTGGTGGGCGGCCAAGGCGCGCTGGCTTCATGGCTGGCACAGACCCGAAACGATACCGTCGCGCGGGCCCGCCACGACATTCACGGGAGAAACGTGCGTGGCGAAAGCCGGGCCACGCTTGAAAATAACCAGACGATCAATTCGTGCATGCAGCGTGACATGTGCTCGACTCGCACCACCACCACACGAACCCCATCTATACGAACCCCATCTATACGAACCCCATCCACACGAACCCCATCCACACGATCCGTCGACAACGTAAGGAAAGACGCCGCCGATGATGCAGCCGACCGTATCTGAGTTCACCGCAGAGGCACGGGCGTGGCTCGAACACAACGCCAAGCGTCGCCACGACTCCGACGCTCCCAGCAAAGACTCGGCCGACGAATGGGGAGTCGGTGAGTTCAGCGTGGCCGTGTTCCACGCGTTGAGCTTTGCGGAAGAACAGTCACTGCTGAACGACATCACCTCGTGGCACCGGAAAAAGGCCGAACGGGGCTACCACTCCATCACGGGTTCGCCGGAGTACGGCGGTCTTGGGCTTTCGAAGGAGTACGCAAGGGCGTTCGCCAAGTTGGAGTCCGAGTACGAGACTCCGACGCGTCACGAGACGTTCAGCGTCACCACAGGTCTCATCGCGCCGACCATTGCCAAGTTCGGCACACCGGAGCAAAAAGCCAAGTTCGTAGCGATGTTCTTGAAGACCGACGCGCTGTGCTGCCAGCTCTTCAGCGAGCCCGGCGCGGGCAGCGACCTCGCGTCACTCGCCTGCCGGGCGACACGAGATGGCGACGAGTGGGTCGTCAACGGTCAGAAGGTCTGGAGCTCCGGCGCGCAGTTCTCACAGTGGGGCGAGCTCATCGCGCGCACCGACCCGGACGTGGCCAAGCACCGCGGACTGACCGCCTTCGTGATTCCGATGGACCTGCCGGGGATCGAGATCCGTCCGATCAAGCAGATGAGCGGCGGCTCGTCGTTCAACGAGGTGTTTTTCACCGACGTACGCGTCCGCGACAACCTGCGACTGGGTGACGTCGGCGACGGTTGGAACGTGGCGCTCACCACCCTCGGTTTCGAGCGTGACCACTCCGATGGTGGCGGTGGCAGCGGGGGCAGCAGTCGACCTGGCGGCACCTGGGCGAAGTTGCTGGCTACAGCAAAGGCGCTAGGCCGGATGGGGGAGCCAGCGGTGCGCGACCAACTCGTTCGGCTGTACATCTCGACGCGAATCGAGGGCATGGTGAACCGTCGCGCCGCAGATCTCCGCGCAGCGGGCGTACCTGCGGGGCCCGAAGGGTCGCTGGGCAAGCTCATTTGGACCGAGGGCATGAACCGGATGTCCGATGCTGTGACCACCGTGCTCGGGCCGCGGCTTATCGCCGACACCGGCGAGTGGGGCATGTACGGCTGGGGCGAGCATGTGCTGGGCGCGCCCGGCTACCGCATCGCCGGTGGGTCCGACGAAGTGCAGCGCAACATCATCGGCGAACGGGTGCTGGGCCTCCCCGCCGAACCGCGGGTCGACAAGAACCTGTCGTGGAAGAACACAGCTCGCTGAAGCGTCGGGCCCGGCCTCCCCGTATTGCGGGCGTGGGCCGTCTAATGATGAACTAACTGCCTGGTTACTTTCCGACCAGCTTCGAAGGGGAACGCTCATGGATCTCGGACTCGCCGGCAAACGCGCACTCATCACGGGTGCCACCAAGGGCATCGGACGCGCGCTAGCCGAAACACTGCTCGCCGAGGGGGCGTCCGTGGCCATTTGTGCGCGAACTGCTGCAGACGTCGATGCAGCCGTCGCCGAATTGTCGGCCAAAGGCAAGGCAGTGGGAGGCGTCGTCGACGCGGCCGACGGTGACTCGCTCCGCGCTTGGGTGGCGAGCTCGGCCGAGCAGCTCGGCGGCATCGACATCTACATCCACAACACCTCCGGCAAGCCAGCCCGCAAGCTCGAAGCGTGGAAGAACAACTTCGATATCGATCTGATGGCCCTGCTCCACGGCACCGAGGCCGCCACACCGTTCCTGGCGGCGAACGGCGGCTCGATCGTCAGCATCGGCACCACCGCGACGTCCGAGCACTTCGCCAGCGGCAGCGGCAGCTACAGTGCCTTCAAGGCAGCAGTCACGAACTGGACGCTCGGCCAGGCGCAGGTTCTCGGCACCAAGGGCATCCGCTGCAACGTCGTATCACCCGGACCGATCTTCATCGAGGGTGGCGACTGGGACCGCATCAAGGGCGGCATGCCGCCGTTCTTCGAGGCGACCGAGAAGGGCCATCCGGGTGGCGCTCTCGGTGTCGCGCAGGACGTTGCCGACGCCGTGGCCTTCCTGGTCAGTAGTCGGGCGAAGCACATCAACGGGGTCAACCTCACCGTCGACGGCGGCTTCCTCAAGCGCGTCAATTACTAAGCACACATGTCAGATCGCATCGACGCCTACCTCGTGGCCGGAGGGAAGTGGCACGACGTCGATTTCGCCAGGCTTGAGCTGTTGAAGCTCTTGGCCGAACATCCGACGCTGCGCGTGCGGGTCGCGGCCGACTACGAGGACGCCGCAGCCATTGCAGCATCGTCGTCGCTCATCAGCTACACGTGCGACGTGAGGCCCAGCGAGCATGCCCAGCATGCCATCCGCAGCTGGGTCGATGGCGGCGGAAGATGGGTCGCATTGCACGGAACCAACGCGGCACTCGATCTGCCACGACCCAACGGCGTTGAATCACCGCGCTGCTTCCCGCACTGGGCCGAGACGCTTGGCAGCCAGTTCGTAGCCCACCCGCCGATCATGCCGTACGAAGTCAGCGTGGCCGACCCGTCACACTGGCTGGTCCAGGGCATCGAGCCGTTCACGACCGATGACGAGCTGTACCTCAGCGAATACCACCAGCGAGATCAGCTGCACCCGTTGTTGCACACGCAATGGAGCGGCGACGCCAGAGGCTTCGCCGAGGGTGATTGGTCCGTTGCCACCCGTGGTACCGATGACCATCTGGTCATGTACCTACGTTCGCTCGGTACGGGCGCGGTGCTCTACAACACGCTGGGCCACTGCCGCGGTCACTACGACATGGCACCGATGGTGCCGTACTACCCGAAGATCGAACGCGGGTCTTGGGAACAACCGCAGTATTACGAGCTTCTGCGCCGCAGCATTCGCTGGGCCATTGGCGCAACCGAGTAACCCAACAAGACCAAGGAACCTGATGGAACCCACTCCCGACGTCCTGCGTGATCTTCATCGCCGGATGGTGCGCATCCGACTGTTCGAAGAGGCAGCCGGCAAGCTCGCCGCGGCAGCGAAGCTCCCCGGCTTCCTTCACCTCTACGTAGGCGAAGAGGCAGTGGCTGCTGGCGTCTGTGTGAACCTCACCGACGCCGACTCGATAACCTCCACCCACCGCGGCCACGGCCACCTCGTGGCGAAGGGTGGTCAGTTCCGTCCGATGATGGCGGAGCTGATGGCGAAGTCCACGGGCTACTGCAACGGCAAGGGCGGGTCCATGCACATCAGCTCGCTGGAGCTCGGCATGCTCGGCGCGAACGGCATCGTCGGGGCCGGCTCCCCGATTGCCGTTGGCGCGGCGTTCACGCACAAGTATCGCGACGACGGCAACGTCGCCGTAGCCTTCTTCGGCGACGGTGCCACCAACATCGGTGCCTTCCATGAGGCCGCCAACATGGCGTGCGCGTTGAAGCTGCCGATCGTGTTCGCCTGCGAGAACAACGAGTACGGCGAGTTCACCCGCCGCGACCAGACCATGGCCATCACCGACATCGTCGACCGGGCACAGGGATACGGCATGCCCGGCGTGATCGTCGACGGCATGGACGCGGTCGCCGTGCACGAGGCAGCGTCGGAAGCCATCGCCTACGCACGGGCGGGCAAGGGTCCGACGCTGATCGAGGCGAAGACCTACCGCTTCTACAACCATCACGGCGTGCAGAACCTCGGACTGAAGTACCGGCCCGACTCGGAAGTTGAGGTGTGGAAACAACGCGATCCCATCTTCACCTTCGAGGCAAAGCTTGAGGAACTCGGCGTGCTCACCGCGGATCAACGCGAGGCGTTGTGGGCCGAACTACGCGCCGACATCGCCGATGCGATCGCCTTCGCCGAGGACAGCCCATTCCCGGAACGCGACCAACTCCTCGAAGACGTCTACACCCCCATGGCGGTCGCCCGATGAGCGAGGAACGTTCCCTGTCGTACGTGATGGCGTTCAACGAAGCCGTCCGACAAAGTATGCGCGCAGACGAAGACATCTTCTGTGCGGGCGAAGACATCGGTGCCTTCGGCGGCGTGTTTGGCACCTACGGTGGACTGCAGAAGGAATTCGGTGAGCGGCGCGTCGTCGACACACCCATAAGTGAGCAGGCCATCGTGGGCCTCGGCATCGGAAGTTCGGTCACCGGCCTGCGTCCCATCGTTGATCTGATGTTCATGGACTTCATCTGTGTCGCCATGGACCAGATCGTGAACCAGGCCGCGAAGCTGAAGTACATGTTCGGCGGAAAGGCCACCGTCCCGCTCACGATTACGACGGCGGGCGGTGCCGGGCTGTCCGCTGCGGCGCAGCACAGCCAGAGCCTTGAGGCGATCCTCTGCCACATCCCCGGATTGAAGGTGGTGTACCCGTCGAACCCGTATGACATGAAGGGCCTGATGGTGTCGTGCATCCGCGAGGACAACCCCACGGTGATGGTGAAGCACAAGCGACTCCTGGGCATGTCCGGCCCGGTGCCCGAAGACCTCTACGCCATCCCGCTGGGCCAGGCCAACATCCTGCGCCCGGGCAAGGACGTCACCGTTGTGGCCTGGGGTCGCATGGCGAACGAGTCACTGGCCGCCGCATCGAAGTTGGCAGATGAGGGCATTGACTGCGAGGTCATCGATCCCCGCACGCTTCAACCGTTCGACACCACAATGGTGGTCAACTCAGCCCGGAAGACCAACCGCGTCATCGTGGTGCACGAGGCCGTGCGCTTCGGCGGGCTCGGTGCAGAGATCGCTGCGCAGGTGCAGGAGGAGGCGTTCGACTATCTCGACGCGCCCGTCGCCCGCATCGGCGCGCCGTTCTCGCCCGTGCCGTTCAGCCCTGCGCTGGAACAGCACTACGTGCCCGATGCGAAGAGCATCGCAGCGGGGATCCGAGAGGTGCTCGGCCGTCGGGCACCCGGCAGCTGACTTGCGTGTCATGCACGACCGAATTGGGTCACGAGTGGGCTACTGAGTGGGCACCGTCGGCGTCATTGCCAATCCCGCAGCGGGCAAGGACATCCGTCGACTCGTCGCGCACGCGTCGCCAACGTCCGATGCCGCGAAGATGGGCGTCGTCCGGCGCGCCGTGCTCGGGGCCATTGATGCCGGTGCGACCCGGATCCTTGTGGCACCCGACCGCCACAATCTGTCGACTCGCGCCGTCGAGGGGCTCGATCTCTCGGCCTCGTTTTCGGACGTGGTCACGGTCGAGATCCTCGATGAACCGGCTCACGGATGGTCCGGGGACACAGTGGCAATGTCGACCCGGATGGCCAAGGAGGGCGTCGACGCGGTCATTGTGCTCGGTGGCGACGGCACACAACGCGACGCCGCAAAGGGGTGGCTGGACCTTCCGTTGGTGGCCATCTCGACGGGCACCAACAACGTGTTTCCACGTTCCGTCGACGCCACGCTGGCGGGACTCGCCGCCGGCCTCGTTGCCGTCGGGGTGGTCGCTCTCGACGACGTTTCCTACCGGGCCAAGGTCGCCCATGTCAGCTTCAGCGACGGGTCGAACGACGACCTGGCATTGGTCGACCTCGCACTCATGGATGGGCATTTCACCGGGTCTCGTGCCGTCTGGGATCCCGGACTACTACGCGCGCTTATTGCCTGCATAGCGGAGCCGGCGGCCGTCGGCCTGTCCTCCATCGCGGGTCTCTTGATGCCGGTCGACCGCCGGTCCGCGGGTGGCGTCCATGTGGAGTTCGGTGGTCCTCATTGCGTGCGCGCCCCGCTCGCACCCGGCATGTTCGTCGACGTCCCCTATTTATCAGTAAGCGCACTTACGGTTGGTTCGGCGGTCGAGCTGCACGGCCCCGGCGTGCTCTCCTTCGACGGCGAGCGCGACAGGGTCTTGGCACCCGGAGCCACGGCCACCGTGCAGATTCGCACAGACGGACCCAGCGTCATCGACGTCGACGCCACCATCGCGGCAGCGGTCCGCGCCCGACATTTCAATCGTCCAGACGGCGCTTCGCGCTGACGATCTCAGGAGTCCACTGATGCCCATCGAATTCACCATGCCCAAGCTGGGCCTCACCATGGAAGAAGGCACCATCCTGGAGTGGATGGTGCCAGCGGGGACCGCCGTCACGGCGGGCACTGCGGTGCTCACCGTGGAGACCGACAAGGTCGAGACCGAGGTCGAGATTCCCGAGAGTGGACTGCTGCACATTCTCGGCGAAGTGGGCGGCACGTATCGGTGCGGCGAGCGGATCGGCTGGATTCTCGGTGAGGGCGAAGCGCCTCCGGAAGGTGCCGGCCCAACGATTTCCGCTGCCACCGCACCGGTTTCTGCTTCACCGATGGTCTCGTCCAAGGTGGTGGCGTCCGCTTCGCTCTCGTCTCCAGTTGCCTCGTCGCCAGCGGGCCTGGGCGGACGTCTGCTGATTTCACCATTTGCCCGCAAGCGAGCCGGGCAGCTTGGCGTCGACGTTCGCACCGTAACGGGCACCGGACCCGGCGGGCGGATCGTGTCCGAGGACGTGGAGCTGGTGGCCGCATCGGGGACCGCGGTGACTGTTACAACGGCACCAGCTGTAGTTGCCGCCGCATCGACACCACAGCGTCGAGGTGTCGCTCCCGCGGCCACGTTCGCGGCGATCGAACTCGCTCGCTTGGTCGGCATCGACCTGGCGGCCACTCCCATTCTGGCGACCGCCGCCGACGGACGCATCAGCCGCCAAGACGTGGCCGACCACGTGCGGAGTCGGATCGCTGATGGTGGCGCGACGACCGCCGCGGCATTCGCCCCACTTGCGCAGGCGCCGACGTCCGTCGTGGCATTGCGTGGCATGCGCGGCACGATCGCTAGTCGTATGCGCGCTTCGTTGCAGGACATGGCGCAGCTGACGCTGATGATGGACGTCGACATGGACGCCGTGGTCGCCGATCGCACCAGCCGCAAGGGGGCAGCGTCCGTGCCGGGTTACACCGACTACGTGATCGCCGCCAGTGCACGGGCACTCCGTGAGCACCTGCGGGTGAATAGCCAGGTGACCGCCGATGGCATCGCCCTGCTGCCGCGCGTCAACGTGGGGATGGCCGTGGCGCTCGACGAGGGCCTCGTCGTCCCAGTCGTCCACGACGCCGACGAGCTCTCGCTTGAAGAACTAAGCGCGCAGACCACCCGACTCGCCGACGCTGCACGAGGCGGTTCCCTGAAGCTGTCCGATCTGGAGGGCGGCACGTTCTCGGTCTCCGCGCTCGGCAGCTATGGCGTCGATGGATTCACGCCGGTCATCAACCCACCGAACGCCGCCATCCTTGGCGTGGGTCGCCTGCGCGACGACGTCGCGTGGACGGAAGACGGTGCAATCCGCCGGGTGAAGCGTCTCACGCTCAGCCTCACCTGGGACCACCGCGTCCTCGACGGCGCACCCGCCGCCGAATTCGTCCGCACCATCTGCCGCCTCCTCGACGACCCGACCACCTTGGGATAGCGAGCGCCGGCACGGCGCGTTCAACGGTCGACGAGTGCGCCCACAGCGCCACGTTGACCGCGCAGCGCTGCTCTGTGACACCAACGTGGCGCTGTGCCGTCACTCGTCGATCCCATTACCCGGTCGGCGATGCCTCATCGGGCGGCGGCAGATTCCGTCCGATTCGCAAGACGTTCCCCGAAGGATCGGCGACCTCGAATTCCCGCATGCCCCATGGCCGATCAGTCAGCGCACCGACGGGCAGGCCGGCCTCTCCCCACGCTGCATGCCATCCGTCGGCGGCAGGGTTGTTGATGTACAACGCCGCATCATTGCGCATCGGGTCGACCACGTCGGACACCGCGAGATGCAAGACCTCAGCCCCATCGCGCGAAACGAATGCGTAGCCGTCGTCATACGCATCGACAACAAATCCGGCCATTTCGTAGAAACGGCGTGACGCCGTCACGTCGGCCGTTGCAAAAATCGGCGTCGCCGACACGACACCGGTTGAGACGGCGAGCCATTGCACACAGCCGCGACACACCACCGTGTCCGGGTGACAGGCCAGCGAGCCCGTCTCGGCCCGTGAACGGGCTTCTCCGCAGCACGAGCAGTTCACCAATTCGGTCGTCACATCGCCACGATACGCCCGGACACGAAAGAGCGGGCGTCGTCACGACCTGCGAGACCAGTCCGGAGCTGTCGTTGGAATCACAAGCCAGCGCGGCACGTCGTCGAACGACGGGTGCGCCCATAGCGCCACGTTGACCGCGCAGCGCTGCGCTGTGCCGCCAACGTGGCGCTGGGCCGTCACTCGTCGACGCCAAACTGCACCCGCGGCACGAAGGGTCGTAGAGAGACGAGTTGCCACCCGACGACGCTGACCCGAGCAGGTGGGTGTTTGGACGTCAGCGGATGACGCCAGCCGTCCGCAGGGTGTCGAGCGCAACGTCGTCGTAGCCGTACTCGCGCAGCACGGATTCGGTGGACTGGCCCAGTTCGTCGACGGACCACACCGGCGCGTGCTGTGTGTTGCTGAAGCGCACCGGCGGCTTGGCGTGGCGCATGGGTCCCGCGGTCGGGTGCTCCCAGGAATGCACCACCTCGTTGTGCAGCACCTGCGGGTCCACGAACACCGAGTCGAGATCGCCCACCTGAGCCGACGGCACCTGCTCAGCGCGCAGACGAATCATCAGTTCGTCGGTCGTCATGGAACGGAACGCATCGTCGAGCAACGCCCCCAGCGCCTCGAAGTTCGCCGACGTCTGCCGCTTCTGGGGCGTGTCGAACCGAGGGTCGTCGGACCACTCCGGATGACCCAGCGCTCGGCAGAGGCCGGCGAACTCCATATTCGACGCCACGAAGTACACGAGGCTGCCATCGGCCGTGGGCTGTACCCGGTAGATCTTGTAGACAAGCGGTCCGGCGACGGCCTGGTCGCCCGTGATCGTGTGCCCGTTGAAGGTATCGGGCCATAGCCAGTACAGCGCCGAATCCAACATCGGTATGACGAGATGCTGGCCCGATGCCTGACCGCGCTCGCGGGCGAACAGCGCAGCGGTGATCGCCTGTGCCGCTGTCGTGGCCGTGGCCTTGTCGCAGATCAGCGTCCGAACGAGATCGGGCACGGGATACTCCTGCGACATCTGCGTCGACACCACACCGGTGACGCACTGGATGATCGGGTCGTACACCCGCCAGTTGCGGTACGGGCCGTCCGGGCCGAACCCGCTGATCGACACGTAGATCAGGCGCGGGTTCACCGCATGAAGGTCGGCTGCACCGATGCCCATCCGCTCGACCGCTCCGGGGCGGAAGTTCTGCACCAGAACGTCGGCGTCGGCAGCGAGGCGCATCAAGGCGGCGACGCCATCAGGGTGGCTGAGGTCCAGCGCCACCGATCGCTTCCCACGGTTCGACGTGGAGTACATCGCGGAAATTGTCCCCACACGGAAGGCACCTATTCGGGTGAGGTCACCGATGCCATGCGGCTCCACTTTGATGACTTCGGCACCCTGGTCCGCCAGGATCTGGCAGCAGAACGGCCCGGAGATGACGGCGGAAAGATCGAGCACCTTGATGCCCTGCAATGGACCAGCCACGTGATTCCCTTCGGAAGATTCGGTTGTTAATCAACCGCGAGATAGCGGTCGATGTTCTGATGAAAATGTCGTATGCGCGCTTCTTGATAGTCGCCGAGAGTGACGCTCCCATGCAATGAGGCGCGCAAACCCTTCTGGATACGCAGGAGGTTGGACGTGTCCTGCTCGAAGATCGCCGCCAGACCCCCGAGCTGCGGAGCGTCGCTCCATGGACGGTCGGACGCGATCTTGGTGACCTTCGCGGCGGGCGGTCGTTCACCTGCGAACGGCATCAGCATCATCACGGTCATAAGACACGAGTTCACCTCATCGCCATTCGGCCGGAAGCGGTATTGGATCGGTGAGCCGTACGCCGCCCATGGCATGAAGTTCGGGAACACGAAGTACTCGACCGCGTCGACCATGAGCGAGTCGCAGACGTTAGACAGGTCGGCACCGGCGATGGCACCGATGCGCTTGCGGGCGTCGGCCGCCGCCACGGGCCGAGCGCGGCCACCTTCCGGCAGCTCGAACGCATCGGGGTCCGTGCCTCGGTAGCTGAGGATCGCATGGAGGATCTCGGCCTGCTCGTAATTGCGCCCCCCGATGTGAGGCGATGCAACGGCAAACGGGGTGATCATGCGGGAATGGAGGTCGTAGATGTCGTACTGCGTGTTGGCGTCGCCCGTGTAAGGCAGGATCTGCGGATGGGTGACCACGGAGTGATATGCCTCGATAAATGCACCCATGGTTGCCTTCCAATTCGCCGGCATCGTGCGTTCGACATGCATCGCGATGAAGCGGTCCTCCAACGGGAAGTGCTCGAAGTGGCCCGGAAGGTTCTCCAGGTACGCGTCGAGCGGTTCGCAGTCGGCGTCGAAGTTCACGAACACGAACCCCTGCCACGTGTCCACCTTCACCTCTGGCAACGAGTACCTCTCCGCGTCCACGTGGGGGAAGTCCCACTCGCACGAGATCCAGTTCAGGGAGCCATCGAGGTTCCACGTCCACCCGTGAAAGGGGCAGCGGAACATCGGCACGTTGCCGTCGTTGACGCGCAGCTGCGTGCCCCGGTGCAGACACACGTTGTGGAATGCCTTGATGGCACCGGGCCCGTCGCCTTCCTCGACGCGAACGACGATGACCGACAGGTGAGCAATGTCGTACACGACGTGATCGCCGACGTTCGGGATCTCTTCGGTCCGACACGCCCACTGCCAGACCTTCTTCCACAGACGCTCCACTTCGAGGTCGTGAATGGCCTGCGAGGTATACGCCGACGTCGCCACGGCGTTCGTGCCGAGCGTCGAGGGACGATGCTCCAGCAACGGGGCCGGAACGGGGAACGTGTCGTTGGACAGCAGTTCCTGCACGCTCTCCATGTCGGACCGCTGGAACGCGACGAATTCGCTCATGTCGAGAAACTAACCGAGTGGTGAATTCTTGTCACAGTCGCGGTGCCTCAGTGACCGTGCAATCTCGGGAGAGGCCGCCCGACAGGTTCCTCCCAGTCGCGGACGACTTCCGACGCAGGACCTCTTGCCGAGCGCGGCTCGCGCAGTCGAGTGCTGTCCGCGCGCTACGCGTGAGCCGCGCTCGACTGCGCGAACAGCACTCGATTCATCTGTCGGTCGATCAAGAGCATTGAAGTCACAAGACGCGGGCGACGGTCGCCGCCGAGTGGATCGCCGCCTGGATCGAACTTGTGCCGTTGACGTTCCCAGCGAGGTGCACGCCGAACGGCGCACCGACCAGTGCATCGGCGAGACCACGGTTCGGCTCGTGATATCCGGCGATGACAACCGTGTCGGCGCGATACCGACGCACCACGTCAGTTCCCGAACGTGTCGTGTCTACACACCTCTCCGTGATTTCACGAAGGATCAAATTGGAATCGAAGTCAACACGCGAGAACAAGCGTTCCCGTCGAACGTCCCGGTATCGTCGAAGATCAACACAAACTCACCAATCTCGGCGTGCCCGCCGAAGCCCAGAACGTCCCAAACGGAGAAGACGTGGGGCAGATCGGCACCCGGCACCGGAATCGTCGGGGCGCCCAGCTGGAACCCGTCGCGTCGGGGCGTCGAGCCGGTGGCGATGATCACCTCGTCGGGACGCTGCGAGCGCACCAGATCTGGATCGACCGGCACCCGCAGGTGCACCCTCACGCCGAGGCGGACCATCTCGTCGGCGAGGAACCTGGTGATGGCCGCGAGGTCGGCGCGGTGCGGTGCCGACGCTGCGATGCGAACCTGTCCACCCAGTTGGTTTGTCATCTCGTAGAGATGCACGTCGTGGCCGCGCAACGCCGCGGTGCGCGCCGCCTCCAGACCGGCCGGGCCGCCGCCGATCACGAGCACCTTCTTCCGCAGCAATGCCCGCCCCGGAGTCTCGAACGCGACCGTGGACTCCTTCCCAGCAGCGACGTTCACGACGCACTGGAGCCGTCCGGTGGTCATCAGCTGGGCGACGCAACCCATGCTGGTACCGATGCACGGCCGGATCTCGGGCTCGCGCCCCTCACGCGCCTTGAGCACGAGCGACGGGTCGGCGATCATGGCCCGCACCATCGACACCATGTCGGCGACGCCGCTCTGCACCAGATGGCTCGCATGGTCAAGCGTCAGGATGCGACCGGTGACAATGGTAGGCACACTTACTATTTTCGTGACCTGCTCGCTGGACGCGATCTCGTAGCCCAGCGGGTCGTCCAGGGTCGAGATGAACTTGTGGAACCGCCAGTACGACGACATCGATACGTCGAGGAAGTCGATGTGCGGTTCCAGCACTCGAGCAATGGCCTGTGCCTCCGCGGTGTCGATGCCGCCCGGGATGAAATCGACGCCCGAGATGCGTATGCCGACGGGAAACCCATCGCCCACCTCGGCCCGTATCGCCGCGAGAATCTCCAACGCGAATCGGGCTCGATTCTCGGTGGAGCCGCCGTACAGGTCGTCGCGGATATTGAGCGCGGGCGAGAGGAACTGACCGATCAGATAGCCGTGTGCGCCATGCAACTCAACACCGTCGAGGCCACCGTTGCGACACCGACGCGCGGGCGGGTCGCTGGCGACCAGCACACCGGCACCCGCCTCACCGAACGCCAGGCCGGGGCCGAACTTGGAGGACCACGTGGCGTCATCACGCAGTGACGCGGTCACGTCGGCCTCACGCGACAGGCTGAAGTGCGGTGCTGGTTCGACGGTGTAGTGGACCGGGCGGCCTTCTCGGAGACGGGCGAACGTGGCCGGTGGATCGTCTTGGAACAGCTCGGACAGCAGGTTGAAGTCGACGTCCATCAGTTCGCCTCCCTCGGGCCAGCTGCTGGTGCGATGCCCGTGCCACGTTTGTCGCCCTCCCAGCCGTTGCGATGGATGAAGTCCTCGACCGGCCGACGGTTCACCGGACCGAACTCCGCATCGGGCCAGCCGATCGGAATCATGACGGCGATGCGGATGTGATCCGGCACGGCCAGCACCTCGCGGATGGTGGGCTCGACGGTCATGTGCATGGTCGTGAACACGGAACCAAGACCGAGTGCACGAGCGGCCAACACGATGTTCTGCGCGGCCGGGTAGAGCGCCGACCAGGTGAACTGCTCGCGGGTGCTTGCGGCGGATAGATCACCGCGCCGGTCACGAAGATGATGACCGGTGCCTGGTCCATCGAGTCGATGAGCCGAGCGGTGCCGTCGAGCATGAGCCGCGTCGTGCGATCGGGCCGGGGCATGGCGGCCACGCGGTCGGCCATTGCTGCCCGGATATCGCCTCGGCGATGCGCTGCTTCTTGGCCGGGTCGTCGACAACGATGAAGTCCCACCCCTGGCTGTTTCCGGGGCTGGGTGCACGGGTGGCCGCCCACAGCAGACGCTCGACCATCTCCGGCGGCAGCGGGTCGGGCTTCAGCAGCCGGATCGCCCGTGCCGTTCCCATTGCCTCGAACAGGTCCATTGGTCGCAGGCTAACGACGATTCACCTATCCGACCACCTCGGTTGTTCTTGGCCGGCACCATCACGCTGGACGCTGCACGGACCGCGATGTTGGGAAGATCAGGTACCCCGGAGGTGGCCGATGTTCCCAACGTCCGTGGTGCTGCGTGATGCCACCGCGACGTTGGGAAGATCAGGTACCCCGGAGGTGGCCGATGTTCCCAACGTCGCAGCAGGATGGACGCCACCATGGACTTCATCGCCAACTTCATGAACGCCGACCGGGACCCGATCGCCTGGTCGCAAAATCGTGAGGCGGAAGGGTGGCAGGTGCTGGGCTGCGCGGATCACTTCTGGTCGGCCAATCGGACGTTCCCACACCTGTGGGTCACGCTGGCCACGATGGCGGCGTCCACGACACGGCCGCTCATCACGTCATCGTTCGCCAACAACCTGTTCCGGTCGCCGGTCGAGTTCGCGCAGGCGTCGCTTCAGATGCAGGCCGTGTCGGGTGGACGCTTCGAGGCGGGCCTCGGTGCCGGGTGGACCCGTGATGAAGTGGTCGCCGTCGGCTGGGACTATCCATCGGCGGGCGAGCGGGCGGGCCGCTACATCGAGGCTGTGCAGATCGTCCGGGCGTTGCTGGGCACGGGCTCGTGCCGGTTCGAAGGTGAGCATTACAACATCGACGTGCCCGGCATCGGTCCCCGACCGGCGTCCGGGCCACCCCCGCTCGTGGCGTCGTTGGGTGGCGACCGCACGATCCGTGGCATTGCACCGATGGCGGACCGCGTCGAGTTGAAGCTGATCTCCGCGGCCACGCGAGACGGAACGCTGGACCTTCCAGCGCTGTCGGCCATTCCGCGCTCCCACCTGACGGACCTCGTGGGCAAGGTCCGTGCCGTGAATGCAACCGTTCCGCTCGGCGTGTTCATCCTCTGCTCCGTCGGTGGCGACGCACGCACGAAAGCCGTGTCCAACCTGTTGGGCGACAGCTTCCTCAGCGGCTTCTTCGGCGAAGCGTCCAAGGTGGCCGACTCGATGCACGCCCTCGCCGAAGCCGGTATCAACCGCGTCCAGGTGAGCCCCCTCAACGACGACACTTTCGCGCTCCTCGCCCCGTGCCTGTTCTGAGCCCGTCAGTGCACCCGCTTGCCGTACGCAGCCAGCCAGTTGCCGTTCTCGTCGCGTACGTCCAACTCGCGCGAGATGTCCTCGCACCACTGGACGGTTCCGCTGCGCGCCATCAAGTCCGGCAGCATGGCCAAGGCCGCGACGGTTCGGCCGACGCCCAACGTGGTCTGCGAACCCGACAGGTCGGTGCCGCGCCTGACCGACCACTCCTTGATGAACTCCGTGGCCACACTCCCCGGATACAGCGACACGGTCGCAATCCCCCTTGACTCGAGCTCGACGGCCATGTCTGCAGTCAGCCGGTCGAGCCCGGCCTTGCCAGCGCCATACGAGGAGCTGAAGTGGTAGCTCTGCCCACCCGGCGACGAAACGTTGCAGATGAAGCCGCCGGGGCCGGCGTCGAACAACAGCGGTGCCGCATGCCACGACGCCACATAGTGAGCGCGCAGACCAATTCCGACCTGGTCGTCCCACACCTGAATCGGATGATCCCAGAATCCGCCACCCCACGCCGGAGGTGTCGGAACCTTGTAGACGTTGTTCACCAGAATGTCGAGGTGACCCTGTTCGCGGCGAACCTGCTCGAACAACGAGGCGATCTGCGTGTCGTCGCCGTGGTCCACTTCCACCGCAATCCCGTGACCGCCTGCGGCGTCGACCATCTCGACCGAGCGCCCGATCGATAGCTCGCCCGACGTCGTACGACCGGTGACGTAGACCGTTGCGCCCTGCTCCGCCAACGCGATCGCGGTGCCGCGGCCGATGCCCCGACTGGAGCCGGTGACGACCGCGATCTTGCCGTCGAGTCGACCTGTCACAGGAGTCCGTACACGTCATAGGTGACGGTGCCGGGCGTGGTCGTGCCGTGCGCGACTGCTTGGACGCTGTTCAGCCAGTTGTAGCGCTCATCCCCAGTTTCGAAGCGGGGCACCGTTCGGATCACCATCGATCCGTCGGCCTCCCGACGGCCGAGACCCGTGTAGGTCATGTATATCGAGGCACCGTCATCGGTGAGCAGGCACAGACGCACGTCGAGCGACATGATGCCGTCGGCTCGAACCGTGACCCAGTCGCCCCCTGCTGCGTCGGCCACCTTGCCTTTCAGTTTCGGGCCCTCAAAGGTGCCGTTCATGGCCGTGACGATGACCCGCGTCCCTGCGGGACCGGAGGGGATCATCACCGGAGGCTTCTCGGCGGTGAGCGCAGTGATCGCGAACAGGAATTCGCTGGGCAGGGAATCAAGAGGCATCGGAAATCTCCAGGAGTGGGATGTTTTTGAAAGAGGTAAAAATCAAGACGGCACGATGTCGATATCAAGCTTCACCAAGCCCCGAAGCATGAAGCTCGGGTGATATGCGTACGTATTTGTTTCGGGCAGCGAGAACGAAGCAACCCGCCTGGAAATCTCCTCCAGCGCCACCCGTCCCTCAAGACGCGACAGGTTGGCACCCAGGCAGTAGTGCGTGCCCTTGCCGAAGGCGAGATGGTCGCTCAGGTTGGATCGATCGGGGTCGAACGCGTCGGGTTCGTCGAACACGGTTTCGTCGCGGTTCGCGGACATGAACACCACAACGACGCGGCTGCCTTTTGGAATATGGACTCCAGCCAGTTCCACGTCGCGCGTGGCAATACGGAACATGCCCTGCGTCGGCGTCGAAAGGCGGAGCGTCTCCTCCACGATCGACGGAATCCGCGAAGGATTGGCCTTCACCATGGCCCACTGCTTGGGATTATCGGCCAACAAGCGCATCATCTCCGTGAGCATCTTGGTCGTGGTCTCGTTTCCGGCCACCAGCAGCTGCTGCACGATGCTGAGCATCTCCGGCATATCCAATGCGCGCTTATCTGTGATATCAGGATCATCATCATCGATGCGAGCGTTCAATAGCTTCGTGAGCAAATCGTCCTGTGGGTGCTCACGACGCTTGTCGATGGCCGCGGCAAAGTACCTCTGGAATTCGTTGACACCGCGCTCGGCCTCCACCCTCTGATCGATGGAGATGCTCGTGCCAATTCCCGCAATGGAATCGTCGGACCACCGCTTGAAGTCGGCGAGACGATCGTCGGGCACGTTGAGCGCTTTGGCAATCACCTCCACAGGGAGCGGCACACCGAACTGCGTCACGAACTCGATGTTCCCCGTATTGATCCAGCTGTCGATCAGGCGAGTAGTGATCGACCGGATGACCGGCTCCAGCTCACTGATCGCTCTCGGGGTAAACGCCTTGGAAATCAGTCGGCGGTAGCGGGTGTGATTGGGTGGGTCAGCGGTGAGCATCGTGGGCACGCGTGGATACGCCTCCTCCACTACCGCCATCAACTTCGCTCGGTCCTCAGCGGGCAACGGCATGCTCGTGTTCCCGAACGCCGAGGAGTACGTGTCGGTGTCGCGAATGATTTCGCCGACCAGCGCGTGACTCGCCACCAAATACATACCGAGCGCCGGCACATGCAGCACCGGCGACGTTTCGCGCATCGCGGCGTAGTGCGGATGCGGACACTGCAGCGTGGTGGCATCGAACGGATTGAACGCCTTCAGATCAAGGTCGGTGGGCATGAGGAGGTCTCCGGTTCTACAGGTCACTGAGGACGTTTTTGAGGTTTGGCAGGTCGGCACCGCGGGCGATGATTTCATCCATTCCGCCGATGACGCCCGTGAGATTTGCCATCACCACATGCTCCAGGCCATTGCGGGCATATGCCTCGAATTGGCCGGCCAACTCCTCGGCATTGCCGATGAAGAGCACCTGCTTCACCATTTCGTACGGGATCGTGGGAGCCAGGTCGCGTAGGTCGTCGGGCGACAGGTCGTGGATGATCACATCGACGAAACCCTTCGAGTCGTTGCCCAACGGGTGCTTCATGCCATGGGCCTCCCAGATGGAGCCCATTGCGAAAAGGCCGAACAACTTGCCGAGCGGTTCACGGTCGAACATCTCGCCCGCCTTGTCCTGCGATTCGGCGAACAGCACGAAGGGCAGGAGCGAGCACTCCGGCGCGGGTCGGCCGGCCTTCGCTGCATGGTCGGCGATGATCACTCGCTTGGCACCGTATTCCTCTGGTGTCATCCACCACGCAGGGATCCAGCCGTCGCCGTATTGACCGGTGAGGCGCAACATGCGGTCGCCGTGCCCGGCAACCCACACCGGCGGGCCGCCCTTACCCGGCACCGTCAGCGGAAGTCCCATGCGCCCGACGCCGCCGTCGGGCATCACGCCGTGATCGAGGAGAGAGCGCAGTTCGACGAGCACCTGTTCCAGACGAGCCACGGGCTTGTCGAACGGATACCCGAACGGCAGCAGGCTCTCGGCCTCACCGGATCCAATTCCCAGGATGAAGCCGCCGGGGATCAAGTCGTTCAAACTGAGCGCGGTCCGCGCGAGGTCGGCTGCGCCGCGGCGCGTTGCGTCGGTGACGGAGATGCCATACGGCTTGGTCGTCATCCGTCCAGCGACGGCCCCGTATACGAACGGGTCGTAGAAGGCGTCGGGGTCAGATGCCAGCGCCGATAGCGGCGTCTCGGCCCAGAGTCCCGGATGGAAGACTCCCAGGATGTGATCGGGCGCCCAGTACGAGTCGGCCCCCATCTGCTCGTACAGCGGCAGGAGCTGCTCGGTACTGGCGAACGGGTACTGCGCGGGGAGGTTTATGCCGACCTTCATGTGAGGAACCTTTCGTTACGGGGCCGAAGCGCAAAAGCGCGTCGACAGAGGAGCTGGATCATGAACCGGTCAGGCGTGCTACAACGGGGGCGAAAGCCTCCATGACCGCACGCCCGACAGTGACGTAGCTGATGCCGTAGGTGTCGCGTCGCTCGATGATCTGTTCGCAGATGGCATCGACCGAGCCGACCAGCCCGTGCGGATGGTCGGCGAACTGCTCAGGAGTGAGTCCCAACATCGGACCCATCTTCTGCAGCGTGGCGTCGCGATGATCGGTGACCACGGTGAAGTAGGCACCGATCTCCAGTTCGACGCCTTCGAACCGGTCGCCTGCCCCGGCCCTGATCCAGTCGATCTTGTTGCGGGTCAGCTCGGCCGTGGAGGAGCCGACGCCAGCGGGTCCGATCTTGCCCGACGAGTTGTCGAAGTTCAGGCTCACGATGTCCGCCTCGCGTCCCGCGACCGTGAGCATGCGCTGCGACCCGCCGCCGATCATCAACGGCGGCAGCGCACCGCCGGCCCGAGCCGCGGGCTTCGGCACACCCTCGAAACCAACCGCGTGCACGTGATTTCCGCGCACGTCGACCATGCCGTCGCCGAAGCAGGCTCGGATCACCGAAAGGGTCTCTTCGAAGCGGTCGATGCGCACGCCCGGTGGGTCGAACGCGATGCCGACCGCCTCGTACTCACCCTGTAGCCAACCCGCGCCGAGGCCCACTTCCAAGCGTCCGCCACTGAAGAGATCAAGCGTGGCCAGATCCTTCGCCAGCATCACCGGGTTTCGGTAGTCGGTGCAGAAGACGCGGCACCCGACCTTCAGCGTCGTCGTGACCTCGGCGGCCACGGCCATGGCGGGTACCGGCGAGAGGTTCTGCACGGGATGGTTGGTGGCGGCCAGCGCGGGCCCCGGGCCGATGATGTGATCGGCCAGATGGAGCACCGAATATCCCAACGACTCGGCGGCACGCGCCTGCTCGCGCCAGTCGGCACCCGAGGTGGCAGAGTAGGACTGGACGCCGAAGCGGAACGGTCGAAAACTCACGCCGGTACTTCCAGGATGGTGATCCGGCCGGCGTCACCATCGACCTCGATCAGAGCCCCGTTCGGGATGCGGTCCGTGGCGTCGGTGACCGACACGACGCACGGCAGGCCCAGCTCGCGGCTCACGATGATCGCGTGGCTGATCTGGCCTCCGACGTTCACTACGACGCCACCGGCCGCCATGAACAGGGGCGTCCACGCGGGGTCGGTGAGCGGTGCGACCATGATGTCGCCCGGTTCGAGCGCAAACGGATCCGCCGGGTCAAGGATCACCCGAGCGGTGCCGCGCACGATGCCGGGGCATCCCGCGACCCCGGTCAGCACGTCGCCGACGACCGCCTTCGTAGCGTGCGACGCTCCCCGCTTCGACCACTGCGAGAGCGGCGGGACGTTGCCGTCCTTGATGAAGAACGGGGGCTCCACCGTCCACAGCTGCGCCCAGTCGACGGCCCGGACGGCCAGCTTCTGGCGAAATGACCCGGGGTCGGCGACGAACGGATCCAGCTCGTCGTCGAGCAGCATGAAGACGTGCCCGGCCTCGGCGATGTCGCCGGCCTCCGCGTGGCGGCGGCCCAGTTCGCGGAACACCATGCGGCCCTCGTGCACCACCCGGATGATGTTGGTCTTCGTGCGTTCGCGGAACCCCATCTGGTGACCGGCGACAAGCGCCGCCTCCAGGTTCCCTGACAACTCGTCGCTGCCGACCGCTGCGACCTTGGCCCGCACTTCAGCGGTCAGCCGCTCGCGTTCCCCTGCGCGCTTACTATTGCGCGCCTTCGGGGACTCCTCGTTGGACTGGTGCCGGATGCGGTCGAGCGCCGCCAGTGCGATCTCCGGATTGGTCTCCCAGGTACCTGCCGACATTTCCCATTCGTTCGGCCCACGTGAACCGTATTCGGCGAGAAACTCGCGCCCGGCTTGCAGGAATACTTCGGCATCACGCGACCCAGCGGCGACGGCTTCGTTCAGACGCCCGAGGACCCCAGGTACCCCACCGTCGAAGATCTCGGTGAGATCCGACGACGCGCGCACCTGACGCGACAGGTCCCACAAGGCATAGCTGGGCTCGGCCGAGTCGACCTCGCCGATGCCCGCCAGCAACGTCATGGCGATATTCGGATCTCCGATGGCCTGGCCGATCGCGGCGAGAATGCCGGGGGCGATGCCGGAGGACCCCGACGACACGGTGTGGCTCTCGAACAGCTTTCGAAGCATTGGCTGGGTGGAACGCGCCCGCGACACCAGCTCGTCATCGGCAAGCGTCGAGAGGTCCGGGCGGTTGGCCCGCAGCGCCTTGGTCCACGCCTTCTCGTCATCGATTTCCGGCCAGGCCGTGGCCGTCATGGCCCAGCCCATCCGCTCGAGAATGTACGGGGCGAGGTCGGGTCGGTCGTCGCGGGGGTCGGCGGCGTACGGCGGCACGTCGGGGTGCTCGCCGAAGAACGCCAGGTCAAGCTGTTCGACGGTGAGGGCCGGGTTCCGGGCACCCTGCATCCGCACGTTGGACAGGTTGATGTAGAAGTAGCCGCCGAAGAACCCGCAGACGGCGGGCGGCGAGTCCGTGTACTCGTCGAGGGTCGTGCAACCACCGCGCACGTAGCCGTCGCGCCAACCGGGGCAGATGCCGTGGTCCCAGGTGAACTGCTGGCCGAGGGGGCTCGTCGGCGTGGGCAGAACCTCCCCGGCGTTGGCCCGGGTGTAATGGGGCCAACGGACGCTGGGCGGCCAGTCGGTGATCCAGCGATCGTTCACAGTGGTGCTCCCGGAGAAGTGCAGATGGTGGCGTTCGAAGAGGATTTCGACGCGATGCCACGGAAAACTACTCGCTCGGTTAATTTGTTGCATGTCGGAGGTCATTGCGGCTTCCAGACCGGGGGAAAGCTATGAAGGTCGAGACCAGACGCTCGTTCTGCAGGGTCTGCCACGCGTCGTGCCCGATCGACGTCGACGTCCAGGTGGACGACGTCGCGTTCCCCGGCGGAAAGGTGATCGGCGTCCATGGCGTCGCTGAGGACCCGATCTTCGAGGGCTACACGTGCATCAAGGGACGCCAGCTGCCCGAACAGATGCACCAGGCGAGTCGCCTGCGTACCCCACTACGACGCAGCGCCGACGGCCACTTCGAAGCCATCGGCAGCCCCGAGGCGTTCGACGAGATTGCCGCCAAGCTGCGCACGATCATCGACGCGTACGGGCCGCGGGCGATTGCCAGCTACACCGGCACCGGCGGGTACCAGAACTCGGTGGCCGTTCCCACGGCACGGGCCTGGCACCAGGGTTTCGAGTCCCCGTCGTTCTACACGTCGGTCACCATCGACCAGCCGGCCAAGACCACCGCGCCATTCCGCATGGGCATCTGGGAAGCGGGCTTCCACAACTTCACCGACGCCAACGTGCTGATGGCCATCGGGTACAACCCCATGGTGTCGAGCTACGGCGCGGTCGGCGGCCTGCAGGGCACGAACCCGTTCACGGTCATGCGTCGGGCCAAGAAGAACGGTATGAAGCTCATCGTGGTCGACCCCCGCCGCACGGAACTGGCCACGTTCGCCGACGTGTTCCTTCAGGTCCGTCCGGGCGAGGACCCCACCCTGCTCGCCGGACTCCTTTCGATCGTCCTCCAAGAGGGCCTGATCGACCACGAGTTCTGTGAGTTGTGGGTCGGCGATCTCGCCGCCTTGGAGCGGTCCGTCGCGCCGTACACGCCCGCCTACGTCGCTCAGCGGTGCGACGTCGCCGTCGAAGACCTCTTCAAAGCCGCACGAATGTTCGCGTCGGGGCCACGCGGCACCGTCGGCACCGGGACCGGTCCCAACATGGCCCCACACAGCAGTCTCACCGAACACCTGGCGTTGACCCTCAACGTCATCTGCGGCCGAGTCAACCGGGAGGGCGACCGGCTGGAGAGCGGCGTGTTCCTGTATCCGGAGACGCCCCGGCGAGCCCAGGTCATCGCCCCGCGTCCGCCCGTGACCGGCCACCCCGCACGCATTCGGGGACTTCGCGGGTACCGCGGCGAGATGCCAACGGCGACGCTGGCCGAGGAGATCCTCGAACCGGGCGACGGTCGCATCCGAGCGCTGATCGTGAGCGGCGGCAATCCTGCGGTTGCGTGGCCCGATCAGGAGTTGACGCTGCGCGCGCTGAACGACCTGGAGCTGTTGGTGGTCCTCGACCACAGGATGACAGCGACCGCCGAACTCGCCCACTACGTCATCGCCCCGAAGCTCTCGTTGGAGCGCGCTGACATCCCGCACCTGATGGACCGTTGGTTCCGTGAGCCGTACACGAATTACACGCCGATCACCGTGCAGGCGAACGACGACGTGCACAACGAATGGGAGGTGTTCTGGGAACTGTCCCGGCGACTCGGCTACGACATCCCGCTCCCCGGCGGCAACATCCCGATGGATCGTAAGCCCACAGATGATGAGGTCATCGATCTCGCCTATGCCAACTCGCGCATGCCGATGGACCAGGTACGCGCCAACCTCGGTGTGGTCCACCCGGAACTCGCCATGGTGGTGCAGGCGGCCGACCCCGGAGCCACGGCACAGTTCACGCTTGCGCCGAGCGATCTCATGGACGAACTGGCTTCGGTGCTCACGGAGACGAGTGGGGCCGAGGTGTTCCCCGGATTCACGCCGGAGGCCTTTCCTTACCGCCTGGTGAGTCGACGCTTGAAGGCGGTGCTGAATTCGCTGGGCGGCGAACTCAGTGCGTTGCGCAAGAGCGCCGGCACGACCAATCACGCACACATGAACCCGGCCGACATGGACGACCTCGGGCTCCACGACGACGACCTCGTCGTGATCACCTCACCCCGCGCCTCCATCACCGGGGTCGTGGCGGGAGCGAAGGACGTACGCCGCGGCGTCATCTCCATGGCCCACTCGTGGGGTGGCGGTTCGCTCACCGACGAGAAGGTGCGCGACATCGGCACGCCCACGAGTCGGTTGGTTTCCACTGTCGATGGGCATGACCCGGTGAACGGCATGGTGGTGCAGAGTGCGATCCCCGTGCACATCGAGCGTGCCGACGACGTTGCCCGCGTGGCCGACCTGGCCGCGCTCGACGCTGCCGATGGCCTGGCCGAGAACCTGGCCGACTTGGCCCCTGCGCTCGTTTAGGAGACACCGGAAGTGGACGCCACACAAGTAGCCGAGATCCGCCGTCGGATGGCCTACGAGACAGCGCGGACCGCGCCTCCCGACGGCTTTCCCAAGTTGCCGGACCTACCGCTCGGCCGGTACACCGAAACCGGTCTGTACGCGTTGGAGATCGAGCGGGTGTTCAAACGCTCGTGGCTGTTCGCGCTCCACGAGTCGGACCTTGCGGAGGTGGGCAGCTACCGGCTGCTCGACATCCCACTCGCGCCGGTCCTGGTCGTGCGCGGCACCGATGGTGCGTTGCGCGCGTTCATGAACTCCTGTCGTCATCGCGGTGCGCCCGTGGTGCGCGACGTGGCGGGCGTCACCCGACTGCTCGTGTGCCAGTACCACTCGTGGGGCTACGACCTGCAGGGCAACTTGGAGCGCGTGCCCGACGAACGCGACTTCGTGGATCTCTGCAAGGAGGACCGCGGCCTTGTGGAGGTGCGATGCGAACAGTGGGGCGGGTTCGTGTTCGTCAACCTCGACGCCGATGCGCTGCCGTTGCTGGAGTGGATAGCACCGCTCGCCGACAGACTGCCCGAGATTGCCGCGGCGTCGCTACGGACCGTGCACCGCAAGTCCTACGACATTGCGTGCAATTGGAAGATCATGGCCGAAGGGTTCTTGGAGGTGTACCACGCGAAGACCATCCACCGCACGACCGTGGCAGAGACGCTCGACGGGCGCGGTGCGGTCATGGAGCTCATGGCGAACGGCCACACCGGAATGATCACGCCTTATTCGGCGAAGGCGTTGGAGGGACGCGAGAACATCGCAGGATTGCCCCGTATCCCCGGCATCGGCGAGCTGTTCTGGACCACGAATCCCGCGTACGGAATGTTCCCGAATCTCATCACGCCGCTCGAAGCGTCGGGATTCCCGTTCCTGCTGTTCTGGCCGTTGGCTATCAATCGGACGCGACTCGATGTGGTGTGGTTCGGCCCCGACTGGGGTTCCGGGGAACGTCCGGACAAGTGGGACCGACGCCTCGCGGCCTTTGACATCGTGATGGACGAGGACATGGCGAACCTCGAACCTATCCAACGGTCCGTGGAGGTCGCGGCGCATGGCGGCATCCCGCTGAACTACCAGGAGCGTCGCATCTGGCACGTCCATGCGTCACTCGACGAAATGATCGGGCGATCGCTGATCCCGGAACACCTACGGGTGCCCGACCTGCTCGCCGAGTACGTCGAACCGTGAGCACCCGCGGAACTATCCCGAGGTACCAGGAGATACACCGGTGAGCCGAGAGCAATTGATCGAAATGGCCCGGACCACCATGGCCTTCGAAGCGTCAGGCGAGAACCAGCTGATGGACGGGATCAGCCGGATACCAGCGTCGAACTACTACGACCCGGCTCGGTGGCAGCGCGAGGTGGATCTGATCTTCAAGCGTCTCCCGCTTCTGCTCGCCACCGGAGCGGAATTGCGCGAAACGAACTCGTACAAGTCGATCGAAGTGGTCGGCGTCCCCGTGCTCATCACGCGCGGCAGCGACGGCGCAGTACGTGCGTTCGTGAACATGTGCAGTCACCGTGGGTCCATGCTGGTGGACCCCGGCAGCGGCGTCGCCCGACGCTTTACCTGTCCGTACCATGCGTGGACGTACGACCAGGACGGCGACCTTGTCGGCATCTTCAAACAAAGCGACTTCGGCGATCTGGACATGGCCTGCCACGGTCTGACGGCGCTGCCGGTGGCCGAACGGGCCGGACTCATCTGGGTCACGCTGAGCACCGAACCGGCAATCGACATCGACACCTACCTGTGCGGGTACGACGAACTGCTCGCGTTCCAGAACTTCGGTGAGATGTACCACTACGGGTCAATCCCTTTGGCGGGCCCCAATTGGAAAGTCGCATTTGATGGATATGTGGACTTCTACCATTTGCCAATTCTTCACAAGAACACGTTCGGTACCGCCATCTCACCCGATGCGGTGTTCCACCGCGTGGGACCGCACCAGCGCATCACCGGTCCCCGGCAAGGGTGGTCCAAGTTGGAGGGCGTCGATGAGAAGGACTGGAAGACCGAAGATCTGTTGGGCGGCGTCTGGAGTGTGTTCCCGCACGGATCGATCGCCGGGTTCGCGGTTGGCGAGCACCGGATGTTCCAGGTGGCACGGCTGTTCCCCGGTGCGACCGCAGACGAGTCGGTCAGCCAGTTGGATTTCATCGGAACCGGGCCACCCACGCCGGAGCACCTGGAGCTCGTGAATCAGCAGATCAAGTTCCTCATCGACGTCGTCCGCGATGAGGACTACGCGACGGGCCTGAAGATCCAGCGCACGGTCAAGACCGGGGCCAAGAAGGAATTCATCTTCGGCCGCAACGAAGGCGGTGCACGCCATGTACACGGCTGGCTCGACCGCATCCTCGACACACCCGATGACGGCCTCGCAGAGCTCTTCCGCCAGAGCCGATCCTGAGGTGCACTCCGTGCCGGTTTGAGACGAACAGGGTTCAACCGTCAGAGCGCTTGCCGAGCACTCCCGGGCTTGCGGCCGATCGACACCGCCCTGGCACCCGAACCCGCCGTGCGCCGCTTCTTCGGACGCCCCGCGAGATACGCCGCGAGCAACTCGAACACGTCGGCACCGACGATCTCCGCAAGCTCGTCGCCCATCGTCTGCCAGACCATCTTCTTGTCGATGAACGCATCGATCGAGTCGGTGCACCACCAGTGGAACTCGGCACCAGCGTCGCCCCAATCACGACGCTTCCACTCCCGTACCGTCGACGTCACGTGACCATGTGGGTCGACCTCATCAATACGCCGCAGCGGCAGCTGCCAGCACACCTCGGGCTTCCAGTCCAGCGGACGCTCGCTCGCCTCCAACGCCGCCGAGTGCAACGCGCAGCCGGGACCGTTCGCATGGCCCGGACGATTCAGGAAGATGCACGCACCATCGACGACTCGCGTCACATGCACACCGTCCTCGTTCTTCTTCGTCAAGCCCTTCTTCTCACCAATCGCCGCAAACTGCCATTGATCTGCGCGCAGACGTTCGGCGTGCGTCCGAAGGTTCTCCCGATCCGCCTTGTCCGTGAGGTGCGCTCCGTGGCTGCAACACCCCTCCGCGAGCGCCGTCGTGTCAACGTCGTGGACGCCCTTGCACCCACGCCCGAAGATGCACGTCCAGTTCGATTCGAGAAACGTCACGTCGAACACCCACGTTCGATCCTCACCCGGGTCCTCGAAGCTAACGAGTTCGTGCAGATCCTCCGGCATGGTCACGGCGGGGCAGCCTACGCAGGCGAGCGCGCCTTGGGGGCGACGCGGAACTACTCGGTGTAGTAGCCGCCGTCAGGGTGGAGGATCTCGCCGGTCATGTAGCTCGCATCGTCGGACACGAGGAACGATGCGACCGATGCGATCTCCGACGGCGCACCCTTGCGACCCATCGGGATCGAGTTGAACAGCGCAGTACGACGTTCCTCGGGCGCGTGTTCGAGCAGCTGCGTCATGTGTGTCTCGATGTAGCCGGGACCGATCGCGTTGACCCGGATGCCTGCCCCCGCCAGCTCGCGTGCCGCCTTCTTGGTCAACATCCAGACGCCCGCCTTCGACACGGTGTATGCGATTGGCCCTGCATCGGGATGTTTCGCAGCGATCGACGCGATCGTCACCATCGCACCACCGTTGCCCGCGTCGATCATCCGCTCCGCACACGCCTGCATGGCAAGCAGCGTCCCCGTGAGGTTCACGTCGAGGACGCGCTGCCACTCGCTCGTCTCCAACTCGATGAAGTTCCGTCCGGGGACCTCCGCCTTCTCGGCACGGTCGAGAGCCATCTTCACGTCACGCTCGATGTCACCCGACTGGTAGTTCCCGTGGCTCACTCCAGCCGCCGTCAGCAGGATGTCGAGACGCCCAAAGCTCGCCACCGCAGCGTCGGCCATCGCCTGATTGTCGGCGCGGTTCGCGGCCTCGACCCGGACGCCGATCGCACGGCCGCCCGCCCCTTCCACCAGTGCGACCGTCTCGTTCATGGGACCGTCGAGGAGGTCCGCGACAACGATCGACGCACCGTCGGCCGCGAATCGCAGGCAACACGCCCGGCCGATCCCGTTGCCCCCACCGGTCACCACGGCAACCTTGCCTGCCAACCTGCCCTGCGACGTCTGCTCGATGCTCATCCCCGGACGCTACCGCCGACGTCCGCGATCCACCCAGCCGTGCCCAGCCGACACATCCAAAGGACCTTCGCGGTACGTTGACGCGCTCGCGGTACGTTCGGCGTACGTGGAACGTACCGCGAGCGACCGAACGTACCGCGAAGTACCTGCCGTCGGACCCGCGCCGCGCCGACCGACCTGGGCCCCGCGAAGCGACCTCGGCCGAACTGCGCAAAATTGTGGAACCGGATCACAACTCTCTGACGTCCAACCCTCACAATCGCTGGAGCAGACGCCGATGCCCAGCCGAGTCTCAGCCGGAGGAACCCATGACCGCCCACGCCGCACCCCGCCGACGCACCCGCAGAACCATTGCACTCGCGGCAACCGTCACCGCCGCGGCCGGAGCATTCGCCGGACTCGCGCCTCAACCAGCGCACGCCGCGACCCGTCGCGTGCTGTTCGCAAACTTCTCGTCGTGCCCGAAGTTCCTCAACTACGTGCAGACGCTGGCCCTCCCGCTTGTCGGCCCGTACGGTCTCGGCGGACCGGTCGAGTTCGGCGGACCCGTCGTCGTCACGCCGCTGCCTTCGACCGGAAACCGAAAGACGACCAGGAAGGCCGCGTCGATACCGACAACAGCCGCACCCGCCGCCGCCGCTCGCCCGGCCAGTTCCGACGCTGCTGCCGCCCCCGCAGTGGCCGCCGAACCTGTCGAAGCCGTCGAGGCAGAACCGACGTTCACGGACGGCGGAACCTCGACCACCAACGTCCAAGAGGCGGGGGTCGATGAGGGCGACGAGGTCGAGACCGACGGACGCTACGTGTACACCGCGATCGGCCAAGGTGCCGTGCGCATCATCGACACGACCACTGCCGCGGTCGTGGCGACCATTCCGTCGTACGGCAACGGCCAGGAACCGCAGCTGATCCTCGATGGCACCCGTCTTGCCGTGACCCGCACGCTCTTTGACCAGTACGGCCCCGAGACGGTCGTCGAGCTGTGGAGCGTGCTCAACCCCGCCCAGCCGCAGCTGCTCGGCCGTACCCACCTCGAGGGGAGCGCTTTGGCCGTGCGCAGCATCGACCACCGTGCCCGCATCGTGCTCACCACCGGCTTCGGGCAGCGTCTGAAGTTCGCCCAGCCGGCGAACAGCTCCCAGAAGACCATCAACGCTGCGATCAACGCGAACCGCAACATCGTGAAGCGGGCGAGCGCAAACGACTGGCTGCCCCGCATCTACGACGAGGACGCCAACGGACAGGTGAGTCGCGTCCGCCCTGCGCTCGACTGCCGCGAGATCGGAAAACCCGCTGATCCGTCGGGGCTCGGCGTCGTATGGGTCGCGACCGTCGATCTCGATACCGTGGGCGCTCGACGCATCGCCAAGGGTTCGGGCGGCGTGGTGACGAACGGCGGAACTGTCTACTCCTCCGCAGCAACCCTCGTCGTGTCGACCGTGGACGTCACCCGCCAGCCGGTCGGCGTCAACACGAAGGGCGTGCTGATCGACCAGCGCGGACGACCAGTTAGCCAGAGTGCCCCGTTCAACACAGCGCTCCATACCTTCGACCTGCGACCGGCCGACGGGGCGACCTATCTCGCGAGTGGTGAGGTTCTGGGGACGCTGCTCAATCAGTTCTCGATGAGCGAGTACCAGGGCGTCCTCCGGGTCGCCACCACGACCCAGAACGCCGGATTCGGCACCCGCCAGGAGTCTGGCGTGCATCTGTTCACCCGCAACGGCCGCAGCCTCGACGAGATCTCAGCGATTACCGGCCTCGGGCGCAACGAGCAGATCTACGGCGTTCGCTTCCTCGGCGAATACGGCTACGTCGTGACGTTCCGCCAGACCGATCCGCTCTACGTGCTCGACCTGCGCAACCCCCGGGCACCACGCCTCGCCGGCGAGCTGAAGATCCCCGGATATTCGGCCTATCTGCACCCACTGGAACCCGGCTTCATCCTCGGCGTCGGACAAGACGCCACCGACGCCGGGCGACGCCTCGGCTCGATGCTGCAGGTGTTCGACGTCCGCAATCCGGACAATCCGCTACAGGTTGCGAAGCTGCGCATCGGCGGCCAGAGCGAAGCCGAGTACAACCACCATGCGTTCCTCTACTGGGCGGCGACCCGCAACGCCTTCGTGCCGACCACCGACTACCAATCGAACGGGTCGTTCTTCAGCGGACTCGTCGTGGCCAACGTGTCGCAGACTGCGCTCGCCGAGAAGGGCCGGATCACCCACCCCGTGCCGTTCGATGGGAATTATGGTCCGGGCACCCTCATCGCTCCCGTCACGACCGTTCCAGGTACACCCGGTACACCGCCGATCGCCTTCGACCAGATCCGCCGTGCCCTGATCGTCAACGGACGCCTCGTAACGGTCGGCTACCAGTCCGTCAAGGTCAGCGAACTCGACACCCTCCAACAGAAGCTCTTCACCCGCTTTTCCTGAGCGCGGTGGGCCCCGTCTCCGCTCCGCTTCGACACCCACCGCGAAGGGCCTCTTCGGGGATTCGAGGCACCCCTCCGTCGCTGACGCTCCTCCCCGGCGCACTCACCCACGGCCGAGCCGGACTGAACCCTTCACCATATCGACACGTCTTGGCCGGAAATGACGAACCGGTCGGTGCCCCCCAGCACCGGCCGGTCGTCGTCCTCACCAGATCCGCAACTGCTGGATTCGACCGTGAGTGTTTCGCTGTGACAAAGATCATATCGGGCCGTTCACGGCCCGCAAACGCTTGCGGTCGGCGTGAATGAGCGATACTTGCTTGTTGGTGGTCGCCCCGAGCCACGAACCCTCTAGGAGCTTCCCCCGTGTACTTCCTCCCGCGTGTGCAGGCATCGCGCCGCCGGGTCCTCACCCGCCTCATTGTCCCAATTCTCACGGCCGTGACCGTGACCGTGTCGGTTGCGTGTGGAGTCGCGTCCGCGCAAACGTCGGGCACCGGCCTAGCTCCGGCACCCACCGTTCCACCGCGGATCACGCCGACCACACTGCGTCCGACGCCGCGCGCCGCATCGGTCACGAAGAAGCCAGTCGCCAAAACCAAGACGACCCGCAAGCGCTCGAAGGCCAACGGGTTCGGTTCAGGTTCACGCGGCGACGCCGTCGTTGCGTTGCAAACCCGCCTCGCCGAGCTGAAGTACGACATCACCGAGACCGAGGGCAAATTCGGCGGACAGACGTACCACGCGGTCATGGCGTTCCAGAAGGTGAACGGACTCGACCGCAGCGGGCGGGCCACCCTTGCGACCCTGGCCGCGCTGGAAACAGCCACCGACCCGATTCCGCTCCTCCCCGCTGGCGGGGCAGACCGGATCGAAATTGATATCAAGGGCCAATACCTCGCGATCTACAAGGAGGGCGCGCTGTTCAAGCTCCTGTCGATCTCGTCGGGCACCGGCAAACCGTTCTGCGCCCTCGACCCCGAAACCGGCAAGCAGGCCTGCGACGTCGCAACCACTCCAGGCGGGTCGTTTCGTGTGCAGAATCGGATTGTTGGCTTCCGTGAGTCTCGGCTCGGACTGCTCTACAACCCGATGTATTTCAACGGTGGCATCGCCATTCATGGGTCGGCATCGGTCCCCGCTGGGCCGGCCTCGCACGGCTGTGTCCGGGTGACCATGGCCTCCGCTGAATGGCTGCCCACCGAAATCACGGATGGCACGCCCGTGTACGTGTTCGACGGCACGAGGATCCCGACCCCGTTGAAGCCGAAGGCCGGCACGACGACCTCGACCGCGCCGGGCGAAACCACCCTGCCCGGCGCTACCACCATCGCACCAGCATCGACGGTCGCGACCACCTCGACGCTGCCCGGTGCTGCCCGCCTGCTCACCACCACGACGGTTGCCGGTGCGGCACCAACGTCGACCGTCGTTGTCGTGGTGGCCGCAACCACAACGTCGACGACCACCTCAACCACTACCGCGTCAACCATCCCGGCCACAACCACGACGACCAAGTTCCAGACCCCGTAAGACTCCGCGCACTCCGCTGGCAGATGTGCAGCGCGTACGGACTGCCAATGGACTGCAGATCTGCCAACGGATTAGCCCACCACGTGCGGCGGGCCGATTATCAGGCGAAGGGGTCCGCGAACGGGTCTCCGAGCGAGGGACGTTCGGCTGCCGGGGCCGCGTGCTTCGCGAGGTACGGCTCGTAGCCGGTCGTCTCCAGCTCTCGTGCAAGAGACGGTCCGCCCGTTGCCACGATCCGCCCATCGACAAACACGTGAACAACGTCGGCGGGCAGTTCCGCCAACAGGCGGTTGTAGTGCGTGATCACGATCACGCCGAGGCCATCTTCGTTCACCGCATCGAGGACGCGGCGGCTTACGGCCCGGAGCGCGTCGACGTCGAGCCCGGAGTCGACCTCGTCGAGTATGGCGTACTTCGGACGGAGCACGCCCATCTGAACCGTCTCGCTGCGCTTCTTCTCACCACCGGAAAGGTCGGTATTGAGCGACCGTTCCACGAGCCGAGCGTCGAACCCGATCCGCTCCGCCTCCGCGGCAATCAACGGAGCAAGCGACGCGGCCGAATCGTCGCTGTCGAGCGCAGCGGCGAGCATATCGTCGAGCCCGACACCTGGTACCTCGGTTGGGTACTGCATGCCAAGAAAGAGACCGGCTCGGGCGCGCTGCCACGTAGGTAGCGCCAGTAGTTCAACACCGTTGAGCACGACCGATCCGCTGACGTCGGAGTAGCCCGGACGCCCCAGCAGAACATGGCTCAGCGTCGACTTCCCCGATCCGTTGGGGCCCATCACAGCGTGGATGCTCCCCGCGGGCACGACGAGGTCGACGCCCCTGAGGATCTCGCGTCCGGGAATGGAGGCGTGCAGGCTGGCGATGCGCAGTTCGTTCACAGGGTTCATGAGAGGGTCACCATGACGTCGTCGCCGTCTCGTTCAATTTCGTAGACGGGCACGGAATGGGTGGCGGGAAACGATTGCGGCGCACCGGTCGTGAGACTGAAGGCACTGCCGTGCTTCGGGCATTCAAGCTCACACTCGTCGTCCCACACGGTCCCCTCCGACAGCGACACCTCCGCATGCGAGCAGACATCGCCGATTGCATAGAGGGCGTCCTCGATTCGGACGACCGCGATCGCGTGCTTCGCTCCAGCGGAATCGGTAGCGACGACGCGGGTAGCCGACGACGGCGCCAGGCTCTCGAAAGAAGCGACGCGAACCTTCATGACGCCGCCGCCATCGTGTGCGTGGGCAGCGTCCGACGATCGAACTTCTCGGTGATCGCGGCGTTGAGACGCGCTCGCAGCGCAGCATCGGGGACGCGTTCGAGCAGCTCGGCGAAGAACCCGAGGACAATGAGGCGAGTTGCGGCTTCCGACGGGACGCCTCGGCTCTCCAGGTAGTAGCGCTGCTCCTCGTCGATCGGTCCAATGGCCGACGCGTGGCTGCACTTCACGTCATTGTTCTCGATCTCAAGGTTAGGAACCGACTCGGCCGACGCCGTCGGCGACAGGATCAGGTTGCGATTCGTCTGGCTCGCCGAGGTTCCGCGAGCATCGACGCCAATCTTGATGAGTCCCGAGTACACCGAACGGGCGTGGTCCTCCACTGCTCCCTTGAACACAAGATCGCTCGTGGTGCGCGGGGCGATGTGATGCTGCACCGTGCGGAAGTCGAGGGTTTGGAACGCCTCGCCGAAGTACACCGCAAGCAGCTCGTTGTGGCCACCACGCCCGATGATCTCGGCGTCGCTTCGTACGCGTGCATACGAACCGCCCAGGGCAACGGCCATCATCGACAGCGACGCATCGCGTCGAGTGCGAGAGGCCTGCGACGCGATCTGGAACATCCGCGGGCCGAGTTCTTGCACCATGACGTAGCGGACGCGTGAGGCGGGCGCGAGATCCAGCTCGACGATCGGCAGGAAGAGACCGGTCACATCGTCGGATCGAACGTGGTGGATGACCGTGATTTCCGCGCCCTCACCGGCCTCAATCACGAGGCGGGCCACGGAGATCCGACCGTCAATGCCGGTGAGGTCGTGGACCACTTGCACCGGCTCGCCCACGATTTCGCTGCGTGCGGCGGAGATCACCGTCGGGATAGCAACCGCTTCGACCAGTGCGCAGAAGATATCGCGGTCAGCTGGGATCGCCGGCTCCGAACGTCGGATCGAAGACGTTGCGCGGGAGCACTGGACGTCGGCACTCGCTATCGATCCGAAGGCAGCGAAGTCGAGGTCATCGATCCCCGAGTAACGCCAAATTTCGTCGGCCTCTGTCGGCATGACGGTGCTCGTGAGGCGCGAGCGCAAATCGGAAGGGATCGGAAGTTCTGACACGCGAGGCAAGACCGGTCGAGAGAAGGGCGGACATTCAGCCTACCGGGCATCGTCAATGTGGCGTCACGGTTGCGGCTCCGGGCAATCCTCGGTGATGCGACCCCAACACCGAAGGGGGATTCAGGGAATCGGTAAAGCCGACCCCTCGAAGGGCCGACATTGCAGGAAGCCCGAGATCGGCATCGCGTCGGTTGAGATGAACGGGAGCCTGCCTGTGAATGACCAGAACGAAACCTCGACCCCACATTGGGTGGATTCTGTCGACGAAGCAACCGCAAACTGGCCAGAGGCGTTCCGCGCCAAGGCCGCTACGATGAGTTCGCTCGCCGATAGCCCGCTCTCGTTGCCGAGGCTGAGTCCCGAGGTTGCGGGTGGGTCTGCTGTTTCGAATGGAGAAATGATCGATGTGGCTGCTAGCTCCGATGGTCTCCCAGATGCTTCCGACCAACGATCGAAGTTCCTGAGACGCAAACAGGGGATGACGGCGTTCGCCCCGACCCGTCCTTCCTTCGCGGGCTTCGAGGAGCTGACGGGTACGGCCTCACCGGTGCTCGCACGCACGGAGCCACGGGTCGTGGAGGTGCCGCGGCCGGAGGTCTTCTCGCCCGTCGGCGACCGCTTCGAACTACTCGCCGATTCGGTGGCCGCGATGAGCCCGTTCGGTCAGGCTGCGCCGGAGCTGAGCGTCCCGTCGTTCGAGGTCGGTGCCGTTGTCGAAGTGGCCGAGTTCTCTCCACCGGCCATCCCGGTGCCGTCGGTTTTCTCCGCTCCCGTGTCGCCTCCGGCGGTGGATGTGCCGACGCTTCCTGCGGTCGCTTCACTGGCTGACGGGGAGTTCCCAGGCGTCGGTTTCCAATCTGACGCTGGCCTTCCAAGCTTCGCCGAGGGCGTCCGCGCTTCCCACCCGAGCGCAATTCCGAGCTGGGCCTCCCCCGGCGGATCGGTTTCGGCGGTCCCGTCGTTGGAAGTTCCCGACTTCGGGACGGTAGACGTCCCGTCGGTAGACGTCCCGACCTTCGACGTCCCGACCTTCGACGTCCCGGCCGAGTCCTCCCCGTCACTGGAAATTCCGGCGCTCGGACTCCCTGCAATGCACGTTCCCACCGCAGAAGCACCCGTTCTGCCCGCGTGGTCCACCTCTACCGCCGCCGACCCGACGCCCCAGCCCACCACCTGGTCACCCGTCGAAGTCAGCGCACACACGGACGTTTCGAGTTCTGAACCGGCGAACGCCGACCTCGGCGATCTGCGAGCCATGTTGAGCGGTGCTCCCGACCGATTTGACACCATCGCCCGTCCGGCCGATCCGGCGCAGTTCTCGGATGACGCTGCCCTGGCCCCGGAGCCGCGACCGAGCGAATGGACGGCGACAACAGCCTCCGCCGAGTCAGGTTGGCCAGCGACGGCCGCGGCGGCGGTCACCGCTCTCCCGACGTTCGACGCCGACCACCTTCCGTCGCAGTATCGACGTGAGGAGTCGTCGGTCCTCGCCGCCGATGGCAACGAACCCGTGCAGCCGCTTGCCGACGTTCCTACAAAGGGCTCGCGCTTTTCCCGGGTCTTTTCACGCGACGCCGCTGCGGTGGCGGGACCGACGCGGACGCCGGCTGCCGAGGAACGTCAGACACGGGTCATGCGGACCCTCGCCGCTGGGTCTTTGGGTTTGGCGGCGCTACTCCTCGGATTCACCCTGCTGAACAAGCCCGGGAAGACGCCTGCTCCGGCCACCGTGCCGGTCACTGCTGTGACGGTCCCGGCTGTTGAGACCACCGTCCCTCCAGTCCCGACCGGCGCACCCGCTGACCCCGTGGCTACGGAGGCACCGGCGGACAGGTCGCCGATTGACCCGGCAGTCGTCGACCCGACCGAACCGGCCGACGACTTCTTCTCGTCCGGCGAGGACCTCACCGTCAAGTAGTCCGCATTGGTCGGCCCTTGGTCCGCCCCTGCGGGCTTGGCGCGCGCACCGTTGTCGTGCCCAGCGCAACAATTCGACCGAGTCCTCGAGCGGCGCGGTGGACAACTCCGAAAAATTGTTGTGCCCATCGCAACAATTTGACCGAGTCCTCGGCCGACGAGCTGTCGGTCAGCCGACCGAGCCCTCCATCTGCAGTTCCACGAGACGGCTCCACTCGACCGCGAACTCCATGGGCAGCGTCCGAGTAACGGGCTCCATGAAGCCGTTCACGATCATCGCGGTCGCCTGCTCCTTGGAGAGGCCGCGGGACTGGAGGTAGAAGATCTGCTCGTCGCCGACCTTCGACACGGTGGCCTCGTGGCCAATGTGTGCGACCTCCACACCGGCGTTGCGCTCGATATAGGGGTAGGTGTCCGAGCGGCTCTCGTCGTCGAGGATGAGGGCGTCACATTGGACGTGACTGCGGACGTTTTCGGCTCCTTCTTCGACCTTGACGAGGCCGCGATAGCTGGTGCGTCCGCCGTCTTTCGAGATCGACTTCGACACGACGGTGCTCGTGGTTTCGGGCGCGCAATGGACCATCTTTGCCCCGGTGTCCTGGTGCTGTCCAGCACCTGCGTAGGCGACGCTCAACACCTCGCCCGTGGCCTTCGGTCCCATGAGATAGATGGCCGGATACTTCATGGTGAGACGCGAGCCGATGTTGCCGTCGATCCAACTGACCCGCGATTCCGCTTCGGCCCGGGCACGCTTGGTGACCAGATTGAAGACGTTGTTCGACCAGTTCTGGATCGTCGAATAGGTAATATGCGCGCCCGGCAGGGCGATGAGTTCTACAACGGCGGAGTGTAGTGAATCGCTGCTGTACACCGGCGCTGAACACCCTTCGACGTAGTGCACTTTCGAGCCCACGTCCGCGATGATGAGCGTGCGCTCGAACTGACCCATGTTCTCTTTGTTGATGCGGAAATAAGCCTGTAGGGGCATGTCCACCTCGACACCCGGTGGCACGTAGATGAAACTGCCACCGGACCATACGGCGCTATTCAGTGCGCTGAACTTGTTGTCGGCGATCGGAATGACACTGGCGAAGTACTTCTTCACGATCTCTGGATGCTCGCGCAATGCCGTATCCATATCAGTGAAGATGATGCCTTTCGCCTCAAGATCTTCACGATTGCGATGGAAAACCACTTCTGAATCATACTGGGCTGTAACGCCCGCGAGATACTTCTGTTCCGCCTCAGGAATGCCGAGCTTTTCATAGGTTTTACGGACGGCCGGTGGCAGGTCTTCCCACGCATTAACCTGCTTGTCGGTGGGCTTGACGTAGTAGTAAATGTCGTCAAAATAGATCTGACCCATGTCGCCGCCCCATGTGGGCATTGGCTTCTTGAGGAACACGTCGTAGGCGCGCAGACGAAACTTGCGCATCCAGTCCGGCTCGCCCTTCATCCACGACATCTCTTCGACGATCTCGCGGGTCAGCCCACGTTTCGGCGTGAACACGTAATCGTCGACGCCGTCGTGCCAGCCGAGCTTGTACTTGCCGAGATCGAGGTCTTCGATGGTGCTCATGGCGCTCCTGGCTTGCCCGTGCCCCGCCGGACGGCGGTGCGGGCTGGTCGGCGATCCCCGGGGGTGGGTTTCTCCTACGTAGATAGTAACAACCTCCCGGCGTCAATAGTCCAGGCACCTTCTCGGCCGTGAGATTGCCCTTCGCGGTACGTTGACGCGCTCGCGGTACGTTCGACGTACGTGGAACGTACCGCGAGCCGCGGAACGTACCGCGAAGTGGATGTGTGTTGGCCGGTCTGTCGATCTCCGGGGGCGGTAGGGGCGCGTCAGGATCGGGCCGAGCACGCAGAGCGCGTGCGGTGATTGGATTCCTACGGCGAGACTGGCTGCATGAGAACGCGCGTTGGTTGGGCCGCAGCGATTGTCTTGCGCCGCGCCAATCGTTCCGGTCCCGGTCTTGGTCCGCTACGAGCCGAAGAACGCGGCGGAAGCGGAGGTCATCGAGGCGATGAAGGTGCTCCTACCGATCCAGTATCAAGTCAGCCTCAACGTCGGGGTGACGTCCGAACTCGTTGCACTTGCTTACACGGGTGCTGCCTTCACGGATGTGCTTCGCGACAGCACGAAGTTCACGACTGACCATCAATTTTCGAGCCAGGCATCGTCGATCGGTTCGTTGTCCGAAAGGGTCCAGCATGTCGAGCGATGCGAGCACAGCGGAAGCATGTTTCGCCAACAATGCAAAGTCGTACGTTCGGCTGGAGGCAGCCAGGGCCGCCACATTGTTGGACGCGTCGACCGCAACGCGGCTTATGAGTTACTCGCTGGTGCGCGGCTCGGCCGGATGGCGGTTCAATGTCGTACAAGTACGGTCTGCGTCGCGAACTGCCCCAACGGCTCGGCGTTCTTCGTGCTCCCCGACCCCGACGACATGCCGGACCTCATCCCCTATTTCACGCCCACACCCCGACTCTCACCAACCCTGGAGCACGCCCGTACCGGCACAATGGGCGGCTACCTCGTCGGCATCCCCATGTACATGGCCATCCAACCAGCAGAGTGGCACGACCTCGTGGCAAGGGCAGAAGTCAACGGCCAATTCATCGAGGTCATCGCCCACCCGATCCGACTCGACTTCACCATCGGCGGCGAGCAGGTCTCCTGCAACGGGCCGGGCGAGATCGTGACTGGTGCAAACTGGCGAACCACCACGAGCACTTGTCGGCACCTGTTCACGGTCCGGGGCGACGCCACCCTCACCATGACGATCGTCTATGCGCACACCTACACGTCGAATTTTGCGACCGTCCTCCCGGTCGGTGAAACAGGCCACTCACCGACCATCACGGAGACGCTCCCCGTCGTCGAATCCCAAGTCATCATCACCCACATCGACTGAACCGCCAGACTTTGACCATGACTGCATGGATAATCGTGTACGAACCAGGGAGCGAATCTCAGTCGCCTGTCGAGGTCTCACTGTTTCTCTCGTTGTCGGAGGCCCGCTCGTCGTTTGTTACCCAACTGAGCGAATTTGAGGGGGTTGTGGCAGGCATGACCCTGGAAGGCGCCCAGGAGGTTCTCCACGAAAACGGGATCGGTAACCTGCATCTTTTCGAATGCGACCCTGGCAAGCCCGGCAGGTGGATCGATACGACCGCGTCCGAATTTTGGCCGCCGCGAGGCTAGTACCGGTGCGTGAGTCCGGCTGATTTTCGCAGCTGCACCAGCCGCTGTGCGTACATGCGGTCGTCGGCGTCCATGGCTAACAAGTACTTGCCGATTCGGCCCTCACGTTCGGGAGTCGTGTACCGACACCCAAACATCAGGTCGCCTGACCCACCGGAGCCGTACAGTTCACCGATGGACACCACGACGCTGCCCGCACCAACGACAAGGACTCTCAAGTCGGTGTGCCCCCTGGACTGCCCGGACACGTGCAGCCTCAGCGTCGACGTGACACACGACGGACGCATCACCCGCGTGGACGCTGCAACCGTCGAGTCGGCGGCCAACCCCTTCACCGGCGGGTTCATCTGCAAGAAGGTGAAGGGCCATGCGGACCGCGTCCACGGACCCGACCGCGTGCTCACCCCCCTCATCCGCACCGGCGCAAAGGGCACGGCGACCTTCCGACAAGCCACCTGGGACGAGGCCATCGCACTCATCGCGATCCGCATGCGCCAGGCCGCCGACGGCCCGCACGGTCCCGCGTCGATCGTGCCGTTCCTCTACAACTCCTCCACCGGCAACGCCGCGGCGAACTCGACCGGCCCCGCACTGTTCGCCCGGCTCGGCGCATCGGACGTCCACCACACGATCTGCGCCGCAACAGCTCGGGCGGCCTGGACCTCGGTCCTCGGGGCCATGCCCGCGGCCGATCCGCTCGATATCGAGTTCAGCGATTGCGTCGTGGTGTGGGGCGCGAACCCGACCGTGTCGAACACGCACCTGGCACCCGTGATCAACCGTGCGGCTAAGGGCAACAGTGCGCCGCTCGTCGTGATCGATCCCCGGGAAACGGGCACGGCGAAGCGGGCCGACCTGCACCTACGGATCCGCCCCGGCACCGACGTCGTGCTCGCGATGGCCACGGCCGCCGAACTCGACCGGCGCAACGCGCTCGACGGGCAATTCATCAGTGCACACACCAATGGTTTCGACGCGTTCCTGACCAGATGCCGCGAGTGGTCGATCGCGCGAGCGGCCGACGAGTGCGGCATCGAACCTGCGGCGATCGAACGGTTCTGCGACATTCTCTCGAGCGCGCAACGTCCCTTCTTCCGTCTCGGCTGGGGCATGGAGCGCAACCGCAACGGCGGTTCCGGACTCCAAGCGGCCCTCGGGCTACGCCTTGCGATTGGACGCTTCGGCACACGCGGGAGCGGTTTGGTCGGCTCGACGGGCGGGCGGGCCTGGAACGCGCAGGTGTTTATGCCGAACGAGCAGAACAGCACACGGAGGGCCGTCAACCAGAACCTCCTCGGCCAACTTCTCACCGAGCCCGGCGACGAAACACCTATTGACGTGATGTTCGTACAAGGCGCGAACCCGGCGCTCATGAATCCGAACCAGGCAGCGGTCATCCAGGGACTCGCCCGCGACGACCTCTTCACCGTCGTGCATGACCAGGTCCTCACCGACACCGCAAGATGGGCCGACGTCGTACTCCCCGCCACCACGCACTTCGAGGCGGCCGACGCGAAAGGGTCGTACGGCGTCCACGTCATGCTCACCTGGGAAGCCGTGATCCCACGCGTCGGAGAGAGTCGCACGAACGCGGAAGTCGTAGGCGCGCTTGCGGTCGCGCTCGGACTCGACCCAGCTGATTTCCCAGACGACCCGCAGACGCTGATCGAGCGAGGCCTCGCCGACGGCCCAGGAACCGGCGTGCTCCGTCAGCCCGACGAGTCGGTGCAGTTCCGTGACCTCTGGCCGGCCTTCGACGACCGCAAGGCACGCTTTGTCGAGCCCACCTACGTACCAATCCAGTCCGACCTTCCATTGACGCTGCTCTCCCCAGCGTCGTCGAGGACCATCAACTCCATCTTCGGCGAGCGATCTGCCGCACCCACCGTGCACCTCCACGCCATGGACGCCGCGGCTCGTGGGATCGTCGACGGCACAATGGTGCGCGTCTTCAATGACCGCGGCTCGGTGACCGTTCCTGCTCGACTCGACGGCGAGGCACGTCCCGGCGTCGTCGTGATCACCAAGGGCGACTGGTCACGCAACTTCCCGGCCGCGAATGGCCTCGGCGTCAACGTCCTTACGACCGACGACGTCGACCCGCTCGCCGGTGGCGCATGCTTCAACGACACCCGCGTGGACGTTGCCCTCGCCACCTGACCGGCCGCGCAAGTAGTAAGCGGACATAGGGCGTGCCACGCGACCGCTCTTCGCGGGCACCGCACGGGTCGTTCGGCCTAGGCGACACTGGCCAGCGACTCATTTGACCACTCAAGGTGGTCGAATTCATCAAGCAATCTCGCCGGAGCGACGAGGTAAGTGGACAGTCGCTGCAGAAAGAGCACGTCCACATGGTCCGTCGCCTCCCCATCCCGTTCACCGCACTGCTCCTCACGGGGGCGCTCGGTGCCACCGCACTCACGCCGACGCTGGCCGCCGAACCGACACGCAGACAAGTTGCACCGTCGGCCTGGCCACTAGATGCGACAGGGAAGGCGAAGGTCATCGTCCGCGCCCGCGCTGGTACCAACGTCGAAGCCATTGCACTTGCCGTCCGAAAGTCCGGCGGCACGGTCCTTGCAACGTTCCCCGCGCTCGGTGCCCTCAGCGCCCGAGTCCCGACGAAGAACCTTGACCGACTGCGCAGTGACACGTCCGTAAGCGCGCTTATGCCCGACGCGACCGTTAAGGCGACCTCGATAGATCCCCTGTCGGGCGCAGAGATCGGGCCGAGTGTCGTGCCGCTCAGCCTTGTCGAGGCGACCATCGGTGCCCCTCAGGCATGGGCAGACGGGATCACCGGCGCGGGCGTCGACGTCGCGGTCATCGACACAGGCGTGAGCCCTGTACCCGGCCTGGCAGGCAGTAGCAAGATCCTCAACGGTCCGGACATCTCCTTCGACGCTGACCTCCCGGGCATGCGCCACCTCGATGCGTACGGCCACGGCACCCACGTCGCCGGCATCATCGCCGGACGCGACGAGGGCTGGCAGCCGACAGACCCGACCAAGTTCGCCGGTATCGCTCCCGACGCGCGGATCGTCAACGTCAAGGTCGGCGCGGCGAACGGCGCAACCGATGTCACCCAGGTCATCGCGGGCCTCGAATGGGTACTCCGTTTCGGCCGCACCGACGGAGCGAACGTTCGAGTCGTGAACCTCAGCTTCGGTTCCGACAGCTCCCTCACTTGGGGCGAGGATCCCCTGTCCTGGGCCGCGAACATCCTCGTGGCCAACGGGTTCGTGGTCGTGACCGCAGCAGGTAACGACGGACGCAACGGTGACCTCACGAGCCCTGCCATGAACCCCAACGTCATAGCGGTTGGGGCGGTCGACACCAACGGCACCGTCCAGCAGGGCGACGATGTCGTTGCCAGCTATTCGAGCAGCAACGGCACCGATCGCACGGTCGACTTCGCAGCTCCTGGGTCGCACATTCTCAGTTTGCGCGTACCGGGTGGCTACAGCGATGTTGCAAACGCCGGTGCCGGACGGTTCGGCGATCGCTTCCAGGCGGCGTCCGGAACATCGCAGGCCGCGGCGGTCGTGAGCGGCGCGGCGGCGCTGCTCCTTCAACGCTTCCCCGACGCCACGCCGCTCGAGATTCGCGCCCTCTTAGCCCGTACCGCGAACGACCTCCCCGGACGTCGTCGCGCTGGCGGTACCGGTGAGGTCGATGTTGCGGCGGCACTGCGTCTGGGTAACCGGGCATTGGCGGACGACCCGAGCGGATCCGCTTCGCCGAAGGACAACAAGGACAAATCAGGCGAAGACAACGGGAACGGCAAGACCAACGACCCGGCAGCGCCGAGCGAGGACGATGGCAGCCGTCGCAGCAAAGCAAACTCTCGTGCCCTCACCATGCAAGTCCCGAAGCACTGCGACGTTGCATGTCAGGGAAAGGGTTCGCTCGACCTTGCCCGCGGCTCGCGTGTGGCGATGTTCAATGGCAATCCGCTCATCGGCAACGTCACACCGAACGGGAACGCCTGGACCGGCAACGCCTGGACCGGCAACGCCTGGACCGGCAACGCCTGGACCGGCAACGCCTGGACCGGCAACGCCTGGACCGGCAAC
>JAYSSR010000050.1:0-32795 GCA_043720395.1 Acidimicrobiia bacterium
GAAAATCGCACGTCCGGTTCGGAGGGCGGACTGGAGAAACCCACCCATCAAAAGATGGACAGGGCGCTCCAGTCCGACCCCTACGCGCGAACGACTCTCACCGGCGTGTACGACACCTTTCAGACCAGGCGAGCCAATCCACGTATCACCAGGCCGCTGAAAACGCGGTCCCGGCTTGCCGCACGAGTTCATCGAACAGCCCCTGCTGCAGCGGGTCGGATACGGACGTGCGCTCCGGATGCCACTGCACCGCAAGCGTCCAAGCGCTGCTCGGATCGGCCAGCTCCGCCGCCTCGATGGTGCCGTCACTGCTTCGCGCGCTTACTACTAAGCCATCTGCGAGGCAATCGATCGCCTGGTGGTGGTAACTCCAACACCCATCGATCGATGCTGCTCCGCCAATGCACGCCGAGAGACGAGAGTCCACCGTCACGTCGACCGAGTGCACAGCCGCTCCTTCACGCGGATCGCCGTGCGGGCCGACGCCCGGGGCGCGCGTGATGTGCTGGTGCAGCGTCCCGCCAAGTGCAACGTTGAGCACCTGCATGCCGCGACAGATCGCAAACATCGGAACCCGCAGCTCAATCGCAGCGAGGGCCAACGACATTTCGAGCGCATCGCTCGTCGGTTCAACGTCGTAGACCGAATCGTGCGGCGATTGCCCATACTGCGCAGGATCGACGTCACCGCCACCGACAAGGATCAGACCATCCGCACGACGTAGAACGTCGCGCGCCTCCGCAACGTCGATGAGTCGCGGCGCGAGCATCATCTCGACGCCACCCGCCCGCCAGATCGACTCAAGGTAGGTGTACTGCATCGCGGCCGCAGCGACGGTCGTCCACCCACGAACCTCTGCCTGTTTCCTTGGACGTGCAGTGATCGCGATGAGCGGACGTTTCACATGGCCGAGTCTGTCACCTGAGTTTTGGTCTCGAACTGCCGGAGATCGCCGTTCGCCGCGGCACCCAGAAAGGCCACGAGGAGCGAGTCGCGGTGCTCCGGGTCCAGCGGACGCGACCGGCGATGCTCGGAGCGGACGCGCTCACGTGCCCGATGTGCGATCTGACGACACGTGGTGGGACTTCGGTCGACGATGCGAGCGATGTCGTCGAAGGACTCGTCGAACACCTCATGCAGCACGAACACGGCCCGCTCGATTTACGTCGGTCCCTGGCTGCCCGAGCCACTCCTCACGAGCGATGACGATCCGTTCACGACGGTTGCATTGGCCGAGTCCGTCACGTTCGGATTTCTGACGCTGCTCGAACGATTGGAACCGCTGCTCCAACTCGCCGCGAAGCCGACACACCCGCAGCCGCAGTTCCGGCCACCCAGCCTGAGGCAACCGCCGCGTCAGCGATCATTCCGTCGGGACCGACCCAATCGCCTGCGACGAACACCGCATCCATGCCCCGTACAACATGGTTGGGTCGACCGCCGAAGCCTCCCGTCGTTGCAGTAGGGCGACCGTGCGCCACGACCGACCGATGCAGGTAGCGCTCGTCCAAGACCTTCGCCGCAACACCCTGGTCCGGGGTGTTCGCTAGGTCGAAGTGGCGTCGAAGCTCTGCGCGCATATCATCGGGCGACCGATCCTCGTCCAGCGAGTGATACGCCATCGCACTCACGAGCACTCCGTCACCGAGCTTCGCAGGTGGGCAGTGCGCCGACAGGTACAGCGGATGATCCATCCCGAACACCACCGGCTGGGCCGGGAGGCGGTCGAGCACGAGGTCGAGGACCGACGCGTAGACGGGTGCTCCGGCCGGACCGAACACGTCTTCCGATACCCCAAGCAGGCGGGCGGCGTTGGCTGGTCCGCCCGCAGCCAATACGACCGACCCCGCCCGAATCTCCCGATCACGCAACGACACCGTCCACTCGGACGCCTCACGAGACAGCGCTTCAGCGCCGCAGTGGTCCTGGAAAACACACCCGCTCGCGCGGGCCACATCCATGAGCGCGCTTACCAATGCGCGCCATCCGCCGTGGAGGTAGCGGACACCCTGGCCGGACATGCGGAGCTGCCCGAGCGCGGCGTCGGCCGACAGCGTCGTGGTGTCGTTGCAGTAGGTGGCGACTCGCGCGATTCCCTCGATCACGAGTCGGACCTTCGGGCTCTTGACGTTTCGGCCGAGCCATTCGCCGAAAGGTACGTGAGCAAGTTCGGCAAGGTCCGCCCGGAGGACTTTCACGTACGACGTTGAGAACGACACCTTCTCCCGCGCGCTCAGCAGCGACGTGGAGGCGAGCGATGTAGCAGTGAACGGTCCGAGGTGTATGTCATCGCCGAGTCGCAGACGCAGCGGCGTGAGCGGCGCAGCACCAGGCAGATCGATGCCGAGGTCACGGAGAATCCTCATGGCGTGGCCCGCGTTGTACAGCGCATGCGGACCTTCGTTCAGCAACAACCCACCGCGGTCCGCACTTTTCGCGCGACCGCCGAGCCCGTGGCCGTCAAGCAGGATCGTGCGTGCTCCCGCTCGCGAGGCCGCGTTTGCGGCGGCGAGCCCGGCGATCCCGCCGCCGATCACGGCAACGTCAAACGCGTCTTGGTCGTGGTTCATACCCATACGTCGATCCAGCCTGCCTCAACGTGACATGTTGCGGCCAGAACTCGCTCGGACGTTGTGGCCTGAGATCGGTCACTATGGCCCCGAATCGGCCCGATTTGGGGCCACGCTGACCGATTCGGGGCCACAACCAGCCAAGCAAAGAGCACTGCCAGCTCACCAGCGCTCGAAGTTGCGGCGCAGCTCCCAGTCGGTGACCGCCTTGTTGAATTGCGCCCACTCGTGCTTCGCAGTCGTGACCAGGTGATGGTGCACGTCCTGCCCGAAGGCAGCAACGGCCGCAGCCGAGCCTTCGAGCAGGTCGATCGCCTCGACAATGTTCCACGGGATGCGTGACACCGTCTTCGACTCATACGAATTCCCGACGAACGCCGGTTCAAGCGGCAGCGACTGCTCGATGCCGTACAACCCTCCGGCAACAACTCCCGCGAATGCCAGATACGGGTTCGCATCGGCACCCGGCACACGGGTCTCGACGCGCATCGCCTGGCCGTGCCCAACCATTCGGAAGCCACACGTCCGGTTGTCGGTGCCCCAGGCAACGGCCGTCGGTGCCCACGAGCCGGGCTGGTACCGCTTGTAAGAATTCACCGTCGGAGCGAACAGCCACGCGAACTCCCTTGCAGTCGCGAGGTTTCCAGCGAGGTAGTGGCTGAACGCGGAGGACATCCCATGCGGCCCATCGTCGCCCGCCACGACGCTGCGCTCGGAGCCCGTGTCCCAGATGGAGCTGTGCACGTGACACGAACTGCCGACGTCGGCCATCGTCCACTTCGCCATGAACGTGATCGCCCGACCAGCTAACGCTGCGATCTCCTTCGCCCCGTTTTTGTAGATAGCCAACCGATCTGCCATCTCCAATGCCTCGGTATAGCGGAGGTTGATCTCGTGCTGAGCGAACCCGGCTTCACCCTTCGAACATTCAATCGGTACGCCCGCACCGTCCATACCATTGCGAATCGCCCTGATGATGTGTTCATCTTTTGTCGTCTGAAGGATGTGGTAATCCTGAATCGTGTTCGAGTCGGGCGTGAGATCTCGATACCCCTTCGCCGCGGCTTCTTCGAACGATTCCTTGAACAGGAAGAATTCAAGCTCGGCACCCGCCTTCACGGTGTAACCCAAAGCAGCGGCCCTCTCGATTTGACGCTTGAGGATCTGTCGAGGCGACACCTCCACGGGCGCGCCGTGCTCGTCCACGATGTCGCAGATCACCAACGCCGTCTTCTCGAGCCACGGCACCCGACGCAGCGTCGGAAGGTCAGGCACGCAGCGCATGTCACCGTAGCCAGCGTCCCAATTCGCGAATCGGTACCCCGGCAGCACGTTCATCTCGACGTCGGTCGCGATCAGGTAGTTGCACGCCTCGATCCCGTGATGGAGCGTGTCGTCGACGAAGAAGTGCCCCGTCATCCGCTTGCCCTTCCACGACCCGGCGAGGTCGGGGAACACCACGAGCACGGTGTCGATCTCACCGCTATACACCGCATCGGTCAGTTCCTCAACGTCGAGCATGCCCCGAAGAGATCCGGCCGAATGATCAGTGGACATTGCAACTCCTCATGGGACGGTCAGCTGAACTGCGACAGTTCGTGCTCGATGGCCAGCAGCTCTTCCTTCGAGCCCTGCACCTTCGGTCCGGTGAACCACTTCTTCGCAGACACGAACCACCACAGCGCGACGAGGACGGTGATGCCGCCGACCACGGGCAGCGTGAGGTTGGCGGTCTCCCATTTGAACACGCCGGCGAATTGTGGGAGCAGTCCGATGAGGCAGATCCCAAGCACGTAGATCACGGCGAACCAGCCGACGAAAAGGCTGCGTCCACCGAGATGCCACGGTCCTTTCGTGAAGTTTGGGTTCCGGAGCCGGAGGAAGACCGGGATGATGTAGCTGATGTACAGGCCGATGACGCACATCAAGGTAAGCGCAAAGAATGCAACCGGAATGCCCTTCTTCGTCGATATAAGTGTGAGTGCACCGGCGATCGCAGCCAGCGCGACGCCGAACCAGATCGAGTTGGTCGGTGTCCGTGTCTTCGGATTGATCTTGTGCCAGTACTTCGAGCCTGGCAGGCCGTTGTCACGTGAGAACGCATAGATCATCCGGCTGTTTGCCGTCACTGAAGCCATGCCGCAGAAGAACTGACCGACGGTGGCAATGATCACAAGCATCTTGCCGAGGAATGCGGTGAGCGACATTGTGAACACGAACGCACCGGCAAGAATCCCGCCCGCAGCGACAGCATCGTAACTGCCTTTCGGAATAGCCGTGAGCATCACAAAGTTCATTGCGAGTGCCGCTATCGCTGATATCCAGATCGAGCGAACGATGGCCTTCGGCGCACTCGTCGCCGCGTCGTGGGTTTCCTCGCTGACATGAGCTGAAGCGTCGAACCCGGTGATCGTGTACTGAGCCAGGAGAAGTCCAACGAGGCCGACATACAGCCCTGAACCCTTGAAGCCAAAACCGGTGCCGTTCTTGAAATCGAAGATGCCCGTCGTACCGCTGCTGTCCTTCCCGGCGGCCAGCAACACCACGATGATCACGAGCACGCCGACCACATGCCACCACACGCTGATGTCACCGAGCAGCTTGACGAGCTTGACGCCGTACGTATTGAGCAGTCCGTGGACCGCAAGGAGGATCAGGTACGTGACGTACACCGTCCACTTCGTTGGACGAAGGTCATCCATCCCAAGAAGTTTCAGGCTGTACAGCACATAGTTGGCGAGAGCCCAGTCGACCGAGGCGATCACACCGATCTGGCCGACGAGGTTGAACCAACCGGTGAACCACGCCCACATGGCCCCGTTTTTCCGAGCGAGCTTTGCGGACCAGTAGTAGAGGCCTCCGGCGGTCGGATACGCCGAGCAGATCTCACCCATCGAAGCCCCTACGGCGAGGGCACCGATGCCCACGATGATCCAGCCGAGGATGATGACCCGGGGGCCACCGGCGAACATGCCCAGCGAGAAGCTGGTGAGCGCTCCCGCAAGCACCGAGATGATCGAGAAGCTGATCGCGAAGTTGGAGAACGTCCCCATTCCGCGATGGAGTTCTTGCGCATAGCCGAGTTCGTGCAAACGATCTCGGTCGGCATCGGCAGATGACATGTGTCCCCGGACTCTTGCTGGTGATGCGTCGGTGATGCGTCCGTCGGCGCGGAGTATTCCTACCACCGCATCCCCCCAGGTGCTCAGGCGCAAACCTTCAGCCAAGCAGCTTGCGGTTGAGACGCTTCTTGGCGAACCAATACAGCACAGCCAAGACGGCGACAACACCTGCAACCCAGCCGATGTACTTGACGATGTTCTCCGCGTTGTCACCGAGCTTGTAGCCGCCAACCACACACATTGACGCCCACGAGATCGCTCCAACGAGATCCCATGGAAGGAACTCACGCCGGTAGTTCATCCTCGACATACCCGCCGCAGCAGGCATCACGGCCCGCAGAAGCCCGACCCAGCGTCCGAACAGCACAACCAGACCACGACGCCGCCGGATCAGCTGCTCCGCCTTCTGCCAACTCGCCGAACCGATCTTGAGACCGAGCCACGACGTCACAACTCGATGCCCGAAGCGATGACCGAGCCAGAACCCGAACGCATCACCCGAGACGGCGGCGACGCACGCAACGACAAGCATCAGCGCGAGATTGAGGTCACCTGCGCCCGCTGCGACTCCGGCGAGGATCAGCGTGAATTCACCCGGCACGATGAACAGAAGCGTCCCAGTCTCGGCAAACGTGAGGACGCCAGCCACCACGTAGAGCCACGGTCCCGACACCTTCTCGATCCAGTGGGTAACGACGGACGCGAGCAGCGAAGGACCCATTACGTCAGTCTCGCCGATACGGCCCACCGACGAGAACACCCTCAGGACCCGCCGCAGAACAGCTCGCGCTCGTATTCCGCGACGGCGCTTTGCGCAGAGCGGGTTCAGGGATTTGGGCGCGCGAGCAGTTCAGCGGCGCGCCCTGCCCTGACCTCACTCGGGGGTCGTGTACGTGCTGACGATGCCACCGTCCACGATCAACGACTGACCCGTCATGTACGACGAATCCTCCGATGCAAGGAACAGCGCCGCTCGCGCAAGCTCTTCCGCCTCCGCCCACCTTCCCATCGGGATGTGAACCACTCGACGGGCCTTCCGGGCAGGATCGCTCCACAGTGCGGCGAGCAGGGGCGTGCCGACAGGCCCGGGGCATAGAGCATTGCAACGAATCCCTTGGCGCGCGTAGATCGCGGCAGTCTCACGCGTCATTGCGAGCACGGCACCTTTGGTCGCTGTGTACGCGATCTGCGGGGTTGCCGCACCCATGTGGGCGACGAACGAAGCGACGTTGATGATCGAGCCACCGCCGCTGGTCAGCATCGCCGGTATCGCATGCTTGAGGCAGAGGAACACGCCCTTCGCGTTCACGTCAAACGTTCGCTCCCACACGGCCTCTGAAGTTGTCACCGGGTCGTCGTCGTCGCCATCCATGATCCCGGCGTTGTTGTACAGAACATGGAGCCCGCCGAACGCCGTGACGGTCGCGGTCACCATCGCCCTAACGTCTGCGTCGATCGCGACGTCACCGCCTACGTGAGTCGCCGAACCGCCCTCGGCCCGTATCTCGGCGGCGACCGACGCGGCTTTGGTCGCGTCGAAGTCGGCAACAACCACCTTCGCTCCCTGCTGCGCGAAAAGATGTGCGGCAACCATTCCCATCCCGCCGGCTGAACCCGTGATGAGCGCAACCTTTCCGTCCAGACGAGCGATGTTCGCGAACTTCATTGTGGTCCGCCAGCACCCGAATTAGACGTCGAGGAATCGACTCACCGCGAGCGCCGATCCCAGCGCGCCCACAGCGGCACCCACGATCAGCATGGCGACCCCCGTACCCACAAGCTCACCGGTCGTGACGGACAGCGCTTTGAGCCACTGAATCGAGCCGTCACGCAACTTGCCCTGCGCCAACGTGGTTGCAAGCGCCAGCACACCAAATCCGGCGGCTGCGCCCATCAGACCTTGCAGCATGCCCTCGACCATGAACGGCAGGCGGATGAAGGCATTCGTCGCACCGACAAGTTTCATCACGGCGACTTCTCGACGCCGAGCGAAAATTGCCATTCGGATCGTGTTGAGAATCAACACGATCGCCGACACCATCAGCGCCGCAGCCACACCGAGGATCACCACCTGGACCGTGTTCGCGTACGAGAGAATGCGCTTCACCGACTTGAAGTACGACACCGAATACACACCAGGCCGCTTCGAGAAACGGCTGCCAATCGTGTCAATCTGGTCGGCGTTCTTCGGCCGCAAACGGAACTGTTCGGGGGCATCGGCCGCCGTCGGAATGCCCGCAAGGAACTCGGGCTGATTTCGGAATTGGCGCTGTACGTACCTGAAGCTTTCCTCCTTGTTGACGTACTCAACCTTCGACAGCTCGGGCATCGCGTTCAGCTCTCGGCTGATCGCATCGACCTGCGCCTTCGTGGCCTCTGGCTTCATGAAGACCGTCACGTCGAAGCCCTTCTTGAACTGGACCGTGGCGTTGGACACCGCTCGGCGAAACAGAAGCGCTGCACCTGCGAGCGACAACGAGATCACGATCGTGAGCAACGCGGCAAGCGTCATAAGAAGGTTACGGCGAAGGTTGTTGACACTTTCCTTCGCGACGTAACTGACTTTGATGGCCATCGTTACCCCTCAGTCCAGCGTTCCATAGACGCCGCGCGCTTGGTCGCGAATCAGCGTTCCTCGGTCGAGTTCGACAACCCGGCGACGCATCGAATCGACGATGCCCTGATCATGGGTCGCCATCACAATTGTGGTTCCGGTCCGGTTGATTCGATCAAGTAGACGCATGATGCCGACGCTGGTGTTCGGGTCGAGGTTGCCGGTCGGCTCGTCCGCAAGAAGGATCATCGGACGGTTTACGAACGCGCGCGCAATCGATACGCGCTGCTGTTCGCCGCCGGAAAGCTCGCCGGGAAGGTTGTCCGACTTCTTGGCGAGGCCGACCAGCTCCAGCACCTGCGGCACCTGGTTCTCGATGAGGGCCTTCGGGCGGCCGATCACTTCGAGCGCGAACGCGACGTTGTCGTAGACCGACTTCGACGGGAGCAGCTTGAAATCCTGGAAGATGCACCCGATCCCACGGCGCAGGAACGGCACCTTGTGATTGCTGAGCTCGCCGATGTTCTTGCCGGCGACCCAGATCGCGCCCTCCGACGGCTGCTCCTCCTTCAGAAGGAGGCGCATGAACGTGGACTTACCGGATCCGGAGGAGCCGACGAGGAACACAAACTCGCCCTTCCCGATCTCGACAGAGATGTTTCGGAGGGCGACGGTCTTGTTCTTGTAGACCTTCGTGACGTTCTCGAGTTTGATCATGTGGGAAGTGTTCCGATGGCTGATCGGCGCGTGAAAACGCTAGCAGTCGCCCCCGCCTGAGGGGGGATGGCCACGCTGCGCAGTTGGCGTCTCACTGCGGACTCACGATGATGCCAGCTCGGTCAGCCACAGACGCCCCTCGGCGAGCGACGTAGGTGGCGTCACGCAGCGTCCGACCAGACGTCGGCGCGAGACGATCATCGCAACGTCCAACGTTCGCAGCTCCGGACGACAGACGCCGATCTCGACGATGATCGCGTCGGACTGCACGGCCGTTACGGTTGGCGCGGCCCTTTCATCGGCACCGTCCTTCAGCCGAAAAACCACGTGCGCATATCGATTCCACTCGTGCTCGCGAACCCCGGTCGGATCGAGGACCTTCCAGAGCGACCGGTCCGGAAAGAAGTGCACCCCCGTCCAAGTCCGCACCCCCGAAGCCACGACGACCGCGTTGAGGCGCACGTCATCATCGGCGATCCACCACCCCGGGTGGCCCGCCAGAGCATCGGCGGACCGAATCTCACGCGCCACGCGGTCACCGGAGCCCATGCCGATCGACAGCGGATGTACACCGAGCGTGATCCCAATCGACAGCAACGCGACCGCGCCCGCCCGCAACGTCGCCCGCATCGACGCCACGACAACAACAACCACGACGGCGAACAGGACCGTGTACAGCACGACCTCCCGCAACGCGAGAGCCGCGGGTCCAACCCGACGCCGAAGCGTCCAACCCTCCCAGCCAACCAGCCCGACTCCTATCGCCAGGCAAGACCCCGCCAGAATCGCGAAACGGCGAGCCGTGCCGTGTTGGGGGTTGCGCGCAGCGGTTGGGGGCTCAGGACATGCTGCGCGCAACCCCCAATGCTGCGCGCAACCCCCAACCGAGGACGTCGGCGAGAGGTTCAAGTCCACCTCCACCTCCACCTCATTGTCGGACGCAGAACCGAGCATCGACGCCCCGAGCGCGGTGCTCACGATCACCAGCGCCATGACGGTGCGCGCGCCAGGGACCCCCCCGAAACCGATGAGCCGCCCAACGAACGCCGGCAGTCCCCCGAGCGCCCACCCCCACAGAACAACGAGCGCAGCAATCGCGCCGGACGCGCAACGTCGAACCGCAACAGGCGCGCGCCACCGACCGCTCACCACAACCGCGAGGAACGCGAGACCGAAGACATACAGCGGAGCGGCGTGCTCCGCCTGGTTCGCATATCCCGTCGGCACGTCCGAGAGCAGGTAACGCAGAAATGGTCCGCTGAACGCCCGCAAGAACGAATCTTCGCCGCTCACCGACGTCCGCCCGCCGGGGTACACGGTGTTCAAAACAGCAGAGAACGCGTCCCGATTGGCGGCGTAGTACGTGCCGGCGACGACCGCGCCGCACACGCCCGCGATGACGCCACGGAGCACTAGCGCACGCAATGTCCAAAAGCGTGCGGCAACGATCAGACCCGTCGCCGCCGCACACGCGAGGAAGAACGCCGGGTAGGTGGTCATCGCGCCGATTCCGAGGAGATACGCGCCACCCGCCGCAGCAAGCGCGGCACGACCCCGCGTGCGACCTTGCAGCAGCGCGAGCGGCCCGAGTATCCCGAACGACACGGCGAGCCAGTGCGACGTCGTGAACCACCACATCATCGGCGGAGAGAACACCGCACCAATCACAAGCAAACCGACGACACCACGTCGCAAGCGTTGATCGACCGTGCGCACCAACGCCCAGAAGGCAGCGCAGCCCACGGCGAAAACCGACCACGAGCGGGCGATCACCGCCGCGTCCGGGGCGAGGAGCCGGAACCACACGTTGAGCGGCCGGAAGATCACCGACCCCCACGAGCCCGGCGCGTACGCGTGGACGTCGGCATCCTGTCCGCGACCGATGGTCATGTGCTCAGGGAAACCTGCTCGCGCTTGGCCGAGCGCGACCGGTGTCTCGACTGCGAACTCATCGCCGCGCACGAAGCGCGCGTGTCCGAACACGCGGGTCGCGTCGCGTCCGAAAAGATCGTCGAACACCAGCGGGCTATGGAGGACGCTGACCCGCAGGAGTGATAGGACAGCAATTGCGGCGAACACCGCGCCTACCCCGACCGCCCGGCGTAAGGGCAGGGCAGCGGGCGTTATCGCGCGGCCGCTGGCGTGCGCCGCCACCGCAGCCACGCCTCGATGAAGTCGTCGAGGTCGCCGTCGAGAACGGCGTCGACCTTCGCCGTTTCAAAGTCCGAACGGAGGTCCTTGACCATCTGATACGGCTGGAGCACGTACGAGCGGATCTGGTTGCCCCACGCGGCCTCGGTCTTCGGCCCACTGATGTTGGCGAGTTGCGCCTCACGGGCGTCGCGCGCGACCTCAGCCAACTTGGCCTTCAACACCTGCATTGCCCGGTCACGGTTCTGGATCTGCGAACGCTGGTTCTGGCACGTGACCACGATGCCGGTCGGGAAGTGCGTGATGCGGATCGCAGAATCGGTCGTGTTGATGTGCTGACCGCCTGCACCCGTCGCCCGGTACGTGTCGACGCGGATGTCTTTCTCCTCAACCGTTACGTCCGGGATGTCCTCCATGAACGGCGTGACGGTGAGTGCCGCGAAGCTCGTCTGGCGACGTCCCTGGTTGTCGAACGGCGAGATGCGCACGAGTCGGTGCGTGCCGCGCTCGGCGGCCAGCATTCCGTATGCGTACCTACCTTTGATGATGAAGGTCGCGCTCATGATGCCGGCCTCAGCACCCTCGCTCACTTCATCGAGCTCGACCTCGAAGCCACGGCCAACCGCCCACCGCGAGTACATCCGCAGCATCATGTTCGCCCAGTCCTGCGCGTCGACGCCGCCCTGCCCTGCGTGCACCTCGCACACGGCGTCGCACTCGTCGTATTCACCCGAGAACAGACTCCGGAGCTCCAGCGCTTCAAGACGCTTGTTGGCATCGGCCATTGCGGCCACAAGCTCGGGCTCCAACGACTCGTCGTCCTCCTCGACGCCCATTTCCAGCAACGTGGATGCGTCGTCGATCACCGAACCGAGCGTCTCGATCGTGGCGAGGTCGGCGTTGGCGGACGCGAGTTCGCCGCCGAGCTGACGGGCCTTGTTGGAGTCGTTGGTCCAGATGTCGGGGTCGGACAGCTCCGCCTCCAGCCGGTCCTTCTCCATGCGGAGATGGTCGAGTCCGAGGTAGTTCTGCGCCTCCACGAGCCGCACCTTGAGCGCGTCAAGGTCGTCTGAGTGTTCACGTAGGGCCATGTGCGTGCGCTAGCGCCCGTGACAGTTCTTGAACTTCTTGCCCGACGCGCACCAGCAGAGGTCGTTGCGTCCGAGCTTTTCCTTGTCGGTCTTCACGATCGTGTGCGAGGCGGCGACCTGCGGAGCCTCTTCGACGCGCTCCACGAGACCTGCGGCAGAGGGAGTTGCCGCCGAAAGAACCGCGGGGGCCGCGAACGGCTCGGCGGGCGCAGTTGCCGCCCACATCTCGCCGACATCGGTTCCGAAACCACCGATCGACCCCTCATCGGCCGACGACAGCTGGAGGTTGCGGATATCCGGTGCCGCCGTTTCGTGCACAACCTCGGCGTGCATCGCGTAACGAACGAAGTCGTCGTCGATCGAGGCGACGGTGCGGGCGAACATGTCGAAGCCCTCACGCTGCCATTCGACGAGCGGGTCCTTCTGGCCCATCGCACGAAGGTTGATGCCCTCCTGGAGATAGTCCATTTCCGACAGGTGCTCACGCCACCGCTGATCGATGATCGACAGCAAGATGTTGCGCTCGACCTCGCGGGTCGTTTCCTCTCCGTGCTCGGCTTCCTTCGCTTCGTAGTGCTCCGTGGCCTCGCCGACAAAGCTCTCGACCAGTTGCGCGCGAGACGACGCCGACTGCAGGTCTTCGACCGTGAAGGCCGTCGGGTAGTAGCCCTGCACGTCGATGAGCAGACCGTCGAGATTCCACTCGCTCGCAACGTCGGCGACGCAGTGCTCGTCGACAGCGTTCGCCATGGCGTCAGCGATGTCATCCATGAGCTGACCGCGCAGGTCATGACCTTCAAGGATCTGATCGCGCTTGGCGTAGATCACCTTGCGCTGCTCGTTCATGACCTCGTCGTACTTGAGGACGTTCTTGCGGATCTCGGCGTTGCGTGACTCGACGGTCGTCTGTGCACGTTCGATCGCCTTCGAGACCATCTTCGCCTCGATCGGCACGTCGTCCGGGAGGGCCTTGCCCATCACCCAGTTCATCGCGCCGGTCGCGAACAACCGCATGAGTTCGTCTTCGAGCGACAGGTAGAAACGGCTCTCACCGGGGTCACCCTGACGACCGGCGCGACCACGGAGCTGGTTGTCGATACGCCGGCTCTCATGACGCTCCGTACCGAGCACGTAGAGCCCACCGAGCGCTCGGACCTTGTCGCCCTCGTCCTTGCACGAAACGTCAAAGGATGCTTTTAGCTCGGCGTAGCGGGCCACAGCGGCCTTGTGTGCGACGGCCGTGTCGGGGTTGGCCTCAAGCATCGCCGCGACGTTCGCATCGTCGGCGTCGAGGTCAAGGAGCGCAGGGTTGATGCTTTCGGCCGCGAGCTGGCGCTTGGCCATGCCCTCCGGATTGCCGCCGAGGAGGATGTCGACGCCACGACCGGCCATGTTCGTAGCGACCGTGATCCCCTTGAGACGCCCCGCCTGCGCGACGATCTCCGCTTCCGCGGTGTGGTACTTGGCGTTGAGAACGGCATGCGGGATGCCCTTGTGCTGCAACAGTCGCGAGACAAGTTCGGACTTCTCGACCGAGACCGTGCCGACGAGCACCGGCTGGCCCTTCTCGTACCGCTCGGCGAGGTCCTCAACGACCGCAACGAACTTCGCCTCTTCCGTCTTGTAGATGAGGTCAGCCTGATCGAGGCGCACCATCGGGCGGTGGGTCGGGATCGGCACGACGCTGAGCTCGTAGGTGCCGCCGAACTCGCTCGCTTCCGTTTCGGCCGTACCGGTCATGCCGGCCAACTTCTCGTAGAGGCGGAAGTAGTTCTGGAGCGTAGTGGTCGCCAGCGTCTGGTTCTCCTCCTTGATCTTCACCCGCTCCTTGGCCTCGACCGCCTGGTGGAGACCCTCTGACCACCGGCGTCCGTCGAGGATGCGGCCGGTGAACTCGTCGACGATCTTGACCTCGCCGTCCTGCACGAGGTAGTCGACGTCGCGCTTGAACAGTTCTTTGGCCCGCAACGCTGCGTTCAGGTGATGGACGAAGTTCGCGCTCGGATCGTCGTAGATGTTCTCGACGCCCAGATGCGCCTCGACCTTGTCGATGCCGCTCTCGGTGACGGCGACCTGCTTCTTCTCCTCATCGACCTCGTAGTCCTCGCTGCGCACCAGGCCGCGCACGATCGCGGAGAACTGGACGTACAGCTTCGCTGCGTCGGCCACCCTCCCGCTGATGATGTGCGGGGTACGGGCCTCGTCGATGAGGATCGAGTCGACCTCATCGACGATCGCGAAGTACGGCTTGCGCTGCACCCGCTCCTCCAGCGTCATAGCCATGTTGTCGCGGAGGAAGTCGAAGCCGAGTTCGCTGTTGGTGGAGTACGTGACGTCGGAGGCGTACGCCGCCCGCTTCACCTCGGTGTCGCCCAGCTCAGCGATCACAAGCCCGACGTTTAGCCCGAGGAATCGGTGGATCTGCCCCATCCAGTCGGCGTCACGGCGGGCGAGGTAGTCGTTGACGGTGACCACGTGGACGCCCCTTTGTGTGAGGCCGTTCAGGTACACGGGAAGCGACGAGACGAGCGTCTTGCCCTCACCGGTCTTCATTTCGGCGATCCAGCCGAAGTGCAGCGCTGCGCCACCCATCAGCTGCACGTCGTAGTGACGCTGACCGATGGTTCGCGTGGCGGCCTCGCGGGTTACGGCGAACGCTTCAAGGAGCAGGTCGTCGAGGGGTTCGCCTCTGTGGAGCCGCTCGCGGAACAGGACGGTTTTCGCTCGCAGCGCGTCGTCGCTCAGCCGGACGATCTCCGGTTCGAGCGCGTTGATATCGGGCACCAGCGAATCCAGTGCCCGAACCTTTTTGCCCTCGCCCGCGCGAAGGACCCGACGGAAAATCGACATGGGCACATTGTAGGTCGGGCCACGAAAACTGCGGGACGCAACCCGACCCGAAGAAGCTCAGCGGGTGATCGTGAGTGGCATGACAGGCGCTGGCTGCGCGGCGGGACCGACGAGCACGTCGGCACCTTCAAGCTCGACACCGTCGACCGACACCTCAATGACCAATTGGCTCGCGCAGGGAGCGAAGAACAGGAATCCGTCGCCCGTGCGGTTCGTGCGGAACGAGAACGAGATGGTGTTCGTGGTCGCGTCGACCTTCACCGCGTCGCGACCCTCCAGGCCGAGTGGCTGGAACACGACCGGAGCATTCGCTGTTATCCGGCCCTCGAAGAGCTGCGGGCGCCCGAGATCCGCCACGGCCAAGGCCTGCCAACCGCCCGACGACTTTTCGTTCCAGAGGTGAAAGCCTGCCTGTCGACGAGCACGAAACGCCGACGGGCGACCAACGGTATTGGCCGGCCAAGCAGCGGTCGCGCAGGCCGCTGGGTCCGATGGCACGCTCGCACTGACCGTGGACGCCGACGACGAGTCGCGTCGCACGACAGCTGGAGCTGCCGTGGGATTCGTAGCCGACGCTCCGATGAAGATCTGCTGCGACGTCAGAGCGACCCCGTCGACCGTGCCGTTGATCGTGACCGTGGTCGCGCAGGGAGCGTTGACGGCGACGCTGTCGAGGCGTCCGAAATTCTTGAACGTGAACGCCACCGCGTTCAAACCCACGGCCACGACATCGCTCCTGCCTTCAAGGCCCACAGGCTTCGCCGCGATTGGCAAATCGAAGCTCACGACGCCCTGGAACAGTTTCTGCTTGCGGTCGGGTCCCGTCGCGGCAACGACCCAGGTGCCCTTCTGATTCCAGACGTACAACCCGAGGGCCGAGCCCGCTGCCAGCGTGGTCGGCCGACCGACCACCGAGGACCAGCCAGACGTTCCGTCACACCTGGCTGCGGCCTTCTTCTTATCGGCCGCCGCCGCCGACGCACCCGAAGCCGTCACGCCTAACAGCACCGTGAGCGCTATCAGGCCCACGACGAATGACCGAACCGCCCGTGCGGGTCGACGCAGGCGCAGGTTCGAGCGGTGAGAAGTGACGGCAGACGGAGAGGGGTACTTCACGGTGGCCTTCGGACAGACAACGGACGCCGGGGGGAGCGACCGTGGTGCCGGGACAGCCCGGCACCACCATCTTCGCCTGTCCCGGTTGCACCCGTGTATGTCCGATGTTCTGAAAGTGTGAAGTCGGTCCTATCCGGCCGCGTCGATGAGCCCGAGGTGCCCGTCGGTGCGCCGATACAGGACTGCTGCACGGCCCGTCTCGTCGTTCGTGAAGAGGAAGAAGTCGTGCTGGAGCATGTCCATCTGCAGCGCAGCGTCGTCGGCGGTCATGGGTTCGACCTTGTGCTGCTTCGTCTTCACGATGCGCGCTTCCGTTGGATCCTCTTCCGTGCGGGGCGGCGCAATAGCTGCCGGATCGGGTTCGAGAAGGGCGACGCCACCCTTGTTCGTGTGTTCCCAGCCCTTCGGGTGGTGATGGCGCTGGTGATGCTTGGTGACGAGCTTGTCCTTGAGCTTGGTAAGAAGGTGCTTCAGCTTGTCGACGACCAGGTCAATCGCTGCGATGGCGTCGATCGCCGTCGCCTTCGCCCGCACGTGATGCCCGTGACCGTGCAGAGTCACTTCACACACTTCGTGTTTGGCAATGCGAGGATTCTTCTCCTCGAAGAAGCGGACTTCCGCCGTGTCCATTCCTTCGAGGTACTTCACGAGTCGACCAATCTTTTCGTTGGTCACCTCCCTGAGATGTTCCGTCACTTCGATGTTGCGGCTTCGGATGACGACCTGCACGATGATTTCTCCTTGTTCGTCTTAGAAAGTTGGACGATGGCTGGACTTGTTGGTGCCGACGGACGGCCGACACCGGTTCTCTCGTGGCCTCGCTGCGAAACGTCCGCGAGCGACGGCTCCTCACACGATCCATCGGCAGGGCCGGTCTGCAAGTGGACCTCTAGTTCTGCGTCTTCAGATCTTGCAGGCCGCCCGTTTGCTGAGCGATTCGCTGCCACCTCCCTGCGTCTGTCGCTGGCACGTGCGGCGCGGCGGCCGGAGACAGCAAAGGACGGCCCTGCGGAAAGGCCGTCCTTGGTCTGAACCCTCAGTTGAACACCTCGACGTGGACAATTGGTTGAGTCGCTCCTCAGCTGACCTGGTCTTTGACCCCACACCCGCCTGCAGGAGACGTGCCGGGCTCACGCCCGCTTCGGCCTCTCTCCACCCCCCGCCGAGGATCGGCGAGACGGGCAGGCAGGACTTACTTCTAAGCCGCACCATGATCAGCAACAATGAGCTGCCTTACGTGGGTCGTTTCGCCTGCGACTGGCATCGACTTGCAACCACAGACCTGAGGAGCGTCCCATGAGGCACCCTATACCTCTGACGCAGGGAGTTGTCGAGACCTCTCGTGAAAGGTCGGAAGGGGCGTCGCCGCAAACGTCCGAGCCGCGACACGCAATGCCCCGCCGTCCCGAAGAGCGCAGGCCGCGGCGCTGAGTGAACGGCCGGTCGTGCGCACGTCGTCGACCACCAGGACGCTGCCCTGCACGACCTTCGTCGGCCGGAATGCCACTGACCCGGCAGAGGTGCCCGCATGGTCCATCGCACCGCTCACTCGCAGAAGAAGTGGGCGACACCCCAGGTGCTCAACGCGGGCGACGCGTCGCGCGATGCGCTCGGCATGGTCGTAGCCCCGCTGCCTGACTCGTTCCGGAGTTGTCGGTACCCACGTGACAACGTCGACCGTGTGCCGTTCGACCTCCGCATGTTCCACAATCGATGCGGCCATGTACCCCGCCAACGCGTGAGCATTCGAGCGCTTGCACGCAAGCACCACGTTTCGGACTGCACCCTCGTAGGCATACGCAGCAACGCAACTGTCGAGACCAACTGGGATGGGCAGCGTCGGCGCGACCCGAAATGTCGCAACGCAGCGGTCGCAGGGCGCGCCATCACGCGCACCACAGCTCGGACAGGGCATGGGTAGCAGCGCTTGGAAGAGACGATCGAACATCGTCACAGTGTGACGGTGCCCTATGACAGTTTGCGGTCAGGGGGGTGCCTCAAACGTCGGAGAAATGCCTTCGACGCTGATCTTCGCCATGAGCCGTTCGTGCTCGGCTGCGTCGACGGTGGTGGCCTCGTCAATGAGCATGATCGGGATGCCCTGCTTCACGTCGTAGCGGCGCAACAGGCGCGGGTTGTACAGCACGTCCTCATCGGCGATGAAGTAGAGCGGCCCTTTGTCCTCCGGGCAGGCGAGGATTTCCAACAGCTTTGCGGACAGCGTCATACCGACGACGCTACCTGCCGAGTACCGCACGTGAACCTTCTGCCACGGCGCGCCGCCATTTCGCCTCTGGCTCCGGCCAACAAGTGACCTTCGCGGTACGTTCACGCGCTCGCGGTACGTTCAGCGTACGCGGAACGTACCGCGAACGACCGAACGTACCGCGACGCCCCATGGTTTCTCACGCGAGACCCGTCACGCGGCGAAGTCACTGCGCTCAGGACCGACGATGTCGAGTCGGTCGACGCCGATGCGCACCCGGTGCCCTCGCACCTCGACGGTCCCCGACCGTCCCGGCTCGCTAAGAAGTACCGCTCGCACCGCACGAGCGGTTGCCTTGGGGGCCGAGATCGCTTCGGCACCCGAAACGACGTGGACCCTCAGCGTCCGGGCGAGCAAATTCATTCGGGTCACGTCGGCGGCCGTCATCGTGGCACCTCCTCGACTGCTCTTGCCGTTGACTTCAATAACCGTGAGTCGAGTTGGTACTCCAAAGTCAGCGAAATAGTTGTGCTCGTTGGCTCCGTCGGCATCAAGCAGCCGCACGTCACACTGGCGGACTACGTTGACGCCCTCAGCCCGAAAACCCTGCAGCAACGCGGTCTCGGCAGAGCTTCCTGTGGGGCGACACCCGAGCGGCCGGCGAAAGAGCACAATGGCGAGAACGGCCACACCGGTGCGGGGCCTTGGGTTGCGAATTCGTTCCAACAACTCAGCCAGTAACGCAGTGTTCCAAATGTCCGGCCTTCCCGGATCGCCGCCGCGAAGTGCGTGCTCCACTGGAAATTCCACTTGGTCGGGGCCCACGACGCGGCCGAGATCCATCAGCGTCCGGGCGAGCGACGTCACGCGGAGTCCGTCTATTTCGGTGATGTCGTCTTCGCTGAGCGTCCTTGTTCGATGCACATGGTGCTTGTTCTGGTGAAACGCGTTCGCGGTGATCGTTTCGATGACGGTCGAGTCCCGAAATCCGTCGAGGCCATGCAGACGAGCGGCAGTCCGAAGCCCGACAACCGCGCCCGGCCCGCTCCGCAGCAGTTGCGCTTCGACCTCGGCTCGCCACATCGCATCTTCACCGGTCAGCACATAGATGCCCCGGTACTGCCGTCGCAGCTTTCCGACCCTCAGGTCTCGTTCGAGCTCAGCGCGGCCCTTGCCCAAGTCAGTGAGTACACGGTGACGCCATGCGTTCGGTTCCATCCACCGAGCGAACCCCATCCGAGTCCGACTCGCAAGCAAACACAAGTAGGCATCGCGCGGTTACCGACCGCGGGCCACCATCGGGTGCTTCGCGGTACGTTCACGCGCTCGCGGTACGTTCAGCGTACGTGGAACGTACCGCGAACGACCGAACGTACCGCGAAGCAGCAGACCTGCCGCAGGCCAGCCGTGAACGGGCCACGTTGCCACCAGTGCAGGTCAGTAGCGGTAGGTGTCGCTCTTGTAGGGGCCCTCGAACTCGACGCCCAGGTACTCGGCCTGGTCCTCGCGAAGTGGGGTGAGCTTGACGCCGAGCGCGTCGAGGTGGAGCCGGGCCACCTTCTCGTCGAGACGCTTCGGAAGCACGTACACACCCGTCGGGTACTCCGACGTACGGGTGAACAGCTCAATCTGCGCAAGTACCTGGTTCGAGAACGAACACGACATCACGAAGCTCGGATGGCCGGTCGCACAACCGAGGTTCACCAGACGCCCCTCGGCGAGGATGATCACGGAGTGACCGTCCTCGAAGCGCCACAGGTCGGTCTGCGGCTTCAATTCCGTCCGCTCGATCCCCGGCCAGCGAGCGAGTCCGTCCATGTCGATCTCATTGTCGAAATGGCCGATGTTGCACACGATTGCGTTGTGCTTCATCTTCGACATGTGCTCAGCCGTGACGATGCTCGTATTGCCCGTCGCGGTCACGAAGATGTCTGCCGTTGAAACGACATCGTCGAGCGTGAGGACCTGGTAGCCCTCCATCGCCGCCTGAAGTGCATTGATCGGGTCGATCTCCGTGACGATCACGCGCGCGCCCTGCCCGCGCAACGACTGGGCCGACCCTTTGCCGACGTCGCCGTAGCCGCAGACAACCGCGGTCTTGCCGCCGATCATGAAGTCGGTCGCCCGATTGATCGCGTCCACGAGCGAATGGCGACACCCATAGAGGTTGTCGAACTTCGACTTCGTGACGCTGTCATTCACGTTGATCGCCGGGAACATCAGCTCGCCACGCGCGTGCATCTGATACAGACGGTGGACGCCGGTCGTGGTCTCTTCGGACACACCCTTGATCGGCTTCGCCATCCGGGTCCACTTGGTGGCGTCCTCGCGAATCGTCTTTTCCAACAAACGCAGCACGATCGCGAACTCCGCCGAGCTTGCTTCCCCGGCGTCGGGGACCTTGCCAGCCTTTTCGAACTCGACGCCCTTGTGCAGCAGCATCGTGGCGTCGCCACCATCGTCGAGGATCATGTTCGGGCCGGTGTCACCGTTTGCGTCAGCCGGCCAGGTCATCATCTGGTCCGTGCACCACCAGTACTCCTCCAGTGATTCGCCCTTCCAGGCAAACACCGGGACGCCATTCGGCTCGGCCGCCGTGCCCTCCGGTCCTACCGCGATCGCTGCTGCCGCGTGGTCCTGTGTGGAGAAGATGTTGCAGCTTGCCCAGCGCACCTCGGCACCAAGTTCGACCAGCGTCTCGATGAGAACGGCGGTCTGAATGGTCATGTGGAGCGATCCGGAAATGCGCGCACCGGCAAGCGGCTTCTGCGGTCCGTATTCCTTGCGGATGGCTCGCAGGCCGGGCATTTCGTGCTCGGCAAGGTGGATCTCGCGGCGTCCGAAGGGCGCGAGAGAAAGGTCGGCGACTTTGAAGTCGCGGTCGGTCAAGCGTGGCATGGGTTTGAACCTCGTCCGTAGAAGCGCGCGCCTTTACGCCTTCGGCAACGGAGTCGTTCGGCGCGCGAGAGAGATGGGAGCGTCGGCCCCGCTCACGGGGTCACAGCCGCACGGGCCCGAACAGCGACAACTCTACCGGAGATACCGACCTGCGGACGTGCCCGACCTATGACTTGACGTTGGCAAGTCCGGCGATCAACGTCACGACTTCGGCGACGTGGGCCCCGCAATCGTTGTCGTTCGCCGCCTCAAGGTTGAGACGAAGAAGGGGTTCGGTATTCGACGCACGAAGATTGAACCACCACGATCCAAAATCGACGGTGAGACCATCGAGGTGATCAACCGACTTCGCCTTCGGTGCAAACGCAGCTTCGATGCGTTCTATAACGAGCGCCGGATTCGCAACCTTGGTGTTGATTTCGCCTGAGGCAGCAAAACGCTCGAACGGCTTGCGCAGTTCGCTCAGTTTCTGGCCCGTTGCCGCCATCATTTCGAGCACGTGCAGAGCGGCGATCAGCCCTGAGTCGGCGCGCCAGTTGTCGCGGAAGTAGTAGTGCGCCGAGTGCTCACCGCCGAAGATCGCGCCCGACTCCGCCATGACGGCCTTGATGAAACTGTGCCCGACGCGCGCACGGACGGGAATGCCGCCGTTCTCCGTAATCACGTCGGGTACCGACTTGGAACAGATGAGGTTGTAGATCACCTTTGAGCCGGGGTGTTTCTTCAGGATCGCCGCGGCAAGCATTGCCGTTGTCGTCGAGCCGGACACGCCCTGCCCCTTCTCATCGACCAGGAAAACTCGGTCAGCGTCGCCGTCGAAGGCAAGACCCACATCTGCACCCGATGCGAGCACACGCTTCTGGAGGTCGCGAAGGTTCTCCGGCTGGATGGGATCGGCCGGGTGATTCGGAAACGTGCCGTCGAGTTCGGGGAACAACATGTCGAGGGCAACGTCGAGGCGGCCGATAACGGCGGGCACCACGAGTCCGCCCATGCCGTTTGCCGTATCCGCGACCACCTTGAGGCCATGGATCGACGAGGCATCGACGAACGCCAAGGCGTGTTCTGCGAACGCGTCGAGCAGCGTCATCTCGGTGCGCGTTCCGGTGCCAGATCCGTAGGCGCGCGTACCATCGAGGAACTCGCCAGCCAGGTCACGGATCTGCATCAGGCCGGTGTCTTCGCCTATCGGTTTCGCGCCGGCAAGGCACATCTTGATGCCGTTGTACTGCGCCGGGTTGTGCGACGCCGTAAAGGTCACGCCTGGCAAGTCGAGCTTGCCGCTCGCAAAGTACAGGAGGTCGGTCGAGGCGAGGCCGATGTCGACCACGTCGGCACCCTCGCCGCGAACTCCGTCGGAAAATGCGCTCGCCAACTCCACGCCCGACGGACGCATATCTCGCGCCACAACAACCTTCGAGACGCCACAGAACACAGCGAATGCCGCGCCGATCGCTCGGGCTACCTCGTTGTCGATCTGCACGCCAACCAGGCCTCGAACGTCGTAGGCCTTGAAGATTGCGGCGAGGTCGGCCGAACGGTCGCTCGCGCCAGCTTCTGACCCAGTTGAGTTCATCGCACACCTTCCTCGCCGCTGGTGCGGCAGCCCTTCGGGCGGGGACACGCTACTGCTGGCGACACAACGGTGGGCAACCGCGCAACGAAGCAGTTCCTGAGCGTGCGCGAAGTTTTCATATCAGATGAAAACGTTTCTGAGTCTTGCGGCGCTTCTAGGGTGTGAGCGTGCCCCGCACCGAGCCGCGGAGATCCGACTACTCCGAGCCCGACTCGTTTGAAGTGTTCAGCGTCGGTGCACGGACAAAGCTACGGCGAGTCTTCGCAAAGCACTCCCAGGAGGAGATCAAGGTGACCGCCACTGAGGCCGAAGAGACGTTCGTGACCGAATCGAGCTTCACCAACCGCGTTCGTGGAGACGGCTTCGCGCGCATTGGGTGGCGAATCGGTGCTCTGGGTTCTGCCCGTGGACTTGCCGAGATCACGGGTGGTGCCCCGGTGCCGTCCGACCCGAAAGACACCGACGAGGCAATCTGGCTGCGGCGCGTGACACGCGGCATTTTGGCGTTCTGCCTGATTGTGATCTTCTGGAAGCTCCACGGCTTCAAGCTGCCGAGCCAGATCGCCTTGGAACGGGCCGTAGCGAAGGGCAAGCCCGCACCGGAACTGAACCTGTGGCGCAGCATCGGAGACTGGATCACACCTTGGCGCTGGGGCCGCGGTGATTTGCTCAAGAACTCGACCGCCACCGGTGGCGATATGGGTGCCCACGTCTTCACACCGGACTTTGTCCGGCACAATTTATTCCCGAAAGCTCGTCTGACCGGCTGGACGGATTCGTACTACGCGGGCATGCCAGTTCTGAACTTCTACTTCCCGCTTCCCACGATTCTGATCGCGTTCCTGAGCTTCATTCTCCCGTACAACATCGCTTTCAAACTCGTCACCATTCTCGGCGTGATGACGCTGCCGTTCGCCGCCGAGAAGGCCGGTCGCCTCGCTGGACTGCGACGCCCCGTGCCGACCCTGATGGCACTCGGAGCCATGATCTTCGTCTTTGGTCGGCACTACGACCTCCAGATCTACGGCGGCAACATCCTCGCCACCATGGCCGGGGAGTTCTCGTTCTCCATCAGCCTCTCGGCGTCGTTGTTGTTTCTCGGTCTGTTCACCCGAGCCCTGCGAACCGGCGAGGGCCGCGGCCGAACCGCCGCGATGCTCGCAATCACTGCGCTGTGTCACCTTCTACCGACGCTGTTCGTGATTGTGGTGGCATTCTTCCTGTTCCTCGCCCACCTCGACCCCGTGAGGCTGCGCTTCCGAAGCCCATCTCTGGCCGCTGCCGTCCTGGGCGGTGCCTTGGTACTCGGGGGCCTCACCGCTGCTTTCGACACGAAGCCACATGGGCTCATTGTGTTCGGTTTGGTCGTGTTTCTCGCCGTTGTCGTGGACTGGTTCACCAACGTCATTGGCTTCGGTCAAATCCGAGACGTTATCCTTATGCTCGGATTCGGAGGCGCGATCGCAGGTTTCTGGGCCGTACCGTTCTTCTTCAATCTCCCCTACTCCAACGATATGAAGTGGGAGAAGATGACGAAGTATACGGCCAATCTCTTCCCCTTCTGGGCGGGCAAGGCCGGGAAACCGTATGCAGACGCTGGCATTATTGCAGTGCTTATGGTTCTCGCCGCAATCGGCGCAGTCGGCGCATGGGCGTCGGTAGCACGGGCGCTGCGAGCGTCGGTCGAACGCCACGCGCCGTGGCCCACGTCGGTCATGCCGCTTGCCGTCATCGTCGCCTCGGTCGCAGGACTCGCAGGAGCGCTTCTGAACAAGAGCGGCTGGACGGGTTTGATCGTCGCTGGCACGGTCATCGTGCTCACGTTTCTTGTCCAGGTCGCGCTCTCTGACCGCTCCATCGTGTGGACCGCGATCCTCCTCGCCACCGTCGTCGCGGTAACCACGACGACCCTGCTCGAACGATCGACCTCAGGACTGACGGTCGCGATCGTTGCCATCGTTGGCCTCTCCATCGTGCTCGTCCGGGCTGCGTTCACGGGCGAGGCGTTTCACCGTTGGCCGACCGCACTCACACTGGTGATCGCGACAATCGCAACGCTCTTCAGGTACAGCCCACAATTCCGGCTGTGGAATGCACGTGCGCTTCCCTTCTGGTTCTTCTCGATCGGCTTGCTGGCGGCGTTCGGGGCGACCGAACTCCCCCGCTGGATCGCGGCACTGGTCCGCCGATTCGCAGAGCCGCGCCGCGAATTCCCTAACCTTCCCGCGATCGGCGCGAGCCTCGCCGCACTCGCTACGTTCATCGCCGTCGGTTTACCGCTCAACCTCGTTCCCGGAAATCTCCCGGTCCCCGACGTGAAGGGGGGACGCGTCGGCGTCAAGCTCGCGAAACGGTCGACCGACTCGAATCCAGCGCCGGGCTGGGCGGCGTACAACTTCGCAGGCTACGAAGCGCGAGCGTGGCCGGAATACAAGGCGCTCATGGACACGGCCAGTGCTGTCGGCAAGCAACACGGCTGCGGACGCGCCATGTGGGAGTACGAGGACTCGAAGCTCAATTCCTTCGGCACCACGCTCGCGCTCATGCTGCTGCCGTACTGGACGAGGGGCTGCATCGGCTCGATGGAGGCGGTCTACTTCGAATCATCGGCCACCACGCCATCACACTTTCTCACTGCGGCATTCGTCACGGCACCGCAGGTTACGAACCCGGACGGGTCCAAAAAGACCAGCGGACCGTCGAATCCACAGCGATTCCTCAGCTATCCGCAGGTCACCGTTGAGAACTATCCGCAGATGTTCGCAACCGGTATCACCAAACTGCAGAACGCCGCGGTGCGCTACTACATCGCAATGACGGAACTTTCGATCACCACCGCCAACGCGCACCCGGATCTCACGAACGTCGCCAAGTCAGGACCGTTCAACATCTACTTGATTCGCAACGCCGACCGGGTCGCTCCCCTTGTCGACGAACCGGTCGTGGTGCGAGGTATCGACCAGGACCAGGACGGCGGCTGGCTGGACGTTGAACAGGAGTGGTTCCTGCACCCAGAGCTCTACCCGAGTCAGATCGCGTGGTCCGGACCGAAAACGTGGCAGCGAACACAGGCAAAGGTCACCAAGCCGAAGGACGTTCACACCTACGGCGTCGGGGTCACCGTTACGCCGACAGAGCCCCGCAAACTACCCGCTGTCGTCGTGTCAAAAATCTCGCAGAACAACACCGATATCCGCTTCCATGTCGACCGCGTCGGCGTGCCGGTTCTCGTGAAAACGAGCTACTTCCCCAACTGGAAGGCAAGCGGTGCCAAGGGTCCTTACCGGGTCATGCCGAATTTCATGGTGGTCATCCCAACCAAGAATGACGTTCGTATTCACTACGGCTATAGCAATGGCGACAGGCTCGGTTTCCTCGCGACTGCTTTCGGACTTGCCGGCATTTTTCTTCTGCACCGGCACCGACGCCGCGACACGGCTGCAGACGCTGTCGCGGCGTTGCCAATCGACGACCCGGAAACGTACGACCTAGACGACCTCGCTCCCAGCACCGCCTCCGCGCCCGACTCGCCCGACTCGCCCGACTCGCCCGACTCGCCCGACTCGCCCGACTCGCCCGACTCGCCCATCATGGTCCCGGCGGCCGCGGGCAACTTGAGCGGCGAGCCGTTCCAACGCTCGGATGACTGAAACCGAGGCCCCGCCCCCCGGAGGTTCGGCGACCCCCGACTCATCTTCGTCGGCGCGTACAGCAGAGACGAGCGGCCTGCCGTTCGTTGTGCTTCACGACTTCCCGCCCCGCCCGACTCCCGAGGTCACCGTCGTAAGCGCCGCGTCGCGCCTGCGCACCGAGCGACGCCATGCCCCGAAGGTCGTTCTCGCGGGTGTCGTGCTCGCCACGATGACGACGTTGGTCTTCGTACTACTCCGACCCGATCTGATCTTTTCAACGTCGACACCGACCGGTGGCGACAACGCAGCACACATCTGGACCAGCGGGTACCTCAAACGCGTCCTCATCCCCCACGGTCGCCTCTGGGGTTGGTCGAACGACTCCTTCGCGGGCCTCCCCGTGCTGAGCATGTACTTCCCACTGCCCAGCTGGCTGATCGTCGCACTCAGCTACGTGATTCCGTTCGCGATCTCATTCAAGCTCGTCACGATCCTTGGGATTCTGACGTTGCCCTGGGCCTGTCTACGCCTCGGGCGACGGGCCGAGCTTGCGTGGCCGGAACCGCTGTTCCTTGCAGCAGGTGCCTTTCCGTTCCTGCTGTCTCGGCACTACAAAATCCTGGGCGGCAACATCTTTTCCACGATGGCGGGCGAGTTCTCGTTCTCCATCAGCCTGACGCTTGCTGTCCTGTACATGGGAAGTCTCGTCCGACTTCTCCGCACCGGCCGGGGTCGTACACGAACGACCGCCACCGTGGCCGCAATGGCACTGTGTCACATCGTTCCGACACTATTTGCGTTGGCCTTCACCGTCGCATGCGTGGCATGTGAACTTCGCCGACTCACGTGGCGACGCCAGGTTCGCGACGTTGCGCTGGTCGGCGGTGTTGCCGCGATGCTGACCGCATTCTGGACGATCCCATTCGCGCACAATCTCCCGTACACAAACTCAATGGATTACGAGCGAAATACGCGAACGCTGCGAACGCTGTTTCCGATCCTGCCCGACTCGGCGACGCTGCACACACCAGCAGACGGCGCGAGCCAGGCATCCATTTTCGTCATATTCATGCTGATCGCCATCGTGGTCGGCCTGCGCCGGCGCAACCGGTTCATCATGACGATGACGCTCACCGCTCTGATTTCCGGACTCGCCTTCGCCTTTTGGCCCCGAAGCGCTATGTGGAACAACCGCCTCCTGCCCTCGTGGTTCTTCTGCGTCTACACCCTGGGCGGGCTCGGCTTCTGGCACGCTGCCGCTGGTCTAAAACGCCTCGTGCAACGGCGTCGGCACCGCACAGCCAGTGCGTCCGACGCAGCCCCAATGCCGGACAAGGTGCCGGACAAGGCTGGCGGCGGCTCGGTCACCCCGGTCCTGCTTGCCACTGGGCTCATCCTCTCGGTGCTCGGTCCGGCCTTTGTGTCGAACAAAGCGCACCTTCCGTTCGCCTGGGCCGCCGGCAACTACACCGGCACGGAGGGACGCAAGGCTTACCCGGAATACCGGAGCCTCATCAGCGTCCTCGAAACCCTCGAGTGTGGTCGGCTGTTCGCCGAACCTGACGGCAAGAAATACGACAAGTACGGGTCGACACTCGCCATCACGGCGATGCCCTACTGGACGAAAGGCTGCATCCAGACCATCGATGGCCTGTACTACGAGGCGTCGTCGACCACGCCATTCCATTATCTGACCGCGTCAATGATGTCGACCAAAGCCTCGCACGCCCAGCGTCGCCTGCCGTACACGGCCTACGACATGAAGAAAGGTGTGGACCGAATCCGCAGCCTTGGCGTCCGCTACGTCCTCCTCGTGTCCGACGCCGCGAAAAAGGACGCGCGGTCGCAACCCGGCCTCCGATTCCTCGTGAACACGGGACCGTTCGACCTCTTCGAGGTTCGGGACTTCGCCGTTGTACGTGCACTTGCAGAGGAGCCGGTCGTGGTCACCGGCGTCTCACCACGTGCCATCGGTAGATTCACCGAAGTTGGCCTCGCGCAGTGGGTCCGCCCACAGGACTTCCCCACCACGGTCGCCGTCGACGGACCTCCCTACTGGCGGCGCACACCGATCGTGCGGTCGCCACCTTCCACAACGTTGCCGCCCGCGCCCGCGGCTACTTCGACGCCTACGACAACCGTCGCCCCGAAGTCGACAACCACGACGACCACGACAACCGTCGCCGTGAAACGCGGCGACGGTCTCAAAGTGAGCAGCGAAACACCGGAAGCGGTCCCGCCTGCGACTGTCAGCGACGTCGTCATCGGGAACCAATTGATGTCGTTCAACGTTGACCGTCCGGGGATTCCCGTGCTCGTGCGCGTCTCGTGGTTCCCGAACTGGAAGGCGCACGGTGCAACTGGCCCCTACCGCGTGGCCCCGAACTTCATGGTGGTCATACCGACAAGAACGAACGTCTCGCTGACCTACGAGTACACGCGGTTGGAACTTGTCGCGATTGCGATCTCGTTGGCAGGATTGGTTCTGCTCATAGCGAGCGGGACCCGAGCGCTTCGAGCGAGACGCGCCGAGCGCGCCGCAACAGCGTCCTGACCGTTAGGCCCGCGACTCACGCCGGAGCGTGAACCACAGCTTCGCGAGCCCACGAAGCGACCGCGCAATCCGTCCGACGATCGGCGTCCGAGCGGGACGCTTCTCCGTGATGGTGACGCCGATCTCGGCCGTGCGCAACCCCGCCCGTTCGGTTCGAAGGATCAGTTCCGTGTCGAACAGGTCGGTGCCGAACACACACGTACGGGCAATGCCGAGGACATCGGCTCGGCGCATCACCTTCATGCCGTGCGTGTCGCTGACCCGGAGGCCAAACCCGATTCGCAGCAGTGTGCTGAAGACGCCCGTGACCACCTTGCGGGTCCAGTGTCGCGTGTCGTTGGCGTCTGCACCGCGCTTGGACGCGACCACGATCGACGCTGACTCGGGACCACCGGCCGGACCAAGACGTTTGATGGCGGCGTCGAGAAAGTCGAGGTCGTAGAGATCGACGTCGAAGTTGGCCACGAACTCGGCGCTCGCGCTGAGGAGCCCATGTCGGAGTGCGAGGCCGTAGTTCGCCTGGTCAATCGAAAGTGCGCTGACCTCCACGAACTCCTCGGCCAGTTGCCGAGAAATCTCCCCCGTACGGTCGATCGATCCGTTTTCCACGATCAGCACTTCAAAGCTGCGACCGGCCGTCCGGAGACCCTTCACCACATCGGAGACCGCCGTTTCCAGGAATCCTTCTTCCTGGTACGCCGGCAACACGACAGTGACAAAGACGCTCGCACCCGGCTCGTTGTCGGACGACGACCTCATGACTAAAGATTCTAGGGTCGGTACAATGGCTGGATGATCCGGTCGCGCCATTCATTCGTTCGCGCCGTGCTTTCGGTGGCGGCGGTGTCCATGGCGGCGTTGACCGTTGCTGGTTGCTCGGGCGGCGATCCGTCCACGTCGCCATCCGCGTCGCCCGGCAACGCGACCGCGTCGTCAGGCACCGCAACGTCCGCTACGACCCCGAGCCGTCGGGGCGCAGCAACCAGGGACACGAAGGCGGTGCTCGACACGACACCGCAAACACAAGTTGAGAGCCAAGTCCTGGACACGCCACCCGGTGTTTTCGATACGACGGCAAGTAACAGGCTGCTCGACGACTACACGCCCGCCCCAGACGGCGAATCCACCGTGCTCCAGGCAACCGTTCCTATCGTCCACATCTACGACTCGGCAACGGCCGGTGCTGCGCTGACCACCCTCCCCAACCCATTACCGTCCGGCGCGCCCCTGACGTTCCTCGTCGATGGCCAGACCCCGACCCGGTACAAGGTCCTGCTCCCGGTCAAGCCGAATGGCAGCGTCGGTTGGCTCGACCCGTCGGAGGTCGGTATCAAGAAGGCGCACAAGTACAAGATCGTCGTTGAAATCGGTGCCCACCGGATCACCGTCACGAACGGTGATTCGGTCGTACTCAGCGAGAAGATTGCCGTTGGGAAGGGTGCAACCCCAACGCCCGACGGCCGCTACTACATCAAGGAGTTGCTCAAACCTCCAAGGGCCGACGGACCGTACGGGCCGTACGCCTATGGCCTTTCCGGGTATTCGCCCGTGGTGCAGAACTTCCGCGGCGGCGACGACACGATTGGCATCCACGGCACGAACGAGCCGGGATTGCTCGGGCAAGACGTCTCGCACGGTTGTATCCGGATGTCCAATGCCGGCATTACGACCCTGGCCAAAATCCTCCCGCTCGGCACCCCCGTCATTGTGAAGGCGTAGTGCAAGCGAACAATCGGGTCAAGAGATTCCGCATGCATGCCGACGAACCCAGGATGATCGAACCTGCGATGCTCACGGCTTCCATCACGTCGGTGCATCGGCGAACCGTGATTGGATTGATCGCACTCCTCTCCGTAGGCAGTGCGACCACGACCACTAACGCTGCGGGTGCCGCAACGGCTAAAACGGCAACTCCGACAACGATCGCGGCACCAAACGCAGCCATTGCCCCCGGCGCAGCACTGCCCCCGACTGCGACGCTGAATCCCGTCCTCGTCGATGGCATCCCCACGCTCACCTATATCGCATCGGCAAAGGCACGAAAGACCAACGTCTACGCGACGAAGGCGGCCGTTACGCCGATGGTGGTGCTCGACAACCGGACGAACTTCTCCGGTCGACACGTGTTCCAGGTCATGAATCGCGATGGTGACTGGCTGAACGTTCGAGTTCCGACCCGTCCAAACGGCCGAACCGGATGGATCCGCCTCGCCGACGTCAACCTGTTCCAGCACGACTACGGCATCGTCGTGTCGCTCTCCCAGCATTCCCTCGTGCTCTACAAGGCAGGCAAGGAAGTCCAGCGCGAAACAGTTGCGGTCGGCTCGAAGAAGTACCCCACTCCTCTCGGGTCCTATTTCATTCGCGAACTCGCACGGCCGGGCAATCCTCGCGGGGCCTACGGTCCATGGGCATTCGGCCTGTCGGCGTATTCCAATGTCTTGACGAAGTTCGGCCGAGGCGACGGTCAGATCGGCATCCATGGAACGAATCTTCCCAAGCAACTCGGGACCGACGTGAGCCACGGCTGCATCCGAGTCTCAAACACCGGCATCACGAAATTGGCGCAGAGGTTGCCCCAAGGTGTCCCGGTCGAAATCCGCGCGTAGTGCACGCAAGCGGAAGTTCCTCGCGTGACGTCGTATCCGATCTTGGTTGCTGCGCAAGCCTTTCCGGGCGAGGCGTCACGCGAGGAACTTTTGCGGCGATGCACTAGGGCCACGCACGCGAGTCAGGCGACGATGTCCACGGGGACGCCCAACGGCAGCAGCGCCGTAAGCTTCAGAATTGTGGCGTTCGAAACCCGGATGCATCCGTTGGAGACCGCCTGGCCAAGCTTCGATGGCTGGTTGGTTCCGTGCAGCCCGATGCGTCCGTCACCAGCACCGAAGCGCTGGTACACGCTGGAAAAGCCGGAGAGTCCGTAGGCAAATGGTCCGTAGGTGCCCTTCGCCTTCTTCGGTTTCACCAAATCCACCGTGAAGAACGTGCCGAGGGGCGTTGGCGTCTTCGTCTTTCCGATCGCGACACGGTCGGTGAGGATCACCGTGGCACCCTTCGTGAGCGTGAGCCGGCGAGCTCCAACCTCGATGCGCAACCGCCATTCATGGTAGAAGCGCTTGTCGATGATCGACGCTGGCACATAGCCGATGCCCTTATTTGCCCGCATTGGCGCACTCACCTTCAGCCAGTCGCCAAGGTCCTCAACGACGGTGAATACCACTCGACCGACGACCTGTTTCCCGTTGATCAGCTTTGCGATGGGCTCCGAGGTATCCGGCGACCCGTACACCGTGAACGATGCGCCGAAACGCCCGTTGAGTACCGGCGCAACGTTGGTCGCAGTCGAAAGATCGATATCTGTCGAAGCAATCGCTGCCGCAACCTCGTCGGGTGACGCAACGCTTTGAGCGGCGGCGGATGGAGCGGTGACCATGACGGACCCGAAGACGAGGGTGGCAGCAATGGCCGAGCCGGTGAGACGACGTACGGCTGGTGCGAAGGGGGAAGTGCGCATGCAGGAAATCCTACGGTCGGTACGTGAGCGATTCGTGACCACCCCGTAGGGAAGGGGCGAAGTCCTGTGGGACGCGAAAAAGGCCCCCGCCGTAGCGGGGGCCTTCTCACAAAGTGCTACCGGTTACGAGTGTGACCGGTTACAGGCGAATCAGCCCGTGAAGGTGGGCTCATCCTCGACGGCCTGAGCCGGCTCGGCTTCGACAGCCGGAGCTGCCGTGGTGGCCGGAGCGGCCGTAGTG